>NZ_CP007441.1:1892543-2207967 GCF_000590475.1 Stutzerimonas stutzeri | reverse complement strand
TGCAGGCGCTGCCTCCGCGCACCCGCTGCCTGGGCATCCAGATGCAAGTTGCAGCCGAGGAGATGCTGGTGATGGTCGAGGACTCCGGCCCTGGAGTACCTCTCGACAAACAGGGCCGGATCTTCGAGACATTCTTCAGCACCAAGGCGACCGGTATGGGCATGGGCCTGTCGATTTGCTCGTCGATCATTGCCGCTCACGGCGGCAGGCTTGGTTTCACACAGGGACGTAACGACAGGAGCCTGTTCTATTTCACCCTACCCCTCTATCGACCCGCCTGACCTCTTAAGTTCTTTTAAGGAAAAGCAAAGGACTCGCCTGTAGTGCCAGCCGCAAGCTGTCTCCACTTCTCACGGAGACACGTCATGAATACCGCCACGCTGGATACCGAGACCTACCACCTCGCGCTTAGCCTGCACGCCGTACTCGAGTCGGACGAGCGCTCCGACCCCGACACGCTCTGCCAGGTCGGCCGACGTCTATGCCAACACCTGCTGGAGCGCTACCAAACCCAAGCATCGGTTAGCCAGGAGCGCATCGCTCTTGCGCCTTGGCAAGAGCGTAAGGCCAAGGAAATCCTGGCCGGCAGTGTGCACGCCAAGCTGTTCATAGCTGATGTTGCTGAGCAGTGCGCGATGTCCCGAAGCCATTTCTCCCGAGCGTTCAAGAAAGCCACCGGAATGTCGCCGCAAGATTGGTCTTTGCAATGGCGGGTTCGCCGCGCTCAGGAACTGCTGGCCGATGGCTCACTTTCGCTCTGCCGGATAAGCCTGGAGTGTGGCTTCGCTGACCAGTCTCACTTCAGCCGGATGTTCAGCAAGCTTGTCGGCACCACGCCTAAACGCTGGCAACGAGAGCAACTGCAGCTCAACAACGACTGAGTGGCCACTGCCTCGTGGGATATGCCCGTTGGGGTAACTATTCCTGAATGAATACGGCGTGCCAACGTCCATTGCTGCTCCCGTGCGCCCAAAGGCTGAAGAGCTTCCACAGATCACAGATACACCGGAGTTCGGTGCACCTAGCGATGACGGGCTGACCCGCGACTCACAGCTGAGAGACCCATGGGTTACGCGATTGAAACTGCGCCTGACGAACCTATACGAGCATGGCCACTTCATATGCCGATCATGGAGCGGAATCGTCAAACATCGCTCCTGTAAAGCGACGCTTGCGGCCGGTCAAAAGCAGACGATGCACACCTGCAGCAGCAAAGTTATTGAGCGATTTCTGTGCGAACAAATAATTGCCATGGATACAAGTCTCCTCGCCTGCCGAGCCCCAGGGCTACCCGGCATCATGCCCGCTGGCTGGCGCGGGCTCACGGCGGGTCGTCCCGATCCCAATACGGCGGATCACCGAAACTCTGGCGCAAGCTGTCGGCGAGGGCCCTTATTTTTGCGGAACTCCTGTGACCGGGCGGATACGTCAGGAATAGCTCGGCTCCTTCTGCCCGGACGCCGATGTCCATCGACGTCAGCGCCCCGCTCTCGAGGCTTTCGTGGACGAAAAAGGTCGGCAACAACGCGATCCCCAGCCCGGCGATTGCAGCATCCCGCATGACGATGCCGTTGTTGACCCGCAGCCCGGCCGCCGGCCGTACCACTGACCACCCCTTCCCGGTCGCAAAGCGCCAATCGCTGTCCCGGTTCGAATACAGGATGCCGCGGTGCGAAGCGAGCTCGTCGAGCGAACCAGGGCAACCGTGTTCTGCGAGATAAGCCGGTGAGGCGACGAGTTCGCGGCGGCTGACGGTCAGCCGTTTGGCGATCAGCCGCGTATCGCCCACTACGCCATGCCTCAATACCGCATCAAAGCCCTCGGCGGCGACGTCGACGAACCGGTCGTCTAGCTCCAGTGACACGTCGATTTCCGGGTACTGGGCGAGAAACCGGTACAGCGCCGGGCCGAAATGGAGGATGCCGAAGCTGACGGGCGCCGCAAGACGCAGCGGGCCGCTGAGCGTTCCGCTACGCACGGCCAGCTCGGCGGCAGCCTCTTCGGCTTCGCGAAGGATGCGCTGTGCGCGCGGCAGAAAGCATCGGCCGCTCTCGGTCAGCGACAATTTCCGGGTGGTGCGCTGGATCAGCTGCACGCCTAGGTCACGCTCCAGCGCCGCCAACCGCTCGCTGACCACCGATTTGGCAAGCCCCAGCCGCCGCGCGGCCGACGTGATCGAGCCGACCTCGGCCGTGGCGACGAATACCGACACATCGGATAGCTTCATCATTGTTCGGAAATCCCGACAGCCTGTTTCGAATTTGTCCGTCTAGTCGGTGCGGTGTAACAGGCGCATCTTGATGCCCACGAGACGAGCCAACCGGCAACCGTCATCAGCGGAGAAACACCATGGTTCGCTTCTTGGCAACGGCCGGCGCGGCACTGCTGTTTTGCGCGGCATCCGTTCAGGCGCAGGTCGCGCCTTATCCGAGCGACTTTCGCACGATAGACGTGCAACGAGACGACGTCACTATTCACGTTCGGGTCGGGGGCAGCGGTCCTGCCGTCGTTCTGCTGCACGGCTATGGCGAAACAGGCGACATGTGGTCGCCGATGGCTGCCGAGCTGATGCGAGACCATACGGTGATCGTTCCGGATCTGCGTGGGCTTGGGCTCTCGTCCAAGCCGGCTGGCGGCTTCGACAAGAAAACGCAGGCTGGCGACCTACAGGCGGTGCTCGTCCGGCTGGAGGTGGATCAGATCGATCTGGTGACCCACGACATTGGCAACATGGTCGGCTATGCCTTCGCAGCGCAACATCCCGAGCGGGTCCGCCGCTTCGTATTGATTGACGCGCCGCTTCCAGGCGTGGGCCCGTGGGAAGACATTCTGCAAAGCCCGTTGCTCTGGCATTTCCGCTTCGGTGGGCCGGACATGGAGCGACTCGTCGCTGGGCGGGAGCGTATCTACCTCGACCGTTTCTGGAATGAATTCTCGGCCACGCCGGCACGCTTCAGCGAGGCCTCACGCGAGCACTATGCGCGCCTTTATGCGCTACCCGGCGCCATGCATTCAGGCTTTGCCCAGTTCGCGGCATTCGACCAGGACGCCGCCGACAACCGAGCGTTCATTGCCCAGGGCGGAAAGCTGAAGATGCCTGTACTGGCGCTGGGTGGCGAGAAATCCTTCGGCCCGATGATGGCAACCGTCATGCGGTTTGCCGCTGAAGACGTCGAAGAGGGAGTCATTCCCGATTCCGGTCACTGGATCATGGAAGAAAACCCTGCAGCGACCATCGAACGGGTTCGCGGCTTCGTCGATGCCGGGAACTGAGCGCTCGCCTGGCCGCGGTCTTGACGCGTGAGCCAGCGCCTCCGCTGCGCGCGGCCAAGCGTCCATCAGCATTCCCGAGCCTACAACTAACCTGAACCGGCCTGAAGTCCGTAAGCCGACCGCGCTGCGCCGAGGCACAGCACTATCCTACCCAAGAGACCCGTTATGACTTATTTCACAGCAAAGAACGTCCTCGTCCTCGGCGGAAGCCGCGGGATCGGCGCGGCAATCGTGCGTCGTTTCGCAACCGATGGCGCCAAGGTCGCCTTCACCTACGCCGGGTCGAAGGACGCCGCGGACACGCTCGCCGCGCAAACCGACGCCGAGCCCATTCAGACCGACAGCGCCGACCGCGCCAAGCTGATCAGTACCGTGGCCAGCCGCGGCTCGCTCGACATCCTGGTCATCAACGCCGGCTCCCTGATCATGGGCGATCCGTTGACGCTGAATGCCGACGACATCGATCGGCTGATCGACGTGAATGTCCGCGCGCCTTATCACGCGGCGGTCGAGGCGGCGCGGAGCATGAACGACCAAGGCCGGATCATCGTCATCGGCTCGGTCAATGGCGACCGCATGCCCTTCGCGGGCGGTGCGGCGTATGCCATGACCAAATCGGCTATACAGGGCATGGTCCGGGGCCTGGCGCGCGATTTCGGCGACCGCGGCATCACTGTTAACAGCGTCCAGCCTGGCCCGACGGACAGCGACATGAACCCATCGGACGGCCCGATGGCAGCGACAATGCACAGTTTCATGGCGATAAAGCGCCATGCGAGTGCCGAGGAAATCGCGGAACTCGTTGCCTTCATCGCCGGGCCTCATGGGGCGATGATTACCGGCTCGATGCAAACCATAGACGGAGGCTTTGGCGCCTAGCGGGGAATGGTCAGCCTAGAAAGAGGACGAATTTATTTCCTCCCTGAGTGATTCTTTCACTTTTGGCCGATTGCTGCCCTTAGCAGCTATCGGCTTTCGGCCAAAGCAGACATTCGAATTCAAGTGGAGCCGATTTGTTTGAGTACCGCTGCTACGATCGCTTCTGGGCGATCCTCTTGCATGAGATGCCCGGAATTTTGTACCAAAGAACAGGGCTGATCCGAGATCAGCTCCGCGAGGGCCCTTCCCTTCTCGAATGGAATCCAAGCATCTTGCTGTCCCCATAAGACCGCAACAGGACAATCCATTGCGCCATACCGCCCTTGAACTTGGTCAGTAAACCTTTCATCCATTTGCGCTATCTGCCGATAGAAGGCTGCTTGCCCGACGGCTCCCAGCCATGGTGTGAGGTAGACATGCATTGTCTCCTCGGAAAGCGGATTACACGCAGCTGTTTGCAGATATGCCCTTAGCAAGGCCTGGTGCATATAGTCAGGCATACCAGCGAATGCCGCCTCGTACTGGCGAACATGCTGGACGAAAGGTGAGCCCCATGGTGTTAAAGCCACAGCGTCGAAGATCGTCAGAGACGAATAGCGCAGCCCGTTCAGATAGTAAGCACGAAGAGCTGTTGCCCCGCCAAAATCGTGCGCCAGAACGTCAGGTCGGCTGATATCCCACTCATCGAAGAGCGCAGCGAGAACCCTGTTCTGGACTGCCAGGGAGACATCTTGGCCCTCCCTCATTTCGGACTGCCCGTATCCCACCATGTCGAAGTAGTACACGGTCCTTTTGTCGATCAGGTGGGGGACGATTCTGCGCCAAACCTGGGAGGAGAAAGGTGTGCCGTGGAGAGCGACCAAAGGCGCGCCGCTACCACATCGCCCCCATCGGACAGCAGCCCCTTCGATAACCGACGTAAACGGCAAATCCAACATCGCTTCGCCTCATATTGTGTTTTAGCTAAAAAACTATCACGGCCGTCCTCTGAAAATAGACCAGGAAACGGGACAACCGCCAAGGCGTCGCGATGCCCTGCTTAGGAACCTCCAATCTGCTGAAGTGATAAGTCCGCTCCGCTCCCTCGCGGCCGGATGACGATCGCTAGACACGCCACCACCGCCGATGCGATTAACGCATTAAGGGAACTCGTAGCAGCCAACGTGGCGCCGAATAGCGGCGTGCCAATAGCCTGGCCAATCGCAAGGACAAGAAAAGGAATGCCCAGGCCCAGGTCGGGACGGTCCGGAAGCAGGTTGATACCTTGGATCAGATAGGCTCCCGTCGAGACGATATAGGCAGCGCCAAATACGCCCATGGCTGCAGCGCCGTAAACAGGCGAAATGGAAGCTGTCGCCAATCCTACGGTACCAAGCGCCATTCCCAGCAGTGCAAACCCATGGACTCGCCCCGTACCGAAGCGGTTGACCAGAATACCGGTCAGCGATCCGCTGATGCCGGCCACGCCCAGCGCTACCCAGGCCCATGCAATGCGGGCGTCGGTAAAGCCAAATTCATTGCGCAAGATATCCGCGCCGAACGTCCAGATTGCAGTGCTGGACAAGCCCATCAAAAAAGCGCTTACACAAAGCGCAGGAAGGCCGGGCCGACCGAGAATGTTGAGGGAAAACCGCTGTGGACCTTTGCCATTGGCGCGCGGCGGGACGGCGAACCAGAGCCACACCGTTACACCTGCACCAGACAGCGCGAACATGGCGTAAAGCTCACGCCACGCACCAGCGGCCATCAAGGCTGCCGCGCCTGAAAATACGATGCCTGCAGCCGTTCCGGCGTTGATCGCTCCATTGGCTTTGGGCCGGTCTTCGTCACCGAACCGGGCTGCAACCGCGGACGCTAGCGGAGGCGACGTCAGGCCAGTGCTTACGCCGCCAAGCGTAATACCTAGGCCCAGCGCCCAACCCGACCATGCAAAAAAAACGAGCCCCATGCCAACGGTAGCAGCCAGGCCGGCCGAGCAAGCGATCGTGCGTGGACCGAGTTTGGCAGCGCTTAGAAAGGCGAAGACGATACCCACGCAATAAGCGGCAAAGGCACTGCCACCAATCCATCCGGCCACGGCTACATCGAGGGTTAGGTCCTCGCGAATTTGCGGCAGAAGGAGCCCGTAGGCAAAACGTGCGAGACCATAGGATAGTGCTGTCAGGGCGAAGGCCGCGGCGACGAGGTTCAGACCGCGGCTCATGGGTGCGCTGCTCGGCAGTGTTCGAGAAGCAACAATGCGGCAGCCTTGGCGTCGTCGATCACCGAAACGCTTGTCACACTGGCCGCGGCAGTGGCGCCTTCGAACAGTAGCCATACTTGGGTGGAAAGCGCCGGGCTCTCCTGCCCAAGGGCGCTTTTAACGCGTCTTTCAACTTCGTTACGGAACTCATTCTTCTGATGAAGAACCAGTGACACGATTGCGCCGTTGGCTTCGGCGTATTCGCTGCGAGCGCGCAGCAGCATGCATCCTCGCGCACCGTGCTCATCTATCCACTGCCGCAGCGTATCGAAAAGCGACGCAACCGGATTGACGTCCGCTGACTGCGCTTCGAGTTGCATCATGAATGCATGATGCCTCGCTTCGAGCACCGCGATGACCAGCCCGTCTCGTGAGCCGAAGTGCTTGTAGAGCGTGCGGGTGGAGGCACCGGAAGGCGCGAGCGCACGGTCGATCCCGATTCCTCGGAACCCCTCTGAGTCGAACATGCGGGCCGCGCCCACGATCATTTCTTCGCGCTTATCCATGGGCTCAGTGTAAAACGATCACTTTACCCGTCAAGCCGCTATGGCACTCCAAAGCCCTGTGTCTTAACGCTCAAAAACCTGATGAACGAAGCTGACCACGGCGCCGCGGACTTAAGTCGGCTCTGTTTTGGCACTCTGAGCAAAACTTCGTCCGCATATGACTCAACCCAGCCCGAATGCTAGTTCCGGCTGAAAGATGCTCTACCCGACGCTTTTAGCCTTGGTAGTCATGCCTAGTTCATCAGGTCGCAAAGTCAGCACCGAAACGCCGGAAGCGGTGACGGCAACGGTGTGCTCGAACTGTGCAGAAAGCGATCCGTCCTTAGTGACAACGGTCCATCCGTCTGCCTTGGTTCTGACATTCCGCGCGCCTCGATTGAGCATCGGCTCGATGGTAAAAACCATGCCCTCTCGCAGGACGAGCCCGGTGCCTGGCTTACCGAAGTGCAGCACCTGAGGCTCCTCGTGCATCTCGCGGCCGATGCCATGGCCGCAATATTCACGCACCACCGAATAACTGTTGCGCTTGGCATGACGCTCGATTGCCGACCCAATATCACCAAGCCGGGCACCTGGACGAACCGCCCGAATACCCTTCCACATGGCTTCGTAGGTGACTTGGACCAAGCGTTTGGCGGCTGGACTGACTTCCCCCACAAGATAGGTCTTGCTCGAATCGGCGATATAGCCATTCTTTTCCAGGGTGATATCGAGATTAACGATGTCGCCATCTCGAAGCACTTCCGATTGAGACGGAACGCCATGGCAAACCACGTCGTTGATTGAGCAATTCAGCACAAAGCCATAGCCATATTGACCTTTGCTGGCCGGTCGGGCTTGCAGGTCCCGGACGATGAAGTTCTCAACCATTTCATCGATCTGAAGCGTCGACATACCAATCAGCGGGGTTCGATCCAACAGTTCGAATACGGACGCAAGCAGCCGGCCGGCTTCAGCGAGCAGCGCCAATTCCTGGGGTTGCTTGATCATAGGTAGTTCATGGTCAATGGCTGAGCCGAAACACCAGCGCCACTGAGTTCGCGTTGGATAATCTCGTTGAAACTGAGCGTAGGGTTGGTCTCAGATAGCATGCCCACCTTGATCCAGAAGGCCGCCTGCGCGTTGATCGAACGGCAGGATACTTTGGCTGCCCTGCGCAATTGATCGTGTAGGTCATCCTCGATGTTCACAATGCCCATTGGTCATCCCGCATATGATTCATAAGCGCAAATGATACGTTTCATATATTCGGAAGCCAAGTGCATTTTCACGTCTTAAGCCAGGACTGCTTGAGGCGACAGGTTTGATACCTTGTCGAAAATACACTTCAGCAAGGACATGGCTAGCGCGACGGCACTCGCCAGCGACCATAGTGCGGAACATCTCACGAAGCATGCCGTGTAGTCCGCTATGGATGTTCTCACTCGATTGAGTGACGGCGTGAAATGGGCAAGGCACTCGGTAAAGACCGTAAAAACGACATCGGGATAATCCCGGTCATTGGCCAAGTCATTTAGTGAGCGAAGGTGGCAATGGAGCGGCTATCGCCAGTGCTAGGGAGGGTCGGCTCCGTTATCGCAGGAGCCCGACCGTAGCGAACTGCCAGGTGCCGATTACCCGGCCAACACGCCGTCGACCAATGCTTTGGCTTCTTCCTGGATGCGCTTGAGGTGCGCCTCGCCTTCGAAGCTTTCCGCATAAATCTTGTAGACGTCTTCAGTGCCGGATGGCCGTGCAGCGAACCAGCCGTTATCGGTGACCACTTTGAGCCCGCCGATTGCCGCGCCGTTGCCCGGCGCCTCGGTGAGAATCTGTTTGATCGGTTGACCAGCCAGCTCAGCCGCAGTGACCTGTGATGCGTTGAGCTTGCTCAGCTTGGCCTTCTGCTCGCGATCAGCCGGCGCATCGATACGCTGGTAGACCGGTGCGCCGAAACGCTCGGTGAGCGCTTGGTATCGCTCGCCCGGATCCTTGCCGGTCACTGCGGTGATCTCGGCAGCCAACAGGCCGAGGATCAGACCGTCCTTGTCTGTCGACCATGCTTTACCGGCCTTGCGCAGGAACGACGCGCCCGCAGACTCTTCGCCACCGAAGCCGAGGCTTCCGTCCATCAAGCCATCGACGAACCATTTAAAGCCCACTGGCACTTCCACCACTTTGCGCTCGATGCCTTGCGCGACCCGATCGATCATCGACGAGGACACCAGCGTCTTGCCAATGCCGGCTTGCGCGCTCCACTCGGGGCGATGGGTGAATAGATATTCGATGGCCACGGCCAGGTAATGGTTGGGGTTCAGCAGCCCTACGGAACGCGCGACGATGCCATGGCGGTCGTGGTCGGTATCGCAGGCAAAAGACACATCGAAGCGGTCCTTGTTCTCGATCAGCCCGGCCATGGCGTGCGGTGAACTGCAATCCATGCGGATCTTGCCGTCCCAGTCCAGACGCATGAAGCGGAAGGTTGGATCGACACGTGTCGAAAGCACCTCGAGCGGCAGTCCGTAGCGTTCAGCAATGCGCGTCCAGTAGTGCACGCCGGCACCGCCGAGCGGATCGACGCCAAACTTCAGACCCGAGCCGCGAATCGCTTCGAGATCGATCACCTGATCCAGGCCGCCCACGTAGCTTTCGATGAAATCGAAGCGCTGGGTGGTGGGTGCCTTCAGCGCTTGGGCGTAATCCATCCGCTGAACGCCCTTGAGCCCGGCGACCAACAGCGCATTGGCGCGATCCTGAATCCACTTGGTCACGCCCGTATCAGCCGGACCGCCATTGGTGGGGTTGTATTTGAAGCCGCCGTCAGCGGGTGGGTTGTGCGACGGGGTGATGACGATGCCATCGGCCAGACCACTGCTACGGCCGGCGTTGTATTCGAGAATGGCGTTGGAGATGGCCGGAGTCGGCGTGTAGCCGGGCTCGCCACTGGTTTCGCTGCAGCCAGCATCGATGCGTGTCTCGACACCGTTGGCCGCCAGCACTTCCAAAGCGGAAACGAAGGCCGGCTCGGACAACGCATGGGTGTCCATGCCGACGAAGATTGGGCCATCGATGCCCTGCTCGCGCCGGTAGTCACAGATCGCCTGGGTCACGGCCAGAATATGCCACTCATTGAAGCTGTTCTTCAGCGAGGAACCACGATGGCCAGAAGTGCCAAACGCGACCTGCTGCGCCGGATCGGAGGGGTCGGGCCGCTCGCTGTAATAGCGCGAGATCAGGCGAGGGATGTTGGTCAGTGTTTGTTCGTCAGGCAGGCGTCCTGCGTTGAGGTCGAGACTCATCTGTCGTTCCTTTGGATAAAGTGGAAAGTATCGCCTCAGGCAAAACTGCGTGCCGCACGGGAGGCAATCAAACGCAAAAGGGCATCGTTCAACGCCGTTCACTAGGCGCTAAGACCATTACCTCTTGGGCTTTGGTTCCCCTGTGATCGAACGAATGTTCAAGCTGACCCGCGGCGCATGATATTGGCTGATCCGTCTTCAGCCAAACGCCGCTATTTCTGAGTCTGCGGGGGTGGCTCGCCTTCCGAACCAAGGAGCCAGAGGGTGAACCGTGCCCCTGGGCCCACCTCGCTTTCGACGATCAGCGCGAATTCCCTGCACGCTCTCGCATGGCCGCGTATCGAGCTGATCAACCCTGCCGTTCTCCAGCGAGGCGCGTAGTACCGGGCGGGTGCGACACTCGATCAGGCGTCAGCACACAAGCTGACGCCTGATTCGGCGACTTCAAGCAGTCTTGGCAGCTGTCGATAGGCCCGCTGGGCGCTGTTCGCGAAACGCGAGCAGGAATGTCAGGAACACGCCAAGCGCGAACACCGCGGGGAACAGCCAGATGTTCTGCCAGTCGTGCCCCTCGACCGTGGCAAAATGATCGGTCACTTTCCCGGCGACCCAGAATCCAATCAGCATGCCGACGCCGTAAGTCGCCAATGTGATCAACCCTTGCGCTGAACCTTTGAAGGTTTCGCCGGCCTTGGCGTCGGTATAGATCTGCCCGGACACGAAGAAAAAGTCGTAGCAGATCCCGTGCAAGGCGATCCCGGCAACCAGCATGAAGAGCAGGTCCCCGTTGTTACCGTAAGCGAACAATGCGTAGCGCAACGTCCAGGCGAGCATGCCCAGCAGCAACGTTTTCTTGATGCCGAAACGCTGGATGAACAGCGGCAGCAATAGCATGAACAGCACTTCGGAAATCTGCCCCAGGGTCATCTTGCCGGTCGGGTTGTCGACGCCGATCTCGGCGAGAAACGGGTTGGCGTTCTGGTAATAGAAGGCCAGCGGGATGCAGATCAACACCGAGGCGAGGAAGAAGATCGCGAAGCTGCGGTCCTTCAGCAGCTTGAGCGCATCCAGCCCGAGCATTTCCTTCAGGCCGCCCTGCTCTCGCCGAGCCAGCGGCGGCGTGCTTGGCAGGCTGAAGCTGTACAGCCCGAGCAGTGCCGACGCGATGGCGCACATCAGGAAGGTGTTGCGCAAAGCACCGCCTGCGATGGCTTGCTGGGAATCCCAACCGAACAGGAAGCTGATGACCAATCCGGCAATGATCCAGCCCACCGTGCCCCATACGCGGATCTTCGAAAACTCCTGCGCCGGGTCGCGCATCTGCCGGAAGGCCACGGCATTCACCAGTGCCAGGGTCGGCATGTAGACGATCATGTAGCCCAGTACGTAGGGGTAGAACACCCCGAAATCAGTCGCCCGATAAAGCTGAAACAACAGCACGGCGCCAACCAGGTGAAGAATGGCCAGCAGTCGCTCGGCGTTGAAGTAGCGATCGGCGATCAGCCCGATCACGAACGGCGCCAGAATCGCGCCCCACGACTGAGTCGAGAACGCCATGCCGATCTGGCTGCCGTTTGCGCCCAGGTTGTTAGCCAGAAAGGTGCCGAGAGTGACGAACCATCCGCCCCAGATGAAGAACTGCAGGAACATCATCAGGCTCAGCCGTACATTGAGTGTGCTCATGGTCTTGTCCTTGTTGTTGTGCACGTTTGTTAGCGAAGCGCCTTAATCGAGTCCCAGCAGCCGGCGATTTCTCGAGGCGCTGCTTGCAACCCCGGCGAAATCGTCGAATGCCCGCGTGGCGCGGTTGATCAACTGCTGTTGGATAAAATGGGCGCCTTCCTCTGCCCCCTGCGCAGCGTCCTTGAGGCAGCACTCCCACTCGAGTACCGCCCAGCCGTCGTAGCCGTACTGCGTCAACTTGCTGAAGATCTGTTTGAAATCGACCTGACCGTCCCCCAGCGAACGAAACCGGCCGGGGCGCTCGACCCAGTCCTGATAGCCGCCGTAAACGCCAGAGCGTGCATCCGGACGGAACTCGGCGTCCTTGACGTGAAACATGCCGATGCGTTCGTGGTAGCGGTCGATAAAGCCGAGGTAGTCCAGTTGCTGTAAAAGCAGGTGGCTGGGGTCGTAGAGAATCTTTGCGCGAGGGTGATGGCCGACCGCCTCGAGAAAGCGCTCGAACGAGGCGCCGTCGTGCAGGTCCTCGCCGGGATGGATCTCGAAGCACAGGTCCACACCGGCTTCATCGAACGCGTCGAGGATGGGACGCCAGCGACGGGCCAATTCGGCGAAGCCCTCCTCGATCAGGCCACTTGGTCGCTGCGGCCAGGGATACATGTAGGGCCACAATAGCGCGCCAGAGAAGGTTGCATGAGCGGTAAGCCCCAAACGCTGACTGGCTTTCGCGGCGAGGTGCAATTGCTCAATGGCCCAATCGGTGCGGGCCTTCGGTTTGCCACGTAATTCGACCGGTGCGAAGTCATCGAACAGATCGTCGAATGCCGGATGCACCGCAACCAGTTGGCCTTGCAGATGGGTCGACAGTTCGCTGATTTCGACCCCGGCTTCAGCGCAAATCCCCTTTAGCTCGTCACAGTAGGTCTGGCTCTCGGCGGCTCGTTTCAGGTCCAGGCACTGCGTGCCGAGCGTTGGCAGCTGAACCCCCCAATAGCCGAGCGATGCCGCCCAGCCGACCAGATTTGAAAGATTGTCGAACGGCGCTTCCGGCCCAAGAAACTGCGCCAAGAAGATGGCTGGGCCGCGAATACTACTGTGTGTCATAGCGTGCTCCATGTGCGTACCTATCATTCAATGGCTGCGAATGTCGTCCACTTGCTATCGCTGCGATGACTGGCAATCACCGTCTCGATGAAGGCCATACCGCGCAGACCCGCCTCAATACCGGGCACATCGGGTGGCACTCCAGTGCGGATGCCAGCGGCGAAGTCGTTATAAAGATTGGCCATGGCCTCGAGATAGCCCTCCGGGTGCCCGGCAGGCAGGCGCAACCGTCGAAGGGCTTCATCGCATAGCCAGTGCTGGTCAACACCGGCACGCAGCACTCGCAGCGACTCTCCAAGTGGTCGATGGACCAGGCTGTTCGGCTCCTCTTGCCGCCATTCGATACCGCCTCGGTCGCCATACAGGCGCAACCTCAAGGCGTTTTCCTCCCCGGCGCAGACCTGGCTGGCGATAAGCACGCCACCGACGCCCTTATCGGTCTGGAACAGCACGGCGCCATCGTCGTCGAGTTGCCGACCTTCTACGTGAACACCCAAATCGGCACATAGGCGCTCGATACGCTGGCCGCTGACGAACTCGGCAAGGTTGAACGCATGGATTCCAATGTCTCCCATGCAGCCGCTCGGTCCGGCCTGCTCCGGCTCACCTCGCCAGGCCGCCTGCTTGTTCCCACGTCCGGCCTGGTCCTCGCTCAGCCAGCCCTGCGGGTACTCGACATAGAGCTTTCGCAGGTTTCCAAGCACACCGGTTTGCACCATATGCCGCGCCTGCCAGACCATCGGATAGCCTTGGTAGGTATGGGCCAAACCATAGAAATAGCCGCTGCTAGCCAGCGTGGCGGCCAAGTTCTGCACGTCGGCCAACGACAATGCAGCCGGCTTCTCGGAAAACACATGGAAGCCCGCACGCAGCGCAGCCTCGGCAATGGATGCATGGAGATGATTGGGTGTGACAATGGCCAGCAGCTCCATACGCTGATCGGCTGGTCGCGCCTGCTCGCCAGTCAGTAGTGCCTCCCAGGAGGAGTAGCATCGCTCGGGATCGAGGTGCAGCGACTCACCACTTCGTCTGTTGTTCTCCATATCCCGGCTGAACGCGCCGCAGACCAGTTCGATCTGCCCGTCGAGACGCATCGCCTGGCGGTGCACCCGACCAATGAACGCCCCTTCGCCACCGCCCACCATGCCCATTCGAACCTTGGTCCGACCGGCTGTAGCCATCTTTTGCACCCCAACTGAAATTGATTGATAACCCTAATGTAACCGGTTACATCGATCAGAAACTAGCATTAAAGTTGGGACTGTCAAGCGGGTGAGGCGAAATTCGAAGCGATTCCCGCCCCGGCGCTGCAGCGCGAGCGATGGACGGGATTGCGAGACGTACGGATACCGAAAGGGTCCATTGGTCGAAGCCAACGTCGGTAAGGGGCATGGCGCACGGTTACGCATGAGTCAAACCGCTGTTCGCAAACAACGGGTGCGTTACGCTATTCACTCGCTGGTCTTGACCATGACCGGCACCAACCGCCGAGGAGTTATGCCAAACATTCGCAAGGTGGCCGAGCTGGCCGGGGTTTCTGTTGCCACCGTATCGCGCACGTTGAAAACGCCCGAAAGGGTTTCCCCACAGACGCGTGACCGTGTGCATGCTGCAGTCGAGCAGGCTGGCTACCGCCCCAATCTGATGGCCGTACAATTCCGTTCGCGCAAGACGCGTAACCTCGTCGTGCTGGTTCCGGCTATTGCCAACGTATTCTTCGCCCGCGTTATCAGTGGCATCCAGGAAGCCGCGCAGGCGTTCGACTACCGCGTGCTGCTGTGCGATACCCGGGGTCGGGAGGACGTCGAGACGGCGTACGCCGAACTGGTCCACGCCCATCAGGCCGACGGCGTTATTCAGTTGCGAGCTTTCAACCCGTTCGGCGAGATCTGTCGTCACGGCGACGATCCGCCGCCTATGGTCAACGCTTGCGAAGTGCTCGATACGCCGCCCTGTCCTACTGTGCGCCTGGACAACCGCGCCGCCGCCCGCACGATGACCGAACACCTGCTCGCACTGGGCCATCGTCGCATCGGCCTAATCAAGGGGCCGCAAGGCAGTCCGCTGACGCGTGACCGGATCGCCGGCTACGAGGATGCACTCAGCGCGGCCGGCATTGCAGCCGACCCCGAACTGCTCTGCCGCGGCAACTTCACCTTACAGGCCGGCTACGAAGCGGCCGACCGGCTATTGCGTTACCCGAACCGGCCCACAGCGATCTTCTGCGAGAACGATGAGATGGCGATTGGCGCCATCCAGCGCATCCGCCAATCCGGCTTACGGGTCCCGCAGGATATGTCGGTCGCCGGATTCGATGACATCCCCTTCGCTGCCTTCTGCGACCCGCCGTTGACGACCATCGCCCAACCCGCCGAGGCGTTCGGCCGGCAGGCAGTCGAGATGCTGGTGGCGCAGTTCGAGAAGCGTCCTCTCGAAACACCGCATCTCGTACTGCCCTACGAACTGATCGTGCGCGGCAGCACAGCGGCCGCGCCACGGTGACTGACTCGATCGAATCGGGTCAGTAATCAGTGGTCTCTGGCAGTTTCGCGATCACCTTTATTTCGAACTGGAAGCCGTAGAGCCAGGTCACCCCGACTGCGGTCAGCGTCGGGTGCGGTGCGCTTCCCCAGAACTCCGGGACGACTTTCCAGATGGTTTCGAATTTCGACTCCGGATCCACCATGAACACGGTGACGTCGACCACATCATCGAAGGTGCAGTCCGCAGCCTTCAGAATCGCGTTCAAGTTCTCGAACGCGAGCCGGACCTGCGCCTCAAGGTCCGGCTCGGGCGAGCCATCCTCACGGCTGCCGACTTGCCCCGACACGAACAGGAAGCCATTGGCACGGATCGCCGGCGAGTAGCGGTTGCGTTCGTAGAGCGCCTGGCGCCCGGGCGGGAATACAACGTCACGTTGAGTCATGAGATACCTCCATCAGCAGGCCAAGCCGACCTGTCGTTTACGATGGAATCAATCTAAGCGGCCCCATTTCCCGGATAAACTGGCGCGTCTACCCACCACTGTTTGTAGAATCCAAACAATCCTTGAGATTGGAGCAGAGATGGACCGTTTTGATGCGATGAAGGCATTCATCCGCGTGGTTGAGACCGGCAGCTTCACCAAGGCAGCCGAAACCCTGCACATGAGCAAGACCACAGTGTCGCAGCTGGTGCAGCAGTTGGAGGCCAGGTTGCGCGTCAGGCTGCTCAACCGGACCACCCGCAAGGTCAACGTCACCGCCGACGGCGCTGCCTACTATGAACGCGTAGTCCGCCTGCTTGCTGACATGGATGATGCCGAAACCAGCCTGTCCAGTGCCTCGGCACTCCCTCGGGGTCGGTTGCGCGTGGACGTGCCCAGCCCCTTCGCCCGGATGATTCTGGTACCGGCGCTGCCCGAGTTCCACGCGCGGTACCCTGATATTCAGCTGGACATGGGCGTGAGCGATCGGACGGTCGATTTGATCGGCGAGAACGTGGACTGTGTCGTACGCGGCGGCGAGCTCACCGACCAGTCGCTGATGGCGCGGCACGTCGGCGACCTGCGGCTCGGGGTCTATGCGGCGCCGAGTTACCTGGAGCGCGCCGGCACACCCACTCACCCGCGGGAACTGCAGGACACGCACCACCGTATCGTAGGCTTCCTCTGGGCGCGCACCGGTAAGGTTTTTCCGTATGCCATGCACGGCAACGGAGAGAGCATCAAGGTACTCGGTCGCTATGTACTCTCGGTCGACGACGGCAACGCTTACCTCGCGGCCGGCCTGGCCGGGCTGGGTGTTTTATGGCTGCCCGACTACATGGCCAAGGATCACCTCACACGCGGCGAGTTGATTCCCCTGTTCGAAAGCTGGCAACTCGATTCGATGCCGATGTATATCGCGTTTCCCCCGAACCGGCATGTCAGCGCCAAACTGCGCGTGTTCATCGACTGGATCGCTGAGCTGATGGCGCAGCATGCACCCGTAGCCGGCCGGCACGCTCGATAACCAAGGCGCTCGCGCACGACCACGACTACAGGCAATCACGGCAATAACGTCGCCAAGGCAGACAGCAGCAACAGTACCGCCAGGCTCCGATTAAATACTACCCGCCGTGCCCTGGATCCCAGGAGCGCTGCCGCACCTCGTCCGAGGAGCGCCCAAGCGCCCAGGCAAGGCAGGGAAATGCAGAAGAACACCAGTGATAGCTGCGCAACGTCATGCCAGCGCTCCGCGCCGGGGCGGGCAAATACACTAATGACCGCAATAGCCATCATCCAGGCCTTGGGATTGACCAGCTGCAAGCCTGCCGAGGCCAGGAAGCCGATACGCGACCCCGCCGCCTGGTCCTCTACGCGTTCGGGTTCCGGACTCGTATAGATCTGCCAGGCGAGATAGCTCAGCCAGAGGATACCGAGCCCCTTCATCAGGCTCTGCAGCAGAGTATGCGTCGCCACCGCATCGCCAACGCCGAGGCCAACCGCCAGCACCACCAGGGTGGCACCTGCGCAGCCACCCAGAACGATTGGCAAAGCGCCAAGCACACCGAAGCGCACGCTGTGGCTGAGCACCAGCACATTGGTCGGCCCTGGCGTGATGGATGCCACGAACGCAAACAAGACAAACGGCAGCAGCTCGATCATGGCCGACGCTCCCGACCGCAGCGGCTTCGCAGGGCACAACTGGAAATATCGCTCATCGTGCTGGCTCCTGAGTGGGTACAGGCCACCATTCTGAGAGCCGAGTAATCAGTCGTCTGGAAGATTCGAGCAGCGCGTGCGGTAGTGCGCCGGGGTCAGGCCGTAAGCGCGTCGAAACCATCGGCCAAGGTGGCTCTGGTCGGCAAAGCCGAGGATGGAGGCGACCTCGGCAGGCGCTTGTCCTCGGGCCAGCAGATGTCGCGCCCGTGCCAGGCGCAACTGGATGAGGTAAGCATGCGGTGCGAGCCCGAACGCCGCTTTGAACGCCCGGGACAAGCGAAATCGACTGACGTCCGTCACTGCAGCCAACTCGTCCAGACCGATATCCTGGTCAAAATGCGCATGAAGGTATTCGCGCGCACGAATGGCGACACGCGGCAGGCGTGGATCGTTTTGCCGTGATTGTCGCCAGCGTAAGTGGTCGTCCAGGTTTAGCAGCAGCTCATCAAGTGCCGTCTCGCGCACGATGCGCAGGTCGCGTTGCTCCAGCGCGTGGAACGCGTTCGCGATGGCACTTAGCAGCTGGGGGCGCTCCGTCAGGGTTCTATCGAATCCAGGTACACCACAGGCTAGCGGCGTATCGTCAAGCGTACGCAACTCCCGCGCAAGCCAGGTCGGCTCCAGGTAAAGCATTGAATAGGTGAACCCGCCGTCGACAGGTGCGTCACCGTCGTGGATCTCACCGGGCTCGACAAGAAAGATCTGGCCGGGCGTGCTCTTGTGCAACGCACCCCGGCAACTGAATTGCTGAACACCTTGTTCGGTGAAGCCAATCAAATAGCTGTCATGCCAGTGAGGGTCGAATGCATGGCCCTCGAAGTGCGCACGAATGGTCTCGATACCGGTATCGGCATCCTGGCGAAGGGTGATCCAGCTACGATCATCGGTATGCATCGAGCGCTCGGGGCAGAAGTATTCAGCGTGCGAAGGGTGATCCTAATACGGAGCCAAACGTATGTCTGGAACATTCGTGCAGGCGCTCAGGCAGGGTGCCCTTCACCGTCACTCAGCGCGCTTCGCAGGCATCGTCGAAGCAACTGATGCAGCGGCAACTGCTGCGCGCTGTGGCGGCTGACCAGCACCAGTTCGCGATAGAAGGTGGCACTGCCGAGCGGCAGTATGCGAACCGTCGGTTCACGCTCCAACCAGAGTCCGGCTTTGGGCACTAGCGCCACGCCCAGTCCGCTTTCTACCATCTTGACGATCGCGTCGAGCTCGTCGAGCTCGAGCCCTGGGCGCACCTCCAATCGGTGTTTGCGCAAGAAGTAACTGACCTGGCGACCACCAAACGAACTCCGGTCGTAACGCACCAAGGGGTAATCGGCGAGCAGCTGGAACGGGTCCTCACCTTCGGTTTCCAAAGGCGCGATCAAAACGAACGGCTCCTGCTGGATCAGCTCGGCATGCAGCTCCTTGGGCAACGCAAACGGCGGGCGGATCATCACCGCCAGGTCGATATCGCCCGCATCGACCTGTGACAGCAGGTTCAGCGAAACACCCGGGACGAGTTTGGGCGCTACGCCTGGCGCCTCACGCCGCAAGCGCAACAGAACCGGCGGCAGCAGCCCGGTCTGAACCGTGGCGATCGCGCCGATACGCAGCTCGCCACGATATTCAGTCAGCGACTCGGGCTGGCCCATCTGTGCGAACGTCTCAAGAATCTGCTCGGCCAGCGGCAACGCGCGCAACCCGGCGGCATTGAGGTGCGCTGAACGCCCGGTTCGATCGAACAAACGCAGGCCTAAGCTCTCTTCGAGATTTTTTATCTGGGCGCTCACAGCAGATTGTGTCAAGCCGATCTGGTTGCCTGCCGCCGCGAAGCTGCCGCACCGAGCAATGGCCAGGAAGGTTTTTATCTCTCGAATCATGGGCGTCTTTCTGATCGATTTTTTTGAGGCTCGAATCAAAACATATCCGTTGTTGGCGAGCGCGACAAATCGGCCAGAATGACCATTGTCGTTCTAATCAGAAAAAGGAAGCCCCGATGAGCCTCTCCCCGTTTCACCTTGCGATTCCCGTTTACGACTTGCCAGCGGCCCGCCATTTCTACGGAGAAGTATTCGGCCTTGCCGAAGGACGTTCGTCCGAGCATTGGGTCGACTTCGACTTCTATGGGCATCAACTGGTGATCCATGAACACCCCAAGACCCAGACGCAGGACGCCGCGCACACCAACGCGGTGGACGGTCATGACGTGCCGGTGCCGCACTTCGGCATCGTACTGAGCTGGCCGGAGTGGGAAGCATTGGCCGAGCGCTTGCGCGCTTTGGGCACCCAGTTCGTCATCGAGCCTTATGTGCGCTTCCAGGGCCAGGTCGGCGAGCAGGCCACCATGTTCCTCTTCGATCCCTGCGGCAATGCGCTGGAATTCAAGGCATTCAAGGATATGAGCCAGCTGTTCGCCAAATGACCGCGTTCGCAGTCCGATGCCAGGCCGGGGCGGCGCGCAGTGATAGTCAGGTGACAGCGCCGCGTAGTCCGGTCTATGACATCTGAGCAAGGGTCGATTCGAGTCAGACGACGGATAGCGGCTCGCCTGACAATGATCACCCAGCCTTACGCCCTGCCGAGACGCATCGATGGACTCCCGTAAACCTCTGGATGCGATGGCCGTTGGTCTGATGCTACTGCTCTGCCTGATCTGGAGTGCGCAACAGATCGCATTGAAGGCGACCGCAGCGGATTTCTCTCCTGTGTTGCAGATCGCCCTGCGGTCGGGCATCGGAGCACTGCTGGTCGCGACATTGATGCTCTGGCGTCGCGAACGACTGACCGTCGCGCAGGGCATGTGGAAGCCAGGATGTCTGGCCGGTATCTGCTTTGCTCTGGAGTTCCTGCTGGTAGGCGAAGCCGTTCGGCACACCTCCGCCGGACATGTCGTGGTATTCGTCTACACCGCGCCGGTGTTCGCGGCCCTCGGTCTGCACTGGAAACTGCCAAACGAGCGCCTCGCCCTGCTGCAGTGGGTTGGCGTGGGTCTGGCCTTCGCCGGAATTGCTGTGGCCTTCCTGCGCGGCGCCGGTGCTGACGCCGGGTTAACCAGCGTGCTGTGGGGCGACTTTCTTGCCCTGCTGGCCGGCGCTGCCTGGGGCGCAACCACAGTGCTGATCCGCGCCTCTCGGCTCTCTTCACTGCCGGCAACCCAGACGCTCCTGTATCAGCTGCTGATGGGTTTCGTACTGCTGCTTCCTATCGCCGCTCTGATCGGTCACACCACTTTCAATCCGACTCCACTGGTCTGGCTGAGCCTGGGCTTCCAGTCGCTGATCGTCTCCTTTGCCAGCTTTCTACTTTGGTTTGCCTTGCTGCGCCGCTATCTCGCGTCGCGGCTTGGTGTGTTGTCCTTTCTCACGCCATTGCTAGGCGTTGCGCTCGGTGCATGGCTGCTGGCCGAGCCGGTCGAGCCCAGCTTCATTGCCGGGGCGATTCTGGCGCTGAGCGGCATCGTACTGGTCAGTGGCTATGGCTGGATCGCGTCGGTATGGAGACGGTAGCCCGCGCATGCGGCTAGCCTCGGGCACTCACTTCCGTAGCGCGTAGACATATGCCTCGACTGTCTGGCCGCTGGCGAGCTGCACGGCGGCCGGTGTGCGCATATAGGCGTCACCCTCGAATGCGTCGAGCCTTTCCCAGTGATCAGCTAGCTGATCGGAGCTGAAAACCAGGCCCTCGATGGTGTCGCCCTGCTCCCCCAGGTCGAGCCCGGGGAACCCCATTGCGGCGCCCCAGCCCTCTGCACGCAGCGTGCCCGTCACGCTCGCCGCTTCCCAGGAGCCGGGCACGCCGGCCAGGATGTGTTCGTTCGGCCGTCCGGGTGCCAGCGAGCCGTATACGAAAAGCCGTTCCATCTTCAATCCCCCACACGGTGGCGGGCGCGGCCCAGCCAAGATCATCGTCAACATTGTCTAATCGCCGAGCGATAGGACGCGCTATCACGCACTCGCTGCGGCCTGCCATTCCCGAGGACTGGCACCCGTCTTCCGGCGGAAGGCAAGGGCCAGCGCCGATGGACCTTCGTAGCCGACCTCATCAGGGCCACGTCGTTTTTGTGGTGGGGACCGACTCGGACGGGCTAAACAAAAGCGACGATCTACCGATAACCCGGCATGCCAGGCGAAACGTATCTTTCGGTACGTCTCGCGGCATCAGTCAGCCGGCTCTTCACCCTGCCCCGTTCATCGCGGCGGGTGCCAAGGTCGGTATCGCCCATCTGCAAGCGGAGCCACACCGTGCAACTCATCGATAATCGAGCGCTGATCAACGATGCCCTGAGCCAGTCTGCGGAGCTGACTGGAGGTCGCTTCGATCATCGCTACTGGTTGAGCAAGGTGGCGGACGTAAAGTTGCTGATCATTTCCAAGCCGGAAGTGCTGTTCGACCTGTCGGTCAAGGTCTACATTCCGCTGCCCCCCGGACAGAAAACGCCACTCACATATGGCGACGGTTGGTTCAACTGGCATTTTCTCGGCAGCAAGGGCGCAATGGTAACCATCGCTCGCGAGATCCTGACCGTCGCGATGCGCAGTCGGATGTCCAACTCGTCCGTGCTGCAGGTCTGGCTGGCCCAACTGGTGTCGTTCAAGCACAGCGACCATACCATCGCTGTGCTCGAACCCGAGCCGCACCAGGATCTGGCGGGGCGCTAGACGGGTTCCCCCGAACCGAGCGCTGCTTCCTCGTAGTCCAGTTCACGTAGCAGTGTTTGCAGCATCTGCTCGTCAATGACGTAGCGTTTGCGCATCCGGTAGAGCTCCTTGCGCTGCACCCCGATGGCCTGCATGCGGATATCGCGCTCCAGGGCCATCGTCTCGCGGGCCTGGTTGGTTCGCTCGTGGTGATCCATCAAGGCTTCGATGTCCTTGCGGTAGGACTCGGTCACCCGTGCCGTCACTTCGCTACGAAGCAGCACCTGGTCAGGATCATCGACGGGGTTGGCCTGCTTCCAGTTTTCCAGCCAGCTGACTGCTGCCTGGGCGGCTGTCCGGCGAGCCTTCTTCAGCTCCTCCCGGTGCTCTTCGACGTCGTTGCTAGGCAGCTTCTTTAGAAAAAACGGAATCCCCAGAGCACCCACCAGCAACGACAGGATGATCACCGCCGCGGCGAGGAAGATCATCAGATCGCGGCCCGGGAACGGGGTGTCGCCGATCATCAGCGGAATCGACAGCACGCCGGCAAGGGTGATCGCCCCACGCACACCCGCCACTGCGCTCAGCGCGGAAAACAAGGGAAGCGGCTTGGGCTGCACCGTCTTGCCGAGCAGACGAAGCACACGCGCTTCCCCCCAGTGGTAGGCGAAGACGAACATGAACCGGATCACCAGCAACAGCGCCATGATGGCCAGCGCGCTGAATATCAGCATCGGCATGCGGTAGGTTTCATGTCCAGCGGCCTCCCAAACGCGCTCGACGATGCGTGGGAATTGCAGCCCCAACAGCAGGAAGACCAAGCCGTTAAAGCTGAAATCGAGCATCTCCCAGATGCTGCGGTTGAGAATGCGCGTGCTGGTCTTCACCGGCAGCATGTCGATGCGGCTCTGTATCATCCCCGCCGCCACCGCCGAGAGAATGCCGGACATCCCCGCATGCTCAGCGAGGAAAAACGCGGCAAAGGGCAGCAGCAGGATCATCACCACGTAGGTCGAGGGATCGAACAGGTCACGCGCCGTCATCCACTGCTTGGCCTTACCGACCGCCCAACTCAGGCCGGCACCGATGGCCAGCCCGCCGAGGGCGATGACGAAAAACTCGCCCGTCACACTGACCATCGAGAACGAGCCGGTGATCGCCGCAGCCAGCGCGAACTTGAAGGACACCAGGCCGGTGGCGTCATTCATCATCGCCTCGCCTTCGAGCTGGTGCGCCATATGCCGTGGGAGTCTGCCCTGGGCAATGGCGATCACCGCCAGCGCATCGGTTGGCGACAGAATGGCCGCCAGCGCGAAGCTTGCACCGAGCGGAATAGCGGGCAACAGCCAGTGGATGAAGTAACCGACCACGACCAGGATGATCAGCACGAGCAACAGCGACATGGCAGTCATTTCCGCGCTGTGCTCGGTGAATTCGCGCTTGGGAATTTTCCAGCCGTCGTAGAACAGCAACGGCGGAATGAACAGCAGCATGAAAATTTCAGGTTGTAGCTCGACCCCCATGCCGAACGGCGGAAGCGCCAGCACACTGCCCATGATGATCTGGAGGATCGGCAGTGGTAGAGGTACGACATTGGCCAGAACGCGGCTTGCACCTACCGCAAGCAACAGCAAGAAAATCAGGTAAAGCGTTTCCATGGGGCCGGTGGGCTCTTTGTTAAGGGTAATCGGCGGGGCGCTAGCGGCTGATAACGCATGCGAAAAAGTATAGCCATGTGTTTGGGCATAGCCGCCTCGTTCGTCAGATCCGTTCGAACTAAAGCCAACGAAGCGGCGTTCCAGCGCTTGTAGCATCAGACGTCGCGCCCTAGAGCAACCGTCACTCGCCAATGAGGGATTATTTGCACCGGACCTCACCGTCTGTCGGTGTCCGAGTCGCTGGACATCATGTCCAGCCGGCCCGGCATTTTTCCCATTTATATCGCCTCCGCTGGACGGCCGTCGCGCCGACGTAAACCCATCTACCCTTAGGTTGTGGCGCTAGAGCGGCGCGCCAGGGTGCAGCGACCGATTATCGGGAGTCGAGCCGCGACAGTTGCGCCTGGCACGGCTTTGGCTCTATCCGATACGCCTGGCCGCTGCCGTATCCGTCGCCCGGGCGCACTCGCCTCGTGGCGTCTGCCGCGGGGCACGACAACAACAAGAAGAAGGAAGCCCTCATGAAAGCACCCCGTGCAACCCGCGCACGCCGCGCCGGGTCGTCGCGTCTACTGCTGGCGATACCGGCCTTGCTGGCGCTGGCAATTGCAAAATCTACATTTGCCGCCGGCTGCAGCGAGTTGTCCGCAGCTAGGGTTCCCGCCGCAGTGATTGCTCTGCCTACATCGGGCGCCAGGGTGATATCCGCAACCTCGGTACCAGGCGGCGGTACCGCACCGCAGACATTCGGCCCGTATTGCGACCTGAACGTGGAAATCGCCCCGGTCGACCCGAGCGCGCCAACCATCAAGATGCGCATCGCACTACCCGAACAGTGGAACAGCAAAGCGATGATGTATGGCGGTGGCGGCTACAACGGCACCGTTCCCAACGTTGTCGGCAACGTTCCGGCCGGGCCTGCAAACCAACCGACGCCGCTGGGCCGCGGCTATGCCGTATTCGGCAGCGACTCGGGCCATGTGGCCAACCCGATCAGTCCCGGTGATTTCGCCTGGAACGAAGAAGCGCTGGCCAACTACGCCCATGACGCGCTGAAGAAAACGCGTGATACCGCGATCTACCTGATCGAACAGCGTTACGGCCAGCACCCGGTGCGCAGCTATTTCGCCGGCGGCTCCACTGGCGGTCGGGAGGCTCTCGCGGTGGTGCAGCAATGGCCGAAGGATTTCAACGGGGCAATCGTCCTCTACCCCGCCTACAACGCGGCGGCGCTGGACCTGCAGTTCGGTCGCGTTACCCGCGCGCTGGCTGCCCCCGGCGCGTTTCCCAGCCTGGCAAAGCGCTCCGCATTGCTGGAGTCAGCCATGCAGGCCTGCGACAAACTGGATGGCGCCCTGGACCGGGTGATCAGCAATCAAGCGGCATGCAACGCTCGGTTCGATCCGGCGAAAGCCAAACTGAACGGCCGTCCATTACGCTGCCCTGCTGGCGTCGATACTGGCGATAGCTGCCTGTCCGATGCTCAGATCAACGCCTTGAAAGTCTTCGATACGCCGATCCGCTTCAGCCAACCGTTGGCCAGCGGCGAGCGCGGCTACCCAGGCTTCAATACCTGGGGCACGGATCTGGGCCGCCCCGGTGAGGGCCTGCAACTGGTGGTCAATCGGCTGGGGTTGAATACCTTGCAACCTGATTATCCGATGCCGGTGCACGGCACGGGTTTCGCCGAAGGCGCGCCCTACCATTCAGGCTTCTGGGATGAGTGGGTGCGTTACTTCGTGACCCGCAATCCGGCGTTCAATTCGCTGACGTTGGATCCAGCCAACCTCGGTCCATGGCGGGCGCGGGTCGACGCCCTGTCGCTTCGCCAGGACGTCAACCAGACGGACCTGTCGGACTTCGTCGCCCATGGCGGAAAGATTCTAATGGCTCACGGCACCTCGGATCAGTTGGTCAGCACCCGCGCCACCGCCGAGTACTACCGGCGCGTTCAACGTGACATGGGCGTCGGACAGACCCGACGATTCATGCGCTATTACGAGATCCCCGGCTACGCCCACGCCGCCAGCACGGTATTCAACGCTGCCTGGGATTCGTTGACGGCACTGGAGAACTGGGTCGAACGGGGCATCGCGCCCAAGCGGCAGATCGTCACCGATACCGTCGCCGTGCCTGGCCGTACCCGGCCACTCTGCGAGTATCCCGCCTGGCCGAAGTACAAGAGCCGCGGCGATGTAAACGACGCCTCGAGCTTTGTCTGCGTGAAAAGTCAGAAAGGCCGGCACTGAACCGTCGGATGGGAGTGATCCATCAGCTGCGAGCGTGCCATCCGTGCAGCTTTAGGGATTGTGTCCCATTAAACCTACGCCGTAGTCGAGCCGATGTCGGCGCGACCACGGAAACTCCCGCCCGGCTGACGGCAGCGTCGTCTGGACATCGATGATTCCGCCGTTCTGAACATGCCCAACCCGGCGGACAATCTTAGCTAATAAGAAAAAACATGTGACTGCTGAGTGGGAGCGCGACACCCTTATTGCGTATGTGGTGCAGAACGGTACGCTGAAGAACTTCGGCATGAAGGTGCGCAACGCTACGGTGCGCAGCAACTTTGGCGCCGATCTGAACGAAACCCGCCTGATCCTCAGCTACACCTTGGCGCGCTGGTAACAACAGGGCTGTAGACACCGCACCTCTCCTCATTGATCTTTACCGGGCCGTTGTGGCCCGGTTTTTCATTGGATCAGCCGCGGAGAAAAGCCAGTACGCGCTGGGTGAAATCGTCGTCAGCCTCGACGTTGGACAGGTGCGCCGCCTCGAGCTCCACCAACTCGGCGTCGGCGATACGGTCCTGGATGAAGCGTCCGTGCTCGGGTGTGGTGACAGGATCCTGGCCGCCACAGACGATCAGCGTGGGAAGCTTGATCGCGCCGAGCTGGTCACTATAGTCGGCGTCCCGCACCGCCGCGCAATTGGCCGCGTAGCCGGCCGGCGAGGTGCTGGCGATCATCTGAGTGAGACGATGGGTCTGGACCGGCTCACGCCCGGCGAAGGCCGGCGTGAACCAGCGTGCGATGGAGGCATCACGCATGTCGCGCATGGCCTGCTCACCACCTTTCAGCACGGTGTCGATACGTTCGTTCCATACCTCGTCGGTGCCGATCTTCGCGCCGGTATTGCAGACCACCAGCCGTATCAGCCGCTCGCCCGCGTTGATCCCAAGCCACTGACCGATCAGCCCGCCCATGGACAGACCGCAAAAGGCGAAGCGGTCGATTCCCAGCGCATCTACCAACCCCAGCACGTCACGACCGAGCTGCTCGATGCTGTATGGCCCCGGCGTAACGGTTGAGCCGCCGTGCCCGCGTGTGTCATAGCGCAATACCCGAAAGTGTTCGCTGAAAGCCGGCACCTGCGAGTCCCACATTTCGAGCGTGGTCCCGAGCGAATTAGACAGCACCAGCACCGGCGCGTCGGCTGGGCCATCGAAACGGTAATTCAGTTCGCCATCGGCGAGTTTTACGCTGGGCATAGGAAGCTCTCTTGAATGTTGATCTAACAGTAGCCGCAAACGAGCTAAAGACGATGGGCTGACGACTGCCGTGACAAGTTCACGGTGGGCTGAAGCCCACCCTGCTAGAGCGGCAGTGAGCCGCCACAATGCGTGGAAGCTGCCTAGTTTGACTGGCGGCGTGCCGCTACAGCTCAACTTGGCCAAGCAAAGGGTCAGTGAGTGGGCGCTGGCGTAGGGTGGGCTTCAGCCCACCATCTACGCGCAGCGGGTCAGACGCGCTCGACCGCCAGTGCCAGGCCCTGACCAACACCGACACACATGGTTGCCAGGCCCAGCTTGCCGCCGGTCTTCTCCAACGCATGCACGGTGGTCAGCACCAGGCGCGCACCGCTCATGCCCAGCGGGTGGCCGAGGGCGATCGCACCGCCTTGAGGGTTGACCTTGGGGCTATCGTCTTCCAGACCCAGATCGCGGGTGACGGCCAGCGCCTGGGCGGCGAACGCCTCGTTGAGCTCGATCACATCGAAGTCGCCAACGGCCACATTCAGCCGCTCGCACAACTTTCGTACAGCCGGCACCGGGCCGTAGCCCATGACGCGCGGCGCAACACCAGCGCTGGCCATGCCAAGCACCTTGGCACGTGGCGTGAGGCCGTACTTCTGTACGGCTTCGGCGCTGGCAAGAATCAGCGCAGCCGCGCCGTCGTTGACACCCGAGGCATTGCCCGCGGTGACGGTCCTGTCCGGCCCGTTGACCGGCTTGAGCTTGGCCAGCGCCTCGGCGGTGGTATCGGGACGTGGATGCTCGTCGGTATCGACCACGGTGTCGCCCTTGCGGCCCTTGATCACCACCGGAACGATCTCTTCGGCAAAGAAACCGGCGGCCTGCGCCTTGCCGGTGCGCTGCTGGCTGCGCAAAGCGAAAGCGTCCTGGTCCTCGCGGCTGATCTTATGCTCTTCGGCCACATTGTCGGCGGTCTGCGGCATGGCATCGACGCCGTACATCTCCTTCATCTTCGGATTGATGAAGCGCCAGCCAATGGTGGTGTCCTCGATCTTTTGCGTGCGACCGAATGCCGAATCGGCCTTGCCCATCACGTACGGCGCGCGGGTCATGGATTCGACGCCACCGGCAATCGCCAACTCCATTTCGCCGCAGGCGATGGCACGGAAAGCGCTGCCCACGGCATCCATGCCTGATGCACATAGGCGGTTCAAGGTCACGCCCGGCACGGTTTCCGGCAACCCGGCCAGCAGCGCGGCCATGCGCGCTACGTTGCGGTTGTCCTCGCCGGCCTGGTTGGCGCTGCCCATGAAGACTTCTTCAATGGCCGCCGGATCGAGCCCGGGATTGCGCTCCAGCAGGGCTTTGATCGGCGTGGCGGCCAGGTCGTCGGCACGCACCGCGGCCAGGGAGCCGCCGAAGCGGCCGATGGGCGTACGTACGGCATCACAGATAAAGACGTCGCGTGTCACTCGTCACCTCCAGATTGTCCGTGGGCGGCGGCCGTGCGGGCTTCCAGCGCGCGCAGAGCCTCCAGTTCAGTCTCGGTGGGCGCTGCTGTTTCGCTCAAGGTGTCGGCGAAACGGATGGCCCAGCCAGTGTTCTCGGTCACCTGCGCGCGGGTCACGCCCGGGTGCAGCGAGGTCACCACGAATTCGTTGGACCCGGTTTCCGGCTCCATGATGCACAGGTCGGTAATGATGCCCACCGGCCCATTGCCTGGCAGGCCGAGCTGCTTGCGGTGGTCACCGCCCTCACCAAAGCCGACCGAGGTGATGAACGCCAGCTTGTCGACGAAGGTGCGGTGCGACTGCTTGAGAATAATCAGCACCTGCTTGGCCGACCCGGCAATTTCCGGCGCCCCGCCCGCCCCTGGCAAGCGAACTTTCGGTTGGTGATAGTCGCCGATCACCGTGGTGTTGATGTTGCCGTACTTATCGACTTGCGCAGCACCGAGGAAACCCACGTCGATGCGACCGCCCTGCAGCCAGTAGCGGAAGATCTCGCCAGTCGGCACTACCGTGTCGGCGGTTTCGGCGAGCTCGCCATCGCCAATGGATAAAGGCAGCACTGACGGTTTGGCGCCAATGGGTCCGGATTCGTAAATCAGCACCACATCCGGTGCATGGGTCAGGCGCGCCAGGTTGGCCGCCTTGGACGGCAGGCCGATGCCGACGAAGCAGACGCTGCCATCGCCCAGGCGGCGGGAGGCGGCCACGGTCATCATTTCGTTGGTCGAATAGTCCATCACTTGGCCCCCTGCTGCGCGGCCAGCTTGGCCTGGAATGCTTCAAAGTTCTCGGTGCCGCGAATGAATTCGTCGACCCAGGCGGTGAAGGTGTCGCGGTCCCGGGCGATCGGATCCCACAGCTGATAGAAGCGGTTGTCGCGCTCGTAATAACCATGCGAATAGGACGGATGTGCGCCGCCCGGCACCAGGCAAACGGCGCTCAGGGCCCAGGTCGGCAGCACGCAGGCATTCATCGGTGCCTGCAAATCGTCGACGATTTCTTCGACGGTGACGATGCAACGTTTGGCCGCCAGAGCCGCCTCCTTCTGCACGCCGAGGATCCCTGCAATCAGCACGTTGCCCTTGCGATCGGCCTTCTGTGCGTGAATCACCGTGACATCCGGACGCACGCTGGGCACCGCCGCGAGCTTTTCCCCGGTAAAGGGGCACTCGATGAACTTGATCATCGGGTTGACCTTCGGCAGGTCGGATCCGAGGTAAGCACGCAGCACCGCGAACGGCAGGCCGGAGGCACCGGCAACGTAGGCGTTGGCCAAGTCGGCATGGCTGTGTTCTTCGATCTCCAATGGCTGTGGCCATTGCTTCTCCACCGCGTCGCGCAGACGATGCAGCGAGCCGACACCGGGATTACCGCCCCAGGAGAACACCAGCTTTGTCGCGCATCCGGCGCCGATCAGCAGGTCATAGACGAGGTCGGGCGTCATCCGGACCAGGGTCAGGTCCTTTTTGTTCTGACGGATGATTTCGTGCGCGGCAGCAGTGGGAATCAGATGGGTGAAGCCTTCAAGAGCGACGGTATCACCGTTGCTGACGAAGCGATCGATCGCCTCGTTTAGAGGGAGGAGCTCGGCCATGGTCATGTCTCGTATTGATGTCAATAGCGAACGAATCCGCGTATGAGGCAAACACTAAACATCGAACGGCCATAGAACAATCCGATAATCGAATCATCGTGCGATTATCGAACACAACATCCGAGCTATCCGAACATGCCCTCTCACTACTTGCGACCCGTAGTCAGGGGCTCGCTCAATGAAACAGTCGGGTACTCAATTCCTTGCTCGCTTCCAGCAAGACCGGTAGGAAGCGCGTTTCCAGTTCCTGCTTGGTTACCCGGCTGGCATGAGTGCCGACATTCAGCGCAGCCAGCACCTGGCCGGCGGAATCCTTCAGCGGCACGGCCAGCGAACGCAGACCTACTTCCAGTTCTTGATCGATGATCACCCAACCCTGCTGCCGAATGTCCTCGATGGACGCTCGGATGGCCTCCGGCGTGTGCAGCGTGCGGCTTGTCTTGATCTGCAGATTGGCATGTTCCAGATAATCGTCCAGCGCCGCATCGTCCAGCGCGGCCAGCAATATGCGCCCCATGGAAGTGCAATAAGCCGGCAGCCGGCTGCCCACGCTGAGATCGACAGAGATCAAGCGCTGCGGTGTGGCTGAGCGCGCCACATAAAGCACCTCGTCGCCCTCCAGGGTCGCCATCGAACAGGCTTCGTGGAGTTGATCGCTGAGGCGATCGAGGATCGGCTGTGCCGTGACCGCCAGCGGCGTCGAGGACAGATAAGCATGGCCGAGCGTCAGCACCTTGGGCAATAGCGAATAGGTACGGCCATCTGTGGTGGCGTAGCCGAGCTTGATCAGCGTGTGCAGGCAGCGCCGCACCGCCGCGCGGGGGATCTCGGTGCGATGGCTGATCTGAGCAATGGTCAGATGGCGCTTGCGCTCCTGGAATGCGTGAATCACCGCCAGCCCGCGTGCCAACGAGGTCATGAAGTTCGGGTCGCCGGTCAGCGCTTCGATTCGCTTGGCCGGCGACGCGATGATCGCCGGTGCCATCGGGACGCTACGAGCGCAGGATTCATCATTCATGGGCGGGCAACCTTGTCGGAAAGCAGCGTTCGATTATCGTCCAAGTGATCGATAATCGCAAAACCGCTCTAGATCGGCGCTCCGCCGCAACGAGCCGGCTTACAGCAATTGCCATGTGTGGCTGAAGATCAGACTGCTTTGACGCGCCGCAGGACGAGCCCTGATCGGGGCCTGGCTCGACAGGTGACTATCAAGACCGGCTCATAGCCGAAGCAATGCTTTTCGCCAGCATGTCCTGGTTGAAAGGTTTATCGAGTCTGGGGAGCGCGCCGGCCAGCCCACTCAGGTTGTCGGCATAACCAGTGGCGAGGATTATCGGCAGCGCTGGATACCGCTGCCTGATGACGTCGGCCAATTGTGATCCGGTCATCCGAGGCATGGCCTGATCGGTCAGCACCAGATCGACTTCATGCTGCGTCAACACTTCCAGCGCAAGCTCCGCTGAACTCGCCTCGTAAATATGGCAATCGAGCTCCTCGAGCATCGCGGCGGTAGTCATAAGGACCAGGGGATCGTCATCTACCACCAGAACATTGAGCGCCACAGGGCGCTGCGGCTCAGGCACTTCTAACGATGTTGCTGCAATCGGCACGTTGGCATCTGACGCGAGCGGTAGCCACAACTCAGCGGTGGTGCCGCGGCCCTTTTCGCTCTTGAGCAACAGCCGGCCACCCGATTGTTCGGCCAGGCCATGGACCATCGAGAGGCCCAATCCCGTCCCCTTGCCGACATCCTTGGTGGTGAAAAATGGCTCCATCGCCTGCTCCAGCGTCGCCTCGTCCATGCCTTCGCCTTCGTCCGTCACGGCCAAGCGAAGGTAGTTTCCGGGCGCTAGCGAACCCTCTGCCGAATCGAGTCTATGCTCACGAGCGGAAATGGTGACGGTACCGCCGTCCGGCATCGCATCCCGGGCGTTGACCGCCAGATTGAGCAGCGCCATTTCGAATTGATTGACGTCCGCCAGAACCGGATTGAGCGAGAGAGGGAAACGGGTTTCGATTTGGATACCAGGGCCGAGCGACTGTCGAAGCAAGTCGGCCATGCCCTGCACCAGAGCTGGCACCTCGACCACTTCAAGATGGAGTTCCTGGCGACGCGCGAACGCCAGCATGCGCTGAGACAAAGAGATGCCTCGTTGGGCTCCATGGATAGCGTTTTCGAGCAACGGGACAATTGTCGGATCATCCGGAACCCGCCGACGCACGATTTCCAGTCCGCCAAGGACCGCCATCAGAAGGTTATTGAAGTCGTGGGCGATACCGCCAGTCAGCCGACCGAGCGACTCCATTTTCTGTGCCTGGAACAGCGCCTCGCGCGCCCTCTCCAGCTCGCGCTGGGCTTCGACGCTCTCGGTGATATCGCGGGTAACCTTGGCGAAACCTATCAGGGCGCCGGTGTCGCTGCGGATCGGATCGACCACCACGTTGGCAAAAAAACGTGAGCCGTCCTTGCGCACACGCCAGCCCTTGCTCTCGAACCGCCCCTCCTGCAACGCGGTTGCGAGACCGCGCTGGGGCGCGCCGTTATGTCGGTCCTCCTCGGTGAAGAATACCGAGTAGTGCCGACCGATAATCTCTTCTGGCAGGTAGCCCTTGATACGTTGAGCACCCTGGTTCCAGTTGGTCACCACCCCGCTCGGGTCCAGCATGTAAATGGCGTAATCGGTGACGCTTTGAACCAACAAGCGGAACTGCTGTTCGCTCTGTTTAAGCGACTCTTCCGCCATCTTTCGCTCGGTCAAATCACGGGTGATCTTGGCAAAACCGAGCAAAGTGCCTGTGGACGACAAAATCGGATCGACCACCACATGACACCAGAAACGTGTACCGTCCTTTCGCACACGCCAGCCTTCCCCTTCAAAGCGACCTTCGTCTGTAGCGGTATCCAGCGTGCGCTGGGGCAAACCCGCAGCGCGATCAGTATCGGTATAGAAGCGGGAGAAATGCTGGCCGAGGATTTCAGCTTCTTCATACCCCTTGAAGCGCTTCGCGCCCGCGTTCCAACTGGCAACTTTGCCGTTGGGGTCGAGCATATAGATGGCGTAATCGGTCACTGCGTCGATCAGCAGGCGGTATCGATCTTGCACCTCCATTGGCGCATTCGAAGATGCAACCTTTTGCATGAAAATATCCACAGCCGAGTAATTCAGTCGGGATTATGACCAGCCCGACGGAGAAAAGAAAATTGGAGGTCTGCTACGTCTCAGGCTGGGGTTCGATCAAACGGGCAGCCTGTACCGTTTCGCCTGAATCGATCCGTTGAACGCCAGATCGTTCGTGCTGGCAAGAGTATGGGCGATACGGTCTTCCCCCCACGGCACTAATCCGCTCGAAGCCAGGCAGAAGCGGTACGCGTTGTTCAAGAAACTCCAGCAACAAACGCGCCCGCAACGGCTGATAGCGTCGGAGGGGATAGACCAGAAATGCCTCATGAACTTGCCCCCGCCGCTGGGGGAGCACCCTTCCAGCGCGCCCGACTCGATCAGACCATCCACCAACCACGCCAGTGCAACGCTGCCCCCGGCGTTGAGCAACAGGCTCCACGAATCGCCAACGAGCTATTCACAGTGTAGCGGCCCTGCGGGGTGATGCGCGACGTAGCTCCATTTTCGTGGGTCAGTTCAAGCGTGGGGCCGGCGGCCAGCCAGGCGAACCTGAGATAAGGTAGCCCGTGAAGTTCTTCAGGGCGCTGCACTCTGGGTGCCGCCGGCAGTTCAGGCGCAGCGACCAGGTACCGTGGCGAGGCTGCCGCCCGACGCGCCACCGCATCGAGCGGAGGCGTTCCCGCCCAGTCGCAACACAACGTCAATCGATTCCTCAGTGAGATCGACAAAGCGGTCATTGAAGCTCAACTCGACATCGATTGCCGGATAGCGCCGCATAAACTCCATCATCAGCGCGTTCAATCGCAGTACACCCAGGCTGACCGGCACGTTGACTCGCAGATGGCCTTCCGGCCGTTCGGCCTGCCCGCGCGCCTTTACTACCGCCTCGTTGTACTCGTCGAGTACGCGCCGGGCTCGTTGGTAGAAGCGCTTGCCCGCCTCGGTGGGCAACAGGTGGGCGGTAGTGCGGGTTAGCAAGCGAGCGCCAAGCTGCCGCTCGAGCGCAGCCATCGTCTTGCTGACGGTCGGCCGAGTCGTCCCGAGTTCGCGCGCTGCCGCTGAAAGACACGCAGCCTCAGTGATGCTCGCGCAGAGTGTCGGACGGCGGCTCGCCGGAGGTGAACTTGTACCTTTCGAAGAAGCGCCTCGGATACAGCAAGTCATCCATGGAGATGTCGGTGTTGCGGTCCATTGCCGATGATTGAAGTCGTAGCGATTGTTGGTGAAACCGAATGCCGGCTTCAGCCTATTCAGCGCAGGAGACCTGGATAACCCTGTTCGGCGCGCAAGGCGTCGGCAATGGCCTGAGCCGCAACCGACAGTTCATGGCCAGGCTTGGTCAGAATACCGACCGGCTTTTCGATCACCGGATCGTCCAGGGCCACGCACCGCGCGCCGAGTTCCAGCATCTGCGCGCGACACAGTGCCGGTACGGCGCTGACACCCAGGCCGCTGGCGACCATACGCCCGACCGTAGCCAATTGATGACTCTCGAATTGCACCGGCAGCTGGAGGCCGCGTGGTCGCAAGTGATCTTCGAGCATGACGCGCACGGTGGACGGGCGCTGCAAGGTAATGAAGGGCTGTTCGAGCAAGGCGTCCCAGCTCACTTCGGCCTGGCTCGCCAACGTCGAATCGGCCGGCACCACCGCCACGAAACGGTCTGTATAGAGCGGTGTGAAGGTCAGCGGCGTGCTCGGCTCAGGCTCGAATGCGATGCCCAGCTCCACCTGACGATCACGGACCATTTCCATCACCTGCTCGTTGATCACGTCATGCACGGTAACGCTGATCGAGGGGTATTGGTCGCTGAAGGTGCGCAGCACGGCCGGCAGCAGGTTGCCGGCGAAGGATGGCATCGAGGCCAGCGCCACCCTGCCCTGCTTCAACGTGAAGCGCTGGCGCAACTCGTCCTCGGCGTTATCCCAGTCGGCCAGCAACCGCCGCGCCAGGGGCAACAGCGCCTCGCCTTCGGGCGTAAGGCTGACGGCTCGCGTGGTGCGGCTGAACAGGCGTCCACCCAAACCATCCTCCAGCGCCTTGATGGTAAGGCTCAGGGCCGATTGCGAAAGATGCAGACGCTCGCAGGCCTGGGCGAAGCTAAGGGCGTGGGCCACGGACAGAAACGCTCGGAGTTGCTTAACAGTCATCGAAGTGTCCAGGTCAATTAGGCGTACCAACGGCAAACATTATTCTGTTTTACCAATTAATAACGCTTAAAAATCAACTTAACAAATCACATCTCCGCAGGAACACTCGACGGCAACGACTCTCACGTCCTCCAACAACAAGAAGGAATGGTTTATGGCTGGTTTCGACAAGCGCGTGAATTCCTACGCCGAAGCCCTCGGCGGGCTCCAGGACGGCATGACCGTACTGGCCGGCGGCTTCGGTCTGTGCGGGATTCCTGAAAACCTGATCGCCGAGATCAAGCGCAAGGGCACGCGCGATTTGACCGTGGTATCCAACAACTGTGGCGTCGATGGTTTCGGCCTAGGCGTGCTGCTGGAGGACCGGCAGATCCGCAAGATGATCGCCTCTTATGTCGGCGAGAACGCCTTGTTCGAAAAGCAGCTGCTCAATGGCGAGCTGGAAGTCGAGCTGACGCCTCAGGGCACGCTGGCTGAGAAGATGCGCGCGGGCGGTGCTGGCATTCCGGCCTTCTACACCGCGACCGGTTACGGCACCCCTATCGCCGAAGGCAAAGACGTACGTGAATTCAACGGTCGTCCACACATCCTCGAACACGCCATCACCGGAGACTTCGCCATCGTCAAGGGCTGGAAGGCCGACCGCTATGGCAACGTCATCTACCGCCACACGGCGCAAAACTTCAATCCACTGGCCGCTGCCGCCGCGAAGATCACCGTGGTCGAAGTCGAAGAAATCGTCGAGCCCGGCGAGATCGATCCCACCCAGATCCACACGCCCGGCATCTACGTCGACCGCATCATCTGCGGCACCTTCGAGAAGCGCATCGAAAAGCGCACCGTCCGCGCCTGATCAAAAAAATAAGAGGAACAGACTATGGCACTTTCCCGGGAACAAATGGCCCAGCGCGTCGCCCGCGAATTGCAGGACGGCTACTATGTGAACCTCGGCATCGGTATCCCGACCCTGGTCGCCAACTACGTGCCCGAGGGCATGGAAGTGATGCTGCAGTCAGAAAACGGCCTGCTCGGCATGGGAACCTTCCCAACTGAAGAAGAGCTCGACGCCGACATGATCAACGCCGGCAAGCAGACCGTTACCGCGCGCATCGGCGCCTCCATCTTCAACTCCGCCGAGTCCTTCGCGATGATCCGCGGCGGGCATATCGATCTCACCGTGCTCGGTGCGTTCGAGGTCGACGTACAAGGCAACATCGCCTCCTGGATGATCCCTGGCAAACTGGTCAAGGGCATGGGCGGCGCGATGGATCTTGTCGCTGGCGCCGAGAACATCATCGTGCTGATGACGCACGCTTCGAAGGACGGCGAATCCAAGTTGCTGCCCAAGTGCACCCTGCCGCTGACCGGTGCCGGCTGCATAAAGCGCGTACTGACCGATCTGGCTTACCTGGAGATCGAGAACGGCGCCTTCGTCCTCAAGGAACGCGCGCCGGGCGTAAGCGTCGAGGAAATCATCGCGAAAACCGCCGGTGAACTTGTGGTGCCGGACCATGTACCGGAAATGACCTTCGGCTGATCCAGTGCCGATAAAAGCCTCGCGATGCGCAAATGCACGCGAGGCTCTACAGACCGTGTGAAAACGTAGCGAGCGAAGGTTAGGCAGGCAAAAACAGGCGAGAAAGCGGACTGGGCTCGCACTCGAGTTTACGAGCTGTAAATGAGCATTGCGACTGAGCTCGCATCCGAGCCTGTTTTTAACGCTGCATTACCGAGCGAAGTTGTTTTCACACAGTCTGTTTTCCTGTTTCAGATTGAGGAAACCGCCATGCAAGACGTTGTTATCGTTGCCGCCACCCGTACCGCCATCGGCTCGTTCCAGGGCGCATTGGCCAACATCGCCGCGCCGGATCTGGGCGCAGCCGTGATCAAGCGTCTGCTCGAACAGACCGGACTAAACCCCGCCGACGTCGATGAAGTCATCCTCGGCCAGGTATTGACCGCCGGTGCCGGTCAGAACCCCGCTCGCCAGGCTTCGATCAAAGCCGGCCTGCCTCACGCCGTGCCGTCCTTCACGCTGAACAAGGTGTGCGGTTCCGGCCTCAAGGCGCTGCATCTGGCCACCCAGGCCATCCGTTGCGGCGACGCGGAGGTGATCATCGCCGGTGGCCAGGAAAACATGAGCCTGGCGCCCTACGTCCTGCCTAAAGCTCGGACCGGCTTGCGCATGGGCCATGCCGAGTTGGTCGACTCGATGATCAGCGACGGCCTATGGGATGCCTTCAACGACTTCCACATGGGCATCACCGCGGAAAATCTGGTCGACAAGTACCAGATCAGCCGCGAAGCCCAGGATGCCTTTGCCGCGTCCTCGCAGCAGAAGGCCGTCGCCGCCATCGAGGGTGGTCGCTTCAAGGATGAGATCACCCCGATCAAGATTCCGCAGCGCAAAGGCGAGCCCCTGCGCTTCGACACCGACGAGCAGCCTCGTGCCGGGACCACCGCCGAGTCCCTGGCGAAGCTCAAGCCGGCATTCAAGAAGGATGGCTCGGTCACCGCTGGCAACGCCTCCAGTCTCAACGACGGCGCCGCCGCGGTGCTGCTGATGAGCGCCGACAAGGCCAAGGCGCTCGGCCTGCCGGTGCTGGCACGGATCAAGGCCTACGCCAACGCCGGCGTGGACCCGGCCATCATGGGCATCGCACCGGTATCAGCGACCCGTCGCTGTCTGGACAAGGCCGGCTGGTCGTTGGACGAGCTGGATCTGATCGAAGCAAACGAAGCCTTCGCCGCCCAGGCGCTGTCCGTGGGCCAGGAGCTCGGCTGGGATGCGAGCAAGGTCAACGTCAACGGCGGCGCCATCGCCCTGGGCCACCCGATCGGTGCGTCGGGCTGCCGCGTGCTGGTCACCCTGCTGCACGAAATGATCCGTCGCGATGCGAAAAAAGGTCTCGCCACACTGTGCATCGGTGGTGGTCAAGGCGTTGCGTTGGCACTGGAACGTAACTGAAGCGACGCGGTTTACGTTTAAGCAGGCTTCACCCCGCTGCCCGGTCGTGTAAGCGCCCAGGCAGCGGCAGTTGCAGCGATATTTTTCAAATATTCCCGTCGCGCTGCCGCGTTATTGCTGCAGCCGGCGTACCCAAAAGAAAAACAAACAGGACCCAACAATGCTTCAGAACATCACAGCAATGAGTGTGAAACTGGTTCAGCGCTACCTTCCCTCACCCTTCGTATTCGCCATTCTGCTCAGCCTCATCGTGCTCGCCGCCAGCATGCTGATCACTGGCCAGGGTCTGCCTGCCATGGCGAAGCACTGGGGTACGGGCTTCTGGAACCTGCTGACCTTCGCCATGCAGATGGCATTGATTCTGGTGACCGGCCATGCCCTGGCCAGCGCACCCTTGATTCATCGATTGCTCGCTGGCCTGGCACGAACCGCCAAAACGCCTGGACGCGCCGTGGTGCTGGTGACCCTGGTGGCCCTGGCCGGCTCCTGGATTAACTGGGGCTTCGGCCTGGTGATCGGCGCCGTGTTCGCCCGCGCACTGGCCCGTGAAGTAAAAGGCGTCGACTACCCGTTGCTGGTCGCCGCGGCCTATTCAGGCTTCCTGATCTGGCACGGCGGGTTGTCCGGCTCGATCCCGCTGTCGCTGGCCACTGGCGGCGCGGACCTGGAGCGCATGACCGGCGGCGTGGTCACCGCGGCCATTGGCGTTGGTGACACACTGTTCACCACCATGAACCTGACCATCATCGCGTTGCTAGTGATCGGCCTGCCGATCCTCAACTGGGCGATGCATCCGAAGGATCCCAAGGTCGCCGACCCGGCGCTGCTGACCGACCCGGCACACGAACCGCTGCCACGCGATACCCTGGCGCAGCGCCTGGACGACAGCCGTATCCTCAACCTGATCATCGTCGCCTTGGGCGTGGTGTATTTCGGCTACTACTTCGCCGAGAACGGCTTCGCGCTGACCCTAAACATCGTCATCGGTCTGTTCCTGTTCATCGGGCTAGCACTGCATGGCTCGCCGGAGCGTTACATGCGCGCGGTGCAGGACGGCATCGGCGGCATCAGCGGCATTGTCATCCAGTTTCCCTTCTATGCCGGGATCATGGGCATGATGGTCGGCGCCAACGCTGACGGCCTGTCGCTGGGCAAGCAGATCACCGACACCTTCGTCGCCTGGTCCTCGGCCGACACCTTCCCCGTGCTGGCCTTCCTTAGCGCCGGTTTGGTCAATGTCTTCGTGCCGTCGGGGGGCGGTCAGTGGGCCGTGCAGGGACCGATCATGCTTCCGGCAGGTCAGGCACTCGGTGTGGCACCCGCCGTCACGGCCATGGCAATCGCCTGGGGCGACGCCTGGACCAACATGATTCAGCCGTTCTGGGCACTGCCGATCCTCGGCATCGTTGGCCTGGGTGCACGCGACATCATGGGCTATTGCCTGCTGATGCTGGTGTACTCGGGGCTGGTGATCGGTGGGTGTCTGTATATCTTCGGCTGACGCGAATTAAACGCATAGCGCCGCCAAGGGTGGGCTTTCAGGCCACCAAAGCGATACAGCAACAGCACGCCTGCCGTGTCACTCTCCACTCCACGTAGGGTGGATCACGCTTCACCGATCCACCGAGCGGAGTTACGGTGGATGTAAAGAGCGACATCCACCCTACCGGGGTTTGAAAACAGGCCTGCTCTAATAAAAAAACCCCGCAAATGCGGGGTTTTCTTTGAGGCCAATTCGGCTGATCTGGCGAAGCAGCGCGTCAGGTCAGGCCGCGATCAAATACGGAACTGGCGGACCAGCCCACCCAGTCGCTCACCCACATCGGCCAGGTTGCTCGCGGTGCGTGCGCCCTGCTGGGTCTCCTCGGCGACGTTTTCCACGGCCGTGGCGATTTGATGCACGCTGCGGTTGATCTCTTCCGCGACCGCGGTCTGCTCTTCGGCGGCACTGGCAATCTGTGCGTTCATGCCGTTGATGGTGGCGATCAGTTGCGCAATGGCATCCAGCGATGCGCCAGCCTGGTTGGCCTGCGCGCTGCTGGCGTCGCCCGCCTCGCTGGACCGGCTCATGGCGGCCACAGCCTGCTTGGTACCCGTTTGCAAACGGTCGATCATGCCCTGGATTTCCTGGGTGCTCTGCTGGGTCCGGCTGGCCAGCGCGCGGACTTCATCGGCGACCACGGCAAAGCCGCGCCCCGCTTCACCTGCCCGAGCGGCCTCGATGGCGGCGTTCAGCGCCAACAGGTTGGTCTGCTCGGCAATCGAGCGAATCACGTCGAGCACACCGACGATGGCATGCACGTCCTGTTGCAGCGCATCCAGCGACGTACCGCTGGTGCGAATTTCTTCCACCAGAGAGTGAATCTGACGAATGCTGGAATCGACCACGGATTTGGCCTGCTGGCCTTCTTGATCGGTTTGCTGTGCGGCTTCGGCAGCACCCTGGGCGCTATGCGCAACTTCCTGAGCGGCAGCGGACATTTCGTTGATCGCCGTGGCGACCTGATCGGTTTCCTGACGCTGAGTCTCCATGGCTTTCTCGGAACGCTGCGCCTGTGCAGCTACCTCGGCGACCATACCCGTCAGTTGGCCCGTCATCTCCGCAACCTGGCTGACCATGGTGTGGATCTTGCCCACGAAGCGGTTGAAGGAACTGCCCAGTTGGCCCAGCTCGTCGTTGCGGTTTTCCGGCAGGCGGTGCGTCAGGTCGCCTTCACCGGCAGCGATGTCGTCCAGCTGCGCACGAATCACCTGGATCGGCTTGACGATGGAATTGCCGATTACCACGCCGGCGACGCCCAGTGCCAGGAGCATCACGCCAGCGATTCCGAGAATGCTGGTCAGGATCGAATTGACCCGACTGTCGATTTCCTCGCGGACTTTGTCGAGTGCCAGTTCAATGCCGTCCAGATTGACCGCCGTGCCCAGCGCCATGTCCCACTTGGGCAGGTAATAGCTGTATGCGAGCTTGGGAACCGATACTTTTTCATTGTCAGGAAGTGGCGATGAATAGTTCACGAAATAGGTGTTGTTCTTGGCTACCGCCACCAGTTCACGGTTGATGTAGACGCCGTTGGCATCATGACGATCACTCAGGTTTTCACCAACACCTACCGGGCTGGTGCCACGGAACAGGCGGACCACGTTGGAATCGTGACCGAAGAAGTAACCGTCCTTGCCGTACTTGATCTTCGAAAGGATGGCGATGGCCTGGGCACGGCTGGCCATATCGCCCGGCTCCGCGGACTCATAGAGGTGAGCGACACTGCTCACACCGATACTCATGTAATCCTCGAGCCGGGCACGACTCTCGTCGAGCATTCGTTCGCGAGTGGTTTCCAACTGCTCGTCGGCAAGCGAATGCAGGATTTTCGCTGCCGCGCCACTGAGTACCAGGGCAAACAAGGCAACGGGTATCAATGCCAGCAATATCACCTTCAGCTTTAGGGTCATGCGCATTGTGAAATTCTCGATAAGTGATCGGTACCCATCAGTCATCGGCTGACCGGTCGAATACTTCAAGACCCGCTTACTAAAAGGCCGACTGTGCCGCATTCCGCTAGCAAACCAGACTGTCGACCGGCACGAACGCTTGAAAATGACCGCTCCGGCTATGCGTTCGCCACAGAAATATCCAGACGACGCGACCCGGGTTGACCAAACTCCCAGCCCACGTAAGGAACGCGACGGCGTGGTCACGGCAGTTTTTGTGAACGTAGTCCAGCTGTTCGGCGAGCCATACGTTGGCAGCGAGTTCCTCAGGTTCACGCGTTTCTTTTTTTAGTGGCAACACGCCCCACCGTCGCCATGGGAACGTCTCCAAAGGCTCTGGAACCCCCGTTTCGCTTGATGTTGCGGCGATATCCACTCGTCTGAACGACGACCAGCCAGGACGTACGGTGCAACTTTTCCTTACAAGTCTGAGTCGCAGTTAACGGACAGACCAACGCATTCGTGTTTAGGCAAATAAAGGTCTGCAGGCATGTCAATTTCGATTGGCATGCGAGACGGAAATGTCAGCAAGCGCGCCGATAGCAGTAAATCAGTGGTCGACCGCGTAGACGCCGTCCTGAGTCTTAAGGACGGCAATGGATGTCAGGGATGGGGAAAGGACTATGCTCTTCAACTCCGCGGTGTTCATAGCCGGGTTTCTTCCGGTTGTTTTCCTAGGCTTCTTTCTTCTCGCGGGTACAGGTAGGCAACGGTACGCCGCCATCTGGCTGACGCTGGCGTCGCTGGTATTCTACGGCTGGTGGAATCCCGCTTACGTGCCGCTGCTGGTTGGCAGCATGGTCGTCAACTACCTGCTCGGCGGATATTTGATGCGCCGGCCGTCGCGGCTACTGCTTGTGCTCGGCGTCGCCGCCAACGTCGCGTTGTTGGGTTACTACAAGTACACAGGCTTTCTCTTCGGCACGCTGGACAGCGCCTTTGGCCTCGGGTGGTCGGTGGGCGACATCATCCTGCCGCTGGCGATCTCATTCTTTACCTTCCAGCAAATCGCCTACCTGGTCGACGCGCACGATGGCGAGGTCGCTGAGCATGACTTCGTCAATTACTGCCTGTTCATCAGCTTCTTCCCCCAGCTGATCGCCGGTCCCATCACCCACCACGGCGAGATGCTCAAGCAGTTCAACGACAGCAGCACCTTTCGCCCACGGATCGACAATATTTCGCTGGGGCTGACAGTCTTCGTGCTCGGCCTGTTCAAAAAGGTGATCCTTGCGGACCCGCTGGGAGAAAACGCCTCGCCGATTTTCGCGATCGCCGCGGATGGCACGGTGCCTTCGCTATACGACGCCTGGTACGGAGCGCTCAGTTATACGCTGCAGATTTACTTCGACTTTTCCGGCTACAGCGACATGGCCATCGGCCTGGGATTGCTGTTCGGCTTGCGCTTGCCGGTGAATTTCAACAGCCCGTTCAAGGCGCACAACGTGATTGACTATTGGTCGCGCTGGCACATGACGCTGACCCGCTTTCTCACCGCCTATATCTACAACCCCATCGTCATACGCATCACCCGCTCGCGAATGGCCGCCGGCAAGCCGTTACCCCGGCGGGGCAAGATGAGCCTGGGCACCTTTGTTGTGCTGATCGCCTACCCCACCGTGTTGACCATGTTCATTTCTGGCGTCTGGCACGGCGCCGGCTGGCAGTTCGTGGTGTTCGGCCTGCTGCATGGGTTCTACCTGGTCGTCGTCCACGGCTTCCGTGCCTACAAGGCCCGCCACGGCCTGCCGCTCGACAGCAACAAGCTCTGGCACCACGCCAGCGCCGTCCTCTTGACCTTCCTCTGTGTGGTCGTGGCGATGGTGTTCTTCCGCGCCAGCAGCGTGACCGCGGCCATGGCAATGCTGTCGGGCATGGTTGGCTTGAGTGAATACAGCACGGAGTTCGACAAGTCCGATTACTTCACCGTGGCCGTGCTGCTTGCCTTTGTATGGATCATGCCCAACGTGCAGCAGTGGATGGCGGGCTTTCGCACCGCGCTGGACGCCCAGCCGCGTGAGAGCTGGCTGCTGCGCTGGTTGCCGATTGGCATGTGGAGCCCGACGCCGGTGATCGGCTTAGCCGTTGGCGTGCTTGGTTTCTTTGCATTGGCCGTCGCGTTCTCTGTGGCGCCGACCGAGTTCCTCTACTTCCAGTTCTAACTTTCTAGGGGTGAACGGCTAATGGATCAGCTGCTCTGGCTACCTCAACATTCCGACCTTGGCACCGCCATCAGCGACGCCAAGCGCGAACCCGACCCCTTTGCGCGGCTCAACGAAGCGAGACGACTGGCCGGCTATCGCCGGGACTTCACCCAGACGACACGCCTGGACCGGCTGGCAAGCGAAGGTCTTCGCGCCGTCATCAGTGATGAGACGCCCACATCAGGGCTGCGGCCATTGCGCATCGCCCTGCTCTCATCACATACGGTGGATCACTTGGCGCCAGCGATTCGTGTCGCTGGCTTGGAGCGCCGGCTGGCAATCTCCATGTATATCGCGCCGTATGGCATGTACCGCCAGGCCCTGCTGATGGACGATGCGGAGCTCGCCGCCTTTGCGCCGCAGATCGTGGTGCTGGCGCTCGACGCCCGAGACGCGCCGCTGCAGCTGCCGCTGGAAGCCTCGCAGGCGGAAGTCGATACAGCAGTTGCCGAGCGAGTCGACGAGCTGCGTCTGCTCTGGCGTCGAGCACGCGAGCGCTACGCGGCGCAAGTCGTGCAGCAGACCATCGTGCCGGCCGATCCGTCGGTCTTCGGGTCATTCGAGGCGCTGGTGCCGGCCTCGCCCTATGCGCTGATCGATCGGCTCAATGCGGCCATCCGCAGTGCCGCGCGCGAAGACGGCGTGCTGCTGATGGACCTCGCCTGGGAAGCGGCACGTGGCAGCTACGGCGACGGCCTCGCCGAGCCCGTGCGCTGGCATCAGGCCAAGCAGCTGGTCAGCCCCAACCTGGCTCCGCTGTATGGCGATCAGCTGGCGCGGATTGCGGCGGCGAGCGTTGGCCTGTCGCGTAAGTGCCTGGTACTGGACTTGGATAACACCCTGTGGGGCGGCGTGGTCGGTGACGATGGCGTAGATGGCATCCACCTCGGCCAAGGCTCGCCTTCCGGCGAAGCCTTTCTGGCCTTTCAGCGCTACGCGGCGCTGCTGGCTCGCCGCGGCATCATTCTTGCCGTGTGCAGCAAGAACGATCTGAGCGTCGCCGAAGCGGCGTTCAATCACCCGGAAATGGCGATAAAGCGCAGCGATATCGCAGCCTTTATGGCGAATTGGGAAGACAAGGCCGGCAATCTGCGGCGTATCGCCTCGATGCTGGATATCGGCCTGGACAGCTTGGTCTTCGTCGATGACAACCCAGCCGAGCGCGACATCGTGCGGCGCGAGCTGCCGGAGGTCGCGGTGCCGGAACTACCGGAAGACGTGGCCGATTACCCCGCGCGTGTCGCAGCCGCCGGTTACTTCGAAGCCGTGTCTTTCACCTCGGACGACGCCACACGCGGGCGCAACTATGCGTTGAACGCTGAGCGCAAGGCCGCCATGAGCCAGGCCACCGATATGGATGGTTACCTGCGCGGCCTGGAGATGGTGCTGACCGCAACGCCCATCGGCGCCGCCGAGCTGGCCCGCAGCACCCAACTGATCAACAAGACCAACCAGTTCAACCTCACCACGCGCCGTTACAGCGAGGCCGAAGTCGAGCGCATCGCCAGTGATCCATGCTCGGTGGCGTTGGCCATCCGGCTGGCCGACAAGTTCGGCGACAACGGCCTGATCAGCGTGGTACTGGCGCGCCCCGATGAGGCTATCGCCGCCGATGAGTTGCTGATCGACAGCTGGCTGATGAGCTGCCGCGTACTCGGGAGGCAAGTCGAGACAGCGGTGCTCGAGGTGCTCGCCAAAACAGCTGTCGCGGCAGGTTACAGCGCCCTGATCGGCGAGTACCGCCCCACCGAACGCAACGGCATGGTCGCCGAGCATTTTCCGCGACTGGGCTTCGATCAGTATCGCGCACCCGATGGTGCCTCATCGGAGGCGACCTTCTGGCGCTACAACCTTCGCTCCACCCGCAGTCCTCATCATTTCATCGAGATCACAGCATGACCGAAGCAGACGTACTCAAGGCACTCACCCCGGTTTTTCACGACGTATTCGATGACGACAGCATCGTCCTCTCACCGGCGATGACCGCCAATGACATAGACGGCTGGGACAGCCAGACCCACGTGATGCTCACCGTGGCCGCGGAACAACGCTTCGGTATCAAGTTTCGGACGGCGGAGTTGGAGTCGCTGCGCAACGTCGGCCATTTCGCCCAAGTCATTAGCGCCAAACTCAAAGGAAAATAGCCATGGTCCATACCGCTGAATTCCCCAGGGACGGGAGCACTGCCGAAAACGGAAAAGCACGCACGGCCAGCGCGCCGGGCCAAGTGCGTTCGCGGTATTTGTTGTCCTTGTTCGTTGGCATGTTCGGTGCCTTGGCGCTGTTCTGCCTGACGCTGTTCGCGCTGGAGCGCACCGGCAACCTGCCCCCGCCCGCGTTCTCGAATATCTCGTGCGCCGACGAGAAACTCAGCTTCCTGCGCGAGAATCCGATCCAATCGCCAAACCTGCTAATCATTGGCTCATCCGTGGCCTGGCGCCACGTGGACGGCAATGTACTGACCCAGGCTCTGCCAGAGGTTCAACCTATGAACGGCGCGTTTTGCGGGCTTTTCGCCAATCAGTCCACCTATGTAGGCCATTGGCTGCTCGACCGCGAGCCCAACATTCGCAGTGTGGTGATGATTGCCGACCCGCAGGATTTCGCCGGCTGCTGGCGCGTCCCCACAGCCGTATTCAACCGTGAATACGTCGACCCGTACGTCTACGAACAAGCCTCACCCTGGGTCCATTACCTGCGTTATTTCTCACCAAAGTCACTGGTGCGCAACGCGCTGACGGTGAAGGCCCAACGCGCCGGACAGATCGAATGGGACCCCCTGGTCTTCAACCGCTTTGGTGATGGCCCTCTGGAAACCAGTAATACCCGTGACCTGGTGTATGGCGCCCCGGAAGCCTTGGACCCCAGCTGCTTCCAGGCTTTGCACGACATGGGCGCGCGCCTGGCGAAAGAAGGCCGTCAGTTGATGGTTGTCTCCACCCCCCTGAACCCGCAATGGAAGGAAAAATACGACCCGGACGGTAAATTTCTAGCCGACTTTGACAAGCGCATTCTGGACACCCTGAGCGTCACCGGCGGCACCTTCTGGAACGCCGACAAGGACTGGAATACGCCAGCCACTTCGTTTGTCGATGCGGTTCACATGCGCTGGTCGGCCGTGCAGCAATTCTCCGGTGCGCTTGCCGAGCAGATGCGCAACGCAGCAATCGAGCCGGTGCCGCCACTGTCTCTGAAAACCGTCAAGGTGCCTTGATTCGCTGTTTCGGAATGAAAAAGCCCGGGTTGTCTGTACGAGCCCGGGCTTTTTTTTAATCACCAGACTTAGCGCGAAGCCGGCAACACCCGACCACGACATTCGCCAAAGCCGATCGAGGCATGCCCCTCATGTCGGCAACGGGCCTTGAGAATGATCTCATCGCCATCCTCAAGGAAGGTGCGCGTTTCGCCGCTGGGCAATTCCAGCGGCTGTTTGCCGCCCTGGGTGATCTCCAGCAGGCTGCCGAGGCTATCGGCGCTGGGACCGGACAAGGTGCCGGAGCCGAACAGGTCGCCCGGCTGCAGGCTGCAGCCATTGACGCTGTGGTGGGCGACCATCTGCGCCACGGTCCAGTACATGTTTCGGGTGCTGCTCAGGGCGATGCGCTGCGGTGGCAGGCCCTTGGCGCGCATGGTCTCGGTCAGCAGTAGCACTTCCAGTTCGATGTCCAGTGCGCCCTGCTCTTGGTCGCGCTGGTCGTGGAGATACGGCAATGGCTGCGGATCCCCTTCAGGCCGCGCCGGCTGCGCACAGCGGAACGGCTCCAGTGCTTCGGGCGTCACTACCCAGGGCGACACGGTCGTGGCAAAACTCTTCGACAGGAACGGGCCCAGCGGCTGATATTCCCAGGCTTGCAGATCGCGCGCGGACCAATCGTTGAGCAGGCAGAAACCGGCTACGTGGCTGCTCGCCTCACCGATCGAAATCGACTCACCGCGCGCATTGCCCTGACCGATCCAAATGCCCAGTTCCAGCTCATAATCGAGCCGTTTACTCGGCCCGAAGCTCGGCTCGGTAGCGCCCGGCGGCAAGGTCTGGCCGTTGGGGCGCTTGACCGTCACGCCCGACACATCGATGGTCGAGGCACGCCCGTGGTAGGCGATGGGTACGTACTTGTAGTTCGGCAGCAAGGGGTTATCCGGGCGGAACAATTTGCCGACGTTGTTGGCGTGGTGGATGCCGACATAGAAGTCTGTGTAATCGCCCACCTTGGCCGGCAGATGCATCTGGCATTGGCTCATGGGTAGCAGCAGCGACTCGCCCATTCCTTCCAAACGCTCACGCTGCGCGCTGCCCTCGCCGAGCAGTTCCAGCAGCGCACGGCGCAATGCCTTGCGGGCCGAGGCACCGAGCGCGAAGAAAGCATTGAGGCTGCCGCCGCTGGCCGCTTTCGCGGCGTCCAGTGCCTGGCCATCGAACAAACCAGCGTCGCAGGCAGCCCTCACGTCGAAGATGAAATCGCCGATGGCGACGCCACCGTGCGGCTCGCCGCCATCAGGGCTGAACACGCCCAGCGGCAGGTTGGCGAGGGGAAAATCCGAATGGCCATTGGCCGACTCGACCCAGCTGAGAAGTTCTGTCTGTGCGGTCATGTCATTTCTCATTCTTGAAGGTCTTGCCCAGGCCGGCCCAGCAGCTGTCGTAGTCGCTTTGCAGCTGCGGGCTTTCCAGCGCCTGGCGTGTGGGGCGAAGCACCTGGCCGGTCTCAAACATGAAGGCCATGGTGTTATCGATCTTGTGCGGTTTGAGCTCGGCGTAGATCGCCTGTTCAGTCGACACGTGATCCGGGCCGTGGGCGCTCATGCAGTTGTGCAGCGAGGCGCCACCGGGCGAGAAACCGTCGGCCTTGGCGTCGTAGGCGCCATCGATCAGGCCCATGAATTCGTTCATCAGGTTGCGGTGGAACCACGGCGGCCGGAAGGTGTTTTCCGCGACCATCCAGCGTGGCGGGAAGATCACAAAGTCGATGTTGGCCATACCGTGGATGGCGCTGGGCGAGGTCAGCACGGTGAAGATCGACGGATCCGGGTGGTCGAAGCTGACAGTGCCGATTGTGTTGAACCGGCGCAGATCGTACTTGTAGGGCACGTTGTTGCCATGCCAGGCGACCACGTCCAGCGGAGAGTGATCGAGCTCGGTGGCCCAGAGTTCGCCGAGGAATTTCTGCACCAGCTGGACGGGCTCGTCGCGCTCTTCGAAGTGCGCGACCGGCGAGAGAAAATCACGTGGATTGGCCAGACCATTGCTACCGATCGGCCCGAGGTCCGGTAGACGTAACGCGCAGCCATGGTTCTCGCACAAATAGCCGCGGGCAGTCGCCTCCAGCAACTCGACACGAAAGCGCATACCGCGCGGGATGACCGCAATCTCCAGCGGCGCCACCTCGAGTACGCCCAGCTCAGTGACCAGATTCAGCGCGCCCTGCTGCGGCACGATCAGCAGCTCGCCATCGGCATTGAAGAACACCCGCTCCATCGACACATTCGCTGCGTAACGGTAGATGCTCGCCCCTGTCGGCTGGGCGGGCTCGGCATTGGCCGCCACGCACGTCAGCCCATCGAGGAAATCCGTCGCGGTCTCCGGGAATGGCTCCGGGTTCCAGCGCAGCCGGTTAGGCGTGACCGGTCCCAGCTCGCTGCTGAATTGACGATCCAGACGCTGATATTGCCCGTGGTTAGCTGACGGACGGATGCGATACAGCCAGGACCGACGCGCTTCGCTGCGCGGGACGGTGAAGGCCGTACCGGAGAGCAATTCGGTGTAGAGGCCGTACGGCACTTTTTGCGGAGAGTTCTGGCCGACCGGCAGCGCGCCCGGCAAGGCCTCGCTACTGAATTCGTTGCCGAAGCCGGACAGGTATCGAGAGGTTTCGCCAGATTGCGGTAGAGGTTGCATAGCCATCTCTCATTTAGCGTAATGCGTTTACGCAAAAAGTAATTTGAACTCATCTGGGCGTCAAGCTATAAACAGCGCCTTCGCAAATGTGGCCGTAAACACAGGGCAGCTGAATTCATGGCAGACAGCAACGCAGATACGGCGCCTCGCCGACAGAAAGTCCAAGCCGCTGAGGTAGGCACAGACATCCTCACGGCACTGGCCGAACTAGCCCCCGCCACGTCCCTGTCGCGCCTGGCCGAACATGTCGGCATGCCCGCCAGCAAGGTTCATCGTTATCTGCAAGCGTTGATGGCCAGCGGCTTCGCCGAACAGGATCCACTGACCAATCATTACGGGCTGGGCCGTGCGGCCTTGTTCGTCGGGCTGGCTGCCCTGGGCCGGCTGGACGTGGTCAAACTGGCCACGCCGCATCTGGCGCAACTGCGCGACGCGCTCAACGAAACTTGCTTTCTCGCCGTATGGGGCAACCGCGGCCCCGCCGTCGTACACGTGGAGCAGGCGGTCCGGGCCGTCACGCTGGTGACCCAGGTGGGCTCGGTGCTGCCGCTGCTGGGCTCGTCCACCGGTTTGGTGTTCAACGCCTTCATGCCGAATGCGGAAACGGCCGAGCTGCGCGAAGAGGAAATGAAGCTGCCGTCCGCCCCCTCCCCCAACGCCCTGCTCACCGCGATGAATGAGCTGCAGCGCACCCACATTCAACCTGTGCACGGCTTGCTGATGGCAGGTGTCAACGCGCTCTCCGCGCCATTGTTCAGCGGCAATCAGCGATTGGCGGGCGTCATCACGATAGTCGGCGCCGAGCCCGGCTTCATGGCCGAAGTGGATGGCGAAGCGGCGCAGCGCTTGCAGCAAGTGGCAAGAAAGATCAGTGCCCGGATGGGCGCGGGTTCACTCACGCTATCCAGTGATGAGTAGATCGCCGGGCCGAGTGACTGGAGCAAGTCGCAGAGCCACAGCCACAGCCAGCGGAGCCTGGGTGCAGCTTTTCTCGGCCAGCAGATGATGAGCGATCACGAGCGATGAGGCGAAATCCGCACGGCGCATTGCCGCCATCTCGGCCCATCGCTCGCACCGCACGGGCATCTAGATGCGTAACCACAAGCTTGCCGAACTGCTCGTTCGCTCGACGAAGCGATGCGCGTCCGCTATTTGCTCGAAGGCTGCCCCGCCGCGTTTAGCGCCGCGAAACAGCCGCGCTCAGTTTGCTTGAGAGGACGGGATGCCAAATCCGGCAGGAAAAAGCGCCGATTCGCCATAAGCAGGCCAACGGACCATGGACTGTGGCGGCACCACACTTACGGGACCGCCAAGCTCCAGCTCGTTCACCCCTTCACCCACTCTCGACAATGCCCCGCCTCCAGCCCCAACCCGAAGGAAAAGTGGCTTTTCGATATAGCGCCAGCACGTAACAGCGTTTCTGCCCGATTGATTCCCAACGGCTTCACGCGTATCCGAACTGCCCGCATGCTGGTCCCGGTATAGCCACCTGATCGATGCGCAGGACTTCGGGACCGCCATGTTCGTGAAATTGCACTGCTCGTGTCATTTCTCGTCTCTCCATGGCGATTGAATCTTCAGGCGTATCGGCCCGTCCGTCATTCCCCATGCAGGAACAGGCGGAGCAAGGTCGTTATGAGCACCTGCTAATCTTCCAGTCATTTCACCGGGCGCACGGCCCCGATGGGTTCTGCTGTGAAAGATCGTATCGAGATGACACGTCAGGGAGGTTAAGGCATGAATGCAGAGCAGCGAGAGGCGCTAATTGGCACGCTGAAGGTTCGTTTCGAGGCGAACCTGCGCCGGCATGAAGGTGTTGAATGGCCTCAGGTGTATACAAGGTTGGAGGCCTCGCCGGAGAAGCTGCGAGCGCTGCAGAACATGGAGAGCACCGGCGGCGAGCCCGACGTGGTGGCTCGCGATAAGGACACGGGCGAGATTATCTTCGTCGACTGTTCTGCCGAAAGTCCCGCTGGCCGTAGAAGCCTCTGTTATGACCGGGAGGCCATGGACGCAAGAAAGGAGAACAAGCCGGCCAACTGTGCCACCGAGATAGCCGCCGACATGGGCATCGAAATCCTGACGGAAGCGCAATACCGGGACCTGCAGAAGCTAGGGTGCTTTGACACCAAGACGTCCAGCTGGGTAAAGACACCCTCCGCCATCAGAAAGCTCGGGGGCGCGCTCTTTTGTGACCGTCGCTATGACTGTGTTTTCGTTTATCACAACGGCGCGCAGTCCTATTACGCCGCCAGAGGGTTCCGCGGCGCATTGGCGGTCTGAGCAGAGGCGCAGTCCGGGCACGCTTTGATCTGTGTCGAGGTACATTCTCTTGAGAACATTCTCGCCGCCGATTAGCACGGCCAAGTCGGTTACGGAACGTAAGCATGCGGGCCCGTTCGTCCAGAGCTCGTCCCCGTCGAAATAACAAGCCCAGCGCAAAGACTGGGCTTGTTTTACGACTCTGGTCAGATCAAGGCAGCGGGTTGCCCAGACCTGGCTCGTTCGGGTCGAATTCTGGTACTTTTCCCGGCTGATCGGTGGGATTTGCGCCATCGCCTGGACTTGGCTGGACGTCTGGATTGTCGGTAATGAAATCAGGCTCAGGGGATTGGCTGGGGTTCTGGTCCTGCCCCGGTACGGGCTGTTGGTCATGGGGTCTGTCGAGCGGATCGATACTCATGAATTACCTCCGGTCGAGCCGTGGATGGCTCACAGATTTGAGGCTGTCCCAGTCGATAAGTGCGGGCCGCGTGTCGCGCGGCAGCCGATGTGCCACATCATCCATTCCCAACGACGATCGCCCCGGTGGCGCCGAGCGCTTGACTGAAGCCTCCCGGCGCCATTCTGACGACGTCTTGCCCTTGCAACCGCGCTTCGCTCTACGGATGCGATGCCCGCCGAACTTGCCAAGCGTCATCCGACGTAGCCGGTGACACTGTACAAGGCCAACGCAGCCTCGGTGCTCGCTAGGCGTCCTTTCGTCTATGGGCCTCGGTGACATCCACGCCGCTTATTGAATCGGCTCCGGCTATTTACCACCGACTGTAGCCGACCCAATGTTGACCTCGACGACAGCCCCGATGCTGGGGGCAGTATCGGCAGCCAGCGGGCTGTCATGCTACGGCGCTCGGTTCTAATGCCGGTTAACCCTTCAACGCCGCTTCGATCTCCGCAATATCAATCTTTTGCATGCCCATCATCGCTTCGAACGCGCGCTTGGCCGCTGCTTGATCAGGACTGGTATACGCTGCCGTCAGTACGCGCGGCGTGATTTGCCACGACAGACCCCACTTGTCCTTGCACCAGCCGCAGGCGCTTTCCTGGCCGCCGTTATCGACAATTGCATTCCATAAACGGTCCGTCTCGGCTTGGTCGTCGGTCGCAACCTGGAACGAAAACGCCTCGTTATGTTTGAACGTCGAGCCTCCGTTAAGTCCGAGGCAAGGGATGCCCATCACTGTGAATTCGACGGTCAGGACATCGCCCTGCTTTCCCGACGGATAGTCGCCCGGCGCGCGATGGATAGCACCCACCGCGCTGTCGGGGAAGGTCTTGGCATAGAAAGTCGCGGCCTCCAGTGCGGTGCCGTCATACCAGAGGCATATGGTGTTTTTGCTGGTCATGTTGGGTCTCCTTGATGGGCCGATATATGAATTTAGATACGCACGTAGAGTTAAGCGGCGGCAGGCATTGCTTGTTCGTCCCCGCGCTCGCCTCGAAGCGGTCGACCACTAACACCAATCGACCGGAATAGACGGGTGCGAGCCCGCGTTGGCGTCAATCGCCGATCTACCCGGCCGCCACCGCATCGCCAGCAGCGGCCTGGCTTTTAAGCGCCGCAAACGCCTCTGCAATGGTGGGCGGAGCCTTGGGCCGGGCGTACATCGACTGCAGGTACGCCTTCAACCGCGGTGCTCCTTCAAGCATTTTCTCTTCGTTCGCCCAGTCCAACGTATAAGCGGCGTTGAAGTCAGCCACGCTGAGCCGGTCGGCAACCATGAACTCGCGGTCATGCATATGGCGCTCGAGCACTGCCACCATCTCTAAGCAATCCTGCCGCGCCAGCTCGATTTCCTGAGGCAACCGCTTCTCTTCCGGGTACAGGAAGGTGTGACGCACGATGCGCCACAGGGGCTGTTCGATCTCGGTCATCAGAAAGAAAATCCAGCGATACATCTGAGCCCGGTCTTCCACCGATGCTGGGATGAAACCCGCCTGGGGATTTTTCTCGGCCAGGTAGAGCTGAATCGCAGCCGATTCGGTTATTACGAGGCTTCCATCGACCAGCACCGGCACCTTGGCGGCGGGGTTGAGCGCTAGAAATTCTGGTTGTCGGTTTTCACCTTGGAGGATGCTCACCGGGAGCATCTCGTACTCCAGGCCTAGTTCGTTGAGTAACCAGATAACGCGCAAAGCGCGGGTCGGGGGTGTTCCGTACAGTTTCATCATGGTCAGCTCCGTCGGCTTGTATGTACCGCAATTTCGGCAATTTGCTGATCTAGTCGTACGGGACCCTGTGAAATCGACAATCCCCAAACTTTCGTCGTGTTGGGTTTAGCCGATACTGCATGACGGTTAATTTGTTGTACGCCAGTACGTGCAGCTTTCCGAAGGTCTGCCGGGCTGCAGGAATGCCGCGTATCAGGTTGCCGTAACCGACCCTGGAAAAACCCGCCACTCTGCTCAGAGCCGGACAACTGCAGCGGAACACCGCCTGTTCGCACGCTGCCTCAGCACGAGGAGTGCGACCGCCTATGTCTAACGAATGGCCTAGCCGAGAACGCGTTTCTTGGCTCTGTGGGCTGGGGCGTGGCAGCTATAGAGTTTGCTTACCGCTTGCGCAATGGCACCGGTGCAACCTCACTCCCATAGGAAGAAACGCTATGTCCCAACGTCTCGACTACTTCAAGCTTTCCCCCGACGCCGCCGGCAAGTACGCCGAACTTTCGCAGCTGCTGAAAAAGAAGCCGTTTCTCTCGGAGGTGGGGCATCTGGTGACGCTACGGGCCTCGCAGATCAATGGCTGTGCGTTCTGCGTGGACATGCATGTCAAAGAGGCCAAGATTCACGGGGAGCGTGAACTGCGTTTGCATCACGTGACGGTCTGGCGTGAGTCGACACTGTTTTCGGCCCGCGAGCGCGCTGCGCTGGAATGGACTGAAGCATTGACCCGGCTTGAGGCGCACGGTGTAGCGGACGAGATCTTCAACAGCGTGCGCGAACAACTGTCTGACGCAGAGCTTGCCGATCTTTCCTTCCTGGTAATTTCCATCAACGGCTGGAACCGCCTGAGCGTGGCGTTCCAGGCGGTACCAGGGTCGGCAGATAAGCTTTACGGACTGGAGAAAGCCGACCTTCATTGACGATCGACCCGGACGAACGTCACGGACCGAACATTCGTTAATCTGGCAGCCGACTTTCCATACGAAACATAGGATCAGTCAAGAAGTCCGGCGACGCGCGCGGCGATGTCCGCCGCCGCGTCCGCATCCTTTACATTGGTGAACCCCATCAGCAAACCCTGGCGCGCAGGCGCCTCACGGTACCACTCAGACAACGCCTGCAATGCCAGCCCGGCGCGCGGTCCGCGTGCGGCGATGACACTGTCCTCCAGCCCGCCAGCCAGGCTGGCCAGCACGTGCATACCGCCGGCTCGCAACTCCAGATGCATGCGCCCGCCGAGCTTTGCAGTCAAGGCATCGCTCAACAACGTTCTTCGGTGTGCGTACAGGCTGCGCATCTTTTTCAGATGACGAGCGAAGTGGCCTTCTTCGATGAATGTCGCGGTGGTGCGTTGCAGCAATTGCGGGCAATGGTTGTGCAAAACGTCGGCCATCCGCGCGAAGTGCGCAACCTGCTCATTCGGCACTACGAGATAGGCCAGGCGCAGGCCGGGTATCAGCACTTTGCTGAACGTCCCTGTGTAGAGCACGCGCCCTTGCGTGTCGAGGCTCTTCAGGGCAGGTAATGGTCGCCCGACGTAGCGGTACTCGCTGTCATAGTCGTCTTCGATGATCCAGCTGCGCTGGTCGCTTGCCCAGGCCAACAGCGCCTGCCGCCGGGGCAAGGACAAGGAGACACCCAAAGGACTCTGGTGCGACGGGGTTACCACCGCAAAGCGCGCATCGGGCGCGCGCTCGATACCGACATCTACGCAAAGTCCATGTTCGTCCACGGGAACAGGCACCAGCGGCATGTTCGTTTCTTCGAAGAATCGGCGCGCGAGAAAATAGCCAGGATCCTCGAACCAGCCGCGGTCACCTGCTTTCAGCACGCTGCGTGAGATCAGCTCCAGACAGGCCCGATACCCCGCACAAATGAACACTTGGTCAGGCGTGCAGGCGATACCGCGGGAAATGGCGAGATAGCGGGCGAGTGCCACGCGCAACGCCGCATCACCTTGCGGGTTGGGGTAGATCAGGCTGTCCAGTCCGCTTTGTTGAATGGTGCGGCTGGCGATCCGCGTCCAGGTCTTGCGCGGGAAGGCATCAAGCGCCGGGAGGCCCATCTGCAGCGGCAGCGGCGCGCGGCCCGTGTGGACGCCGGTATAGACAGTAGGCGCAGGCGGGGCCGGCGGCACGCTGGATGCCGAGGGCGACAGTTGCGGGCACACGATCGTACCCGCCGGCCCCCGCGTCTCAAGATATCCCTCGCCAATCAGCAACTGATACGCCGCTTCCACCGTGCCCCGTGCCAGATTCAACTCGGACGCCAGCGCCCGCACCGAAGGCACCCGATCACCTGGTTTCAACTGACCCGAGCTGATGGCGTCGCGGTAGCGCACGTACAGTTGGCGGAAAACGGGGACGGTGTTCGCGCGATCCGGCATTTCGACACCTGGCATCCTGACCTCCTGTAGATGGCTGCCCGATAGTAGCGCAAGCGGGGGTATCGGTCGCTGGGGCGTTGACCGTCGCGCACAGCGATGGCCCATGCATCCCCGTCGTTCTTGCCCCTGTGGCCAGAGCGGCGGTGAACCTATGGTGAAGGCCCATCTCGTTGAGGACTCGACCATGAAAACTGAGCCAACCTTCCGTTATTTGCGCGAGGAAACCGAACTGCGCGAAGCACGCGAACTGATGCGCGAGCTACGGCCGCATCTGGCGGAAGAGACGGCATTCCTTGCCCAGATTGCGCGCCAGTTCGAGCAGCACTATCGCCTGCTAGGGGCATGGTTTGGCGCTGAATTGGTCGGCCTGGCGGGCTTTCGTTTGCAGGAAAATCTGCTCTATGGCCGGTTCGTCTATGTAGACGATCTGGTGGTCGCGCAATCACAGCGTCAGCACGGCATAGGTGCGAAGCTATTGGACGCGGTGCGCCGCGAAGCTATAGACAGTGAATACACGCATCTCGTGCTCGATACCGGTCTGCACATGCCGCTCGCGCAGCGGTTCTATTTCCGCGAAGGTCTGCTTGCCAAAGGCATGCACTTCGTTCAGCCATTGCGAAAGGAGGAGCAGCGCCATGCGTGAGCTTTTGTTGATCAATGCAAGTCCGCGCCCGGCAGCGTCCGTTGGTTCCCAGCTGGCGAACGAACTGATAGATACCCTGCGCAATCGCCGCCCCGATTTGAGGGTCACACGGCGGGACCTTGGAGTCGTCGCGCTCCCCCCTCTGAGCGATGCCTACGCCAATGCGCTTACCCGTCGGACACCGGACACCGATCCGGTCTTCACCGTGTCAGAAGGCCTGATTGGCGAACTCGAGCGCAGCGACGCATTGCTGATCGCCACGCCCATGCACAATTTCACGCTACCGGCGGCGCTCAAGCTATGGATCGACCACGTCGTCCGCATCGGTCGCACCTTCGCGGCAACGCCCGACGGCAAGGTCGGGCTACTGGCAGACCGTCCCGTTTATGTGATCGTCAGTTCCGGTGGCTTCCATCGCGGTGCTCGTGCCCGTCAGCCCGATTTCCTGACGGCGTATCTGCGCCATGTGCTGAGCACCATCGGGCTGTTCGACGTGCATTTCGTGTATCTGGAAGGGCTGGTCGCAGGTGAGGAAACGGTTAAGGCCGAATGCGAGGCAGCGCGCCAGCGTTTGTTCATGGAACCACTGTTCGCAAGTCTTGTGTCGACCTGACTGCGGAGCGTCTTAGAGGGGCGTCTACAGGGTGCACCGGGGAAATTCCGGACATACCGGCTTTCCGTTTTCTCCGTACGGGTCAATCGCCAGCTTCTGACTACGAGGGTTCTATTCTGGCCTGCCGCAACCTAGCGCGACGTCCATTTGGGGTCGAATGCTGCCGGCCGTGACAGGCCAGCGTCGACCCAAAGCGAAGGTGGCAAGCGGCAGGGATCGGCCGGAAGCAGCCGGCCACGAACTTCGCACGTCGCTGTGTCGCGTCTTGGAAGGCGCGAGTTTTGGACTTCGCTATCGCACGGTTGAGCGGCGCCTGACACGACCTTAGACCGGCCGTCGGAGTGCCGCAGGGATGCGGAAAGCCATCTAGACTGACCTGCGCGTTTATCTGCGGTCGTCCAGCACCGGCGCAGGACGCTTTCCTAGGAAGGGTCAGACATGAGCCGGCTGATTTGCGCTGATTTCGACGAGTTCGAAGAGGCCTTATACGGTGTGCAAGGACGCTATTTGCTGCGCACGCGGCAGCAACGTGACTGGCGATTGCGTATTGTCGACCTCAACGGAGTGGCCCTCATGTTCGGCCGCGAGGGCGCCGGCACCGTCTACAGCGGCATCGGTCTGCAAGGCTTCTACAATATCTTTCTTCCCTTGAGCCGACACGAGTGCACCGTGCTGAGCGGGCGGCGTCTTGATCGCCAGCTCCTTGGCTGGATGGTGCCGGAGGCGATGTTCCATATCGATGTCAGCCAGCCCGGTAGCTGGATGACTGTGGCGATCTCATGTGAACTCGTGCAGCTCTGGGCGCAACAACACGAAGACGAGTTCGACCTGTCGTTGATGAGCCGCAACCTGATCTGTGTGGCCCAGCAGGACCTTGGATTGTTGATCTGGCTGGCTTTGCGCCTGCTTCGCATCGATCACCGCGCTCCGCGAGAGCTGCATGCACCCGCTGCCGAGGCTGCCGCTTGTAGCGAACTGTTGGACCGAATCTTCTACACGCTACTGCCAGTCACCGCTGCCAAAAACGGATTTGCGTACCACCGGACCCATCAGCAAATACTCGGACATGCCTTGGGATTACTCGACGCCATGCCGAACACCCCATTGCGAATAGCAGACATTTGCAAGGCCACCCACACTACAGAGCGAACACTGCGCAACATTTTCACCAAATACCTGGGAATGAGTCCGCACCGCTATCTGATGCAGCACCGCCTGCGAATGATCAGGAGCGCCATTCTTTGCGCGGCGCCAACGGAAACCATCACCGACATCTGCTCACGTTTCGGCGTCTGGGATTTTGGCCGCTTCGCAGGCGTCTATCACAGCTATTTCGGCGAGTTACCTTCGCAATCGTTACTCCAACGACGTGCGCTTTCACGCCGTCAGGAACCGACGATGCCACGCTCGAAGGTCACACTCGGATACTCCCCGAACAGCGCGTAGTACTGCGCAGCCATGCGCCCCTGGTCGGTATACCCAAAGCGTGCAGCAATATCCGCGACGCTGGCGTGGTGATGATCAGCCACTGCCAGCGCGGCGCGCAATAAATGCAGACGACGCAGCCTTAAATACCGAGCAGGTGCCATGCCCAGCGTGGCAATAAAGGCCGTACGCAAGGTCCGCTCGCTTACTTCCAATGCATGACACAGCTCAAGCAGGTGCGGCGTGCGTGCGCATCCAACCGGGAGCAGCTCCAACGCTCGGCTGACCAATGCCTCATAGCTGGCTTGGCGGGCACGGCGTCGGGGCGTCATCCGCAATGGCTTGGTGCGTTCGATCATTGGAATCGGACTGGCAATGGATATAGACCAAGGCTGAACCGAGCCTCCAGGTTGCGCTACGTAAAACAGGCAAAGATATCTGGCGGGAAAATTGCCGATTTTACGTAGCGCTACCGCGTCAGGGATCGCCAATATCCAACCAGCGCTCGCCACCCGCTGCTTCAGCATTCGGCGTCTTGACGAGCCCCCTTGAGCATCCTGTCAGTGATTGGCGGTGCGAGCGGAGGCTATATGAATCGGTCAAGCCGTTATGGAGGCGCTCTGTGCCTGGCCATCGTCGGCGCGTTCGGATGCCTGCATGCCGAACCGCAAGGTCCCCTGCGGATGAACGTCGAAGCGTTCGCCGAACTCCCGGCCGGCGTACGCTATCCGGAAGGGCTCGCTGTAGATCCCGAGAACGGAGAAATTTACGTAGGCACCTTCGATGCGCGTGAGCCCTCCAGCGAGCGTAATAATCAGCTGCTGCGCTATTCGGCAGATGGCCGACTCATCAGCCAAAAGCCGTTCGGCACCACGCCGCTGACCGGTTTGGCCTACGCCGAAGGCCATGTCTATATCCTCAATTTCGGCGCCGCCAAGCTGCAACGCATTTCGGCAGCGTTCGAAACAGACTCCCCTGTTGAGGATCTGCTCAGCTTTCCGACGCTCAGTCCACCAACACCTGCGCCGCGCCCGGTGGCCAATCCGGATGGAAGCCAGGATCAGATTCAATTCGGCTCCAGCGGCGCGCCTGCTCCCAACGGGTTGGTATTTGCCAACAACGGCGATCTGTATGTTTCCGACTCCTTCCAAGGCGCGGTCTACCGCATCGCCAACGCTTTGCGATGTTCGCCGTGCTCGCTAGAAGTGCTGTCTCGCAGCCCGTTGTTGGCAACCGCGGGTGCCCTTCCCTTCGGTGCCAATGGCCTCGCGTTCAACGCAGACGAAAGCCAGCTGTACATCAATAACGCAGGTGATGGCCGCCTGCTCCGCATGACCATGCCGGACGGCGAAGTACAGATACTTGCTGAGAGCCTATACGGCGCGGACGGGCTGCTGTTTCACCAAGGATTGTTGTGGCTGCTGGCCAATCAGATCGATCAGTTGCTTGGGCTCGACGAAAACGGCCTGGTCCGCGCGCGGGCGGGCGGCTTTGACGGCATCGCCGGCAGCGGCGCACCGCTCGGTTTGCTGTTCCCTGCCAGCAGCGTGGTCCACGGAGATTGGATGGTCATCAGCAATCTGGCATTACCGCTAACGACAGCCGAGGGCGATGAATGGGAGGAGCAGGTGACCACCTGGAACCTCATGCGCGTGCGCTTGCCGCAGCGGCCTTAGCGTCAATCAAGGAGAGCACGTCATGCCTTCCAGTTTCGAACATCCAATAAACCAACGTCGTCGCGACCTGCTGCTCGGCTCCGCCGCTCTGGTCACGGCGATGTTATTGCCCTTGGGCGGTTGTTCGCGGGCAAGCGGGCCCGCGGCGACCCGCCCCATCCTCAAGAACGGAGTGCAAAGAACCATGGGTACCATCACTACACGCGACGGCACGCAGATTTACTACAAAGACTGGGGGAGCGGCCCTGTCGTGGTGCTTAGCCACGGTTGGCCCCTTAACGCAGATAGCTGGGAATCACAGATGTTCTTCCTGGCATCCAACGGCTATCGGGTAATTGCCCATGACCGTCGTGGGCACGGCCGTTCGAGCCAGCCCTGGCACGGCAACGAGATGGACACCTATGCCGACGACCTCGCCCAATTGCTGGATCATCTGGATGTACGCGATGCCTCGGTGTTCGGGTTCTCGACCGGGGGTGGCGAGGTGGCTCGCTACATCGGCCGGCATGGCACCTCGCGCATTGCCCGAGCAGGGCTGATATCCGCGGTACCGCCACTCATGGTCAAGACCGAGAACAACCCTGGTGGCCTGCCAATTTCGGTTTTCGATGGCATCCGTGCCGCCTCGATCGCTGATCGGTCACAGCTCTATAAGGATGTCGCGAGCGGTCCGTTCTTCGGCTACAACCGAGCCGGTGCAAAGCCCTCGCAAGGGGTTATCGACGCCTTCTGGATGCAGGGAATGATGGCCGGGCACAAGAACGCATACGACTGTATCAAGGCGTTCTCTGAAACCGATTTCACCGAGGATCTGAAGAAGTTCGATGTCCCGACATTGATTCTTCACGGTGACGACGACCAGATAGTCCCTGTGGATGCCGCAGCACGCGCCTCGGCCGAGCTGGTTCCAAATGCCAAGCTGGTCATCTACCCGGGCGCTCCCCACGGCATCACCGATACCCACAAAGATAAGCTCAACGAGGACATGCTTGCGTTCCTGCGCAGCTGACCAAGCCTCGCTGGCGACCCCGTCGGCGAGCAACATTGCTAGGAGAACAAAAATGAGCAGCAAGAAAGCACTGATCGTCGTGGACATACAAAATGACTACTTTCCCGACGGCCTCTGGACGTTAAGCAAGGTTGAGGCGGCTGCAGCGAAGGCTTCCCAGGTGATTGCGGCGTTTCGGGAAAGTGGTGATCTGGTGGTGCACATCCGTCATGAATTCCCCAGTCAGGATGCGCCCTTTTTTCGGCCAAATAGCGAAGGCGCTCAAATTCATCCCAGTGTCATCAATAAGCAAGACGAGCCGGTGGTGCTCAAGCACTACATCAACTCGTTCCGCGAAACCGAACTCAAGGCGATACTCGATCAGCACGGCATCGAGGCGGTGATCATCGTTGGAAACATGAGCCACATGTGCGTCGACGGCATAACACGCGCCGCTGTCGACTTCGGTTACGACACCACAGTGCTACACGATGCCTGCGCAACACGTGATCTGGAGTTCGATGGGGTCAAAGTGCCGGCTGAACACGTACATGCGGCATTCATGGCGGCGCTCCGCTTTGGCTATGCGCCGGTTGTTTCCACCGCTGAGTATTTGCAAGGGCGTTAGTGGGTAACCGACGCACTGTATTCATGCAGCTCTGCACGATCCTTTGCCGTGCGTTACCAGGGATCCGCGCATCATGAACTCAATTTGGAGAGCCAAGGATCATGTCCGCTTATCAATCCGCCTCGGAAGTTGCAAATCAGTTCATAGATGTCGAAGGGCGTCGCCTGGCTTATCGCGTCATTGGCGATGGAAAGCCAATGGTCTTGGCCTTGCGATTCAGAGGGACCATGGATGATTGGGATCCCGCCTTCCTCGATGCGCTCGCCATGCAAGGCTTCAAGGTTCACATTTTCGACTATAGCGGGCTCGGCCTTTCTACTGGCCAGCCTTCCTATGATCCGGCTTCTCTAGCCAAAGACATCATTGATTTCATCGGCGCAATGGAGCTAGCCAAAGTCGTTCTCGGTGGCTGGTCGATCGGAGGCGTCGCGGCTCAAATTGCGCACCTGCTTGCGCCGGGCCTGCTCAGCCATCTGGTGCTCATCGGAACCACTCCCCCCGGAAACCTGGTCATGACAAGCGAGCCGCTGTTTTACCAATTGGCCGCCCGCGACAACGATTTTGAAGATTTTGTCGCACTGTTCTTCGAACCGACTTCAGCAAGCAGCCGTGAGGCCGCTGCTCGTTCAGCTGCACGAGTGGACGCCCGCATCGATGGACGCTGCGAGCCTGTGCCTTACGAATGGGCGGCACAACAACTGGGCGACGGACCCAAAAATCCTATGTTTCCCCTGCCGGCAGCGCTAGAGGCTCTCGAGAACTCGACGATTCCTGTACTTCATGTTGGCGGCGATCATGACATCGTATGTCCTGTGGAAAATTGGTATGTGCTCAATCGCATCCTGCCCACACTGCACCTTGTGACGTATCCCAGCTCAGGGCATGCCCCGCAAAATCAGTATCCCGAAGCAAGTGCGACCCATATCGCTGCGTTTATCGCAGGTTGAATCCGCAGCAAGCGCCTGTCTTCCGGGTTGACTATCGATTAAGCCTAAGGCTCTTGGCAAAGCACCCGCGGCACCCGCCAGACTCCCTTGGCGCGATACCCCCACTGCAGGTGGCGGTACTCGATGCGGTTGTTCATGGTGTCATCCTCGTCAGGATGCATCCGTGAGGTTGGCCCTGACACGCTCCAGCAGCTCGACCAACTGGCGGCATTCCGTATCGTCGATACCGTCGATGGCCAAGTTATTGAGGTAGCGCGTCTGCTGCTGCAGCGACTCGTGCACGACACGCGCCGCCTCCGTGAGGCGCAGGCGGACACTGCGCCGATCGGCGCTGTCGGCCTCGCCTTCGAGCAAGCCTTTGTCGCGTAACCCTTTGATCAGCCGTGCAACCTGGGCCTTGTCCCGGCCGGCGTGCTGCACCAGATCACTGGACGTTGCCCCCGGATGCCGTGCGAAGAAGGCCAGCACCTTGTTCTCCATGTGCGTCAGATCGTGCGGGCCGTCACGCAACGCTCGGTACTGCTGCGAGCGGTAGAGATGCATCAGCGAATGGATCGACTCAAATACCTCTTCCGCCAGGCGCGAATCGTTGGTTGACTTAGTCAACTTTTAACTCCTAATATGGTTGCTGTTATCAACCAATTCGATAATGGGTACAGCATATGTCTTCCTTGGAAACTCGCCATCATATACAGCGCGTGCGCTACGAGCTGCGCCGCCGAGAAGTGGAAGTAATCCGGGTCGAACCCCTGGGTCGTTCTTTCGCACGCATCACCTTTCGCGGCGAGGAGCTAGCCGACTTCGAGTCGGCCGGTTTCGACGACCACATCAAATTCATCTTCGAGGATGGCGACGGCGAGTCAGTGCGCCGGGACTATACCCCGCGGGCATTCGACCGTGACAAGCGTGAGCTGATGCTTGAGTTCGCCCTGCATGGCAGCGGCAAGGCCTGCGCCTGGGCTCGGGCGGCAAAGCCAGGTCAAAAGGCAGTAATTGGCGGACCGCGCGGTTCGCGTATCGTGCCAATGGATTACGACTGGCACCTGCTGGTCGGCGATGACAGCGCCATGCCGGCCATCGCGCGGCGCCTCGAAGAACTCCCGGCTGACGCCCATGTGCTAGTGATCGCCGTGGCCAAGGCCAATGACCGGCCTCCTCTCTCCAGTGCCGCCCAGGTGCAGGTACAGTGGGTCGAGCATGCCGATGCGCTAGCCCCGGCGGTCAGCGCGCTGGTCCTACCTGCCGGTGATGGCTTTGCCTGGGGCGCGGGCGAGGCGAGCGCGATGAAAGCGGTGCGCCAAGTGCTGGTCCATGAAAAACAGCACCCGACCAGCGCCATGCGCGTAGCGGCGTATTGGCGGCAAGGGTCCTCTGATTTTCACGAAGAGCTGACCGAATAACAGCGCTTCCCTTCTATTCGATCGCCTCGTAAAACAGCCCGACGTAGTAACCCGCAATCTTGATCAGGTCTGCCGAGATACCGGTGAGGTAGTCCTGCCCTCTCTGCTGTCAACAGCAGTAATCTGAGCGACGGGTTGCTCTTTGGGATAGCCGCTAGCGTTACCCGAGGCGACGAAGCGCTGGCGACCACGCGCCCTGGGCCAGCAGCAGCCGAGACTCGACGAGCAGATCCGGACCACTGTTCCGTCACTGACCCACAACGCCAATAAATCCACGCGATATGAAGGGCGACCCGCAGATTGCGCTATCTGATTGAGCACCAATCGCTGTTCACAACGCTATCGAGACTGCAACGACTCGATGGCGCTGCCACGCTCGCGCTCACTGTGCTTAACGGACCACTAAGTCAGTGGACAAGGCCGTGTACTAAAGGTCACAACATGGCTCAAAAGTAGACGCTTAAGCAGTGGTGCACTACTCAGAATGCCTCGCATTCGGTCAATGCGTGCGTTGCGCCATCCATCGGCGGTATTGGCGAGTAGGCGAGGCGTTGGCGATCTGCTGCACGATCAGCGCTCGCCAGGGAGATACCTTTGGATTAGGCGTCTTGTTCAGGCTGAGCTTGCCCAACTGAAACTTGACCACCGCCATGTTGGCTAGCGATGCCAGGGCCTTGTTCTTCCAGGTTATGGGAGGCAGCTGCGGGGCGCTGTCTTTGCCGAGACGCCAATCCCGCGGCAAGGCCGGATCGATGGCTAAAGCCGTTCCGATCCCGACCATGTCGACACCACTCTCGATCACCTGCTCGGCTACGGGTCGACGGCGGATGCCTCCTGTGACCATTACCGGCATCTTCGCAACCTTTTGGATATCGCGTGCGAATTCCAGGAAATAGGCTTCTCGCGCAAGCGTGCGACCGTCGCGGGCTTCGCCCTGCATGGCGGGGACTTCATAGCTTCCGCCCGAAAGTTCGACCAAATCGACGTCCTGGCCGTTGAGCAGGCTCACCACCTGTTCAGCATCCTCAGCACTGAAACCACCGCGCTGAAAGTCCGCAGAGTTCAGTTTGACGGCGACCGAGAAATTCGGGGAGACCTCGGCCCGCACGGCTTTGACGATCTGCAGCAGAAGGCGGGCCCGGTTCTCCAGAGAGCCACCCCACTCATCCGTTCGCTGATTGGCAAGCGGTGACAGAAACTGGCTCAGGAGATAGCCATGGGCCGCGTGGATTTCCACGCCAGTAAATCCGGCCAGCTCGCCGAGCCGGGCGGTGCGGGCGAAACGCTGGATCACTTCGTCGATGACTTCCGGCGTCATTTCATAGGGCGTATCGAAGTGCTTAGACATCTTGCCCAGATCCAGCGGTACCGCAGACGGTGCCCAAGTCTTCTGGCCCAGATTGGCCTGCATCTGGCGGCCAGGATGATTGATCTGCAGCCAGAACTGCGCCCCGTTGGAGCGACCGATCCGGGCCCAGCGCTTGAACCGCTCAAGCTGCCGGTCATCTTCGAGCACCACGCCACCCGGTCCCGTCATAGCGCGGCGGTCGACCATTACGTTGCCTGTAATAATCAGGCCAGCCCCTCCATCCGCCCAAGTCAGGTACAGACGCATCAGCTCCTCGGACGGCGCTTGATCGTAGTCGGCCATGCTCTCTTCCATAGCAGCCTTGGCGATGCGGTTCGGAATTCTGGAACCGTTGGGGAGGGTCAGCTCGTTGAAAATGCCCATGCAGAACTACCTCTTGTAATGATGAGCCGACCTTAAGATTAAAGCTAACTTTAATGTCAAGACCCCGTTAATTACGACGTTACCTGGGCCAAGCGGAAACCCTTTGGTCATCCAAAGTGATGTGAGCCGCCGGTTCCTCAACGAGACTGTCAGGCCCGACTCGCGGTCAGGCCGTTGCGCCGGGGCCGCGACCTCGGGTGATCGGCTGAATACGTCATGGGCACCTCCGGATAGCTATCGCAGCAACGCATCACCTGCTTTGAGCACTGCCTTTCTCGGGCGCTTATGGCTGGCATGAATCGCAATGATCAGAACCCTGGAAAAGTTATGCAGGCCAGCTTGACCTTGAAGTTTAGTTAAACGTTAGGGTGCGCGCTTCTGGCCTCTCGAGATGTGCCAGAGCGATGCAGAAACCTGGGTTTCTGGTCGCATGTATCAGCCATAGCGCAAGCGGAGACAGAAGAGCATGAAAGTCGGAACTAGTGCGGTAATCACGGGCGTGCTCTTGAGTGCGATTGCAGCATCCTCATGGGCGGCGGGCTCCCTTGAGGCCGCGCAGCTCGACGGCAAGACCAAACTTGCCGGTCGTGAAGTGAGCGTGGCGGCAGGAGGACTATATGACCGCTATGAGTCGAATCCACCGCTGTCGGTGATTGCCGCCGAAGATCCGACCATCGACCTGAGCTGGTTTAGCGACTTGCCGAAGTGGCTGACCGGCATCAATTTCAGGGAAACGGACAAGGCGGTCGTCTTTGAACTCATCGACAAGGGGACAGGAAAAGTTGACGTCACATTCGAAGGCGAAAAACTCAGCGACCTCTCGAATGACATCGAGATGGTCACCAACAGCTTCACCAATATGGGTCGCGATGGGGAGTTAGCCTATGGGTACGCGGTTTCGCGTCAACAAAGCCATGCATCCAGCTCGAATGAAGACTCGGTGAAGCTCAAGCTAAGCGATGGAAGTCTGTCCGCCTACCTCGAGTCGCTGGATCTCGGAAAAATGATGAAGTACGAATACGTACCGGAATTCCAGAGCGCCCTATATGCACCCGAGCCCTTGAAGGCCATGCTGAAGCGCGACTAAATCCATACGGATTCTAAAAAATTCAGGCCGTCACGGCCTGACTTCTTACCAGAGATGTTTTGTCAGAGAGCTTTGCCAGAAATGCTTGCCTGCGCCTATAGGGCATGGCAGACGCATTTCACGTCTGGGTCGGGCTCTAGACCGTCGCCTTTTCCTCTTTGCCGTCCTCGCGAAAGCGGTGCAGCAGCCGCTGCGTATTCTCCGCGCAGTGCATGCCTTCGGGTTTGGTTTCGATGCCTTCGATGACGACCAGCAGTTGCGCCTTGTTCTGCTCCAGACGCTTCTGCAGGACTTCGATTTCGGACACCTTGCGCTTGAGGCTCTCCAGGAGCTCGTCATGCCGCCAGGCATCGGCGCTTACCGGCAGCAGGTTGCGAATTTCCTCCAGCGAAAAGCCGGCATTCTGGGCGCCGGTGATGATCTCCAGGATCCACACCGCCTCGGGGCCATAATCACGGTAGCCGTTTGCCTTGCGCTCCACCGACTTGATCAAGCCGCTCGACTCATAAAAGCGGATGCGCGAAGCCGCCAGACCGCTGAGCTTCGCCAGTTCACCGATTTTCATATCCCACACTCTCGAAAGGCATTGACATTAAAGTTTACTTTAACTCTACAGTCGGAGCCTTTCCAATCCGCTTGACCGCCATTGGCAGGGTTCACTCTGAGGTCATATCAGGAGAAACACAGCGATGAACGTAGCAGCTCATTTAAATCCTGCCGTAGATAGCGAAGCCGAGGCGTTGCGCATCTTTGGGCTGCAACGCGCGGCTCATCGTCAGAACCCTGTCCCTACCCTGGTAGACCGCCGCGCAAACCTCAAGCGTCTGGAGCGGCTGCTGCTAGACAACCAGGACGCCATCTGCGAGGCGATTAGCCAAGACTTCGGCAACCGCTCTCATCAGGAAACCAAGTTGCTGGAACTGTTCCTCTCGGTCGACGGCATTCGAGACGGCCGCAAGCGCCTGGCGAAGTGGATGAAGCCGCAAAACAGGTCGGGTTCTATCTGGTTTTTCGGCGCCCGCAACTCGGTAATACCACAGCCAAAGGGCGTCGTAGGGGTAGTTGCACCATGGAACTATCCGCTATTTCTAGTAATGGGGCCGGTCACCAGCGCATTGGCAGCAGGTAATCGCTGCATGGTGAAAATGGCGGCGAACTCCCGCAATCTCTGCGCGCTGTTACAACGCCTTGTCGCGCAAAGCTTTGACGAGCGAACGCTGGCTGTTATCCCTGACGTCAGTGGCTCGGTCTTTTCCAGCATGCCATTCGATCACCTGATCTTTACCGGGTCGGCCGACACCGGTCGCCGGGTAATGAGGGCCGCGGCGGACAACCTGACTCCAGTGACACTGGAACTGGGCGGCAAATCTCCAGTGATTGTCGCCGAGGACTACGACCTCAAAACGGCAGCCGCGCGGATTCTGCAGATGAAAACCGTGAACGCCGGGCAGACATGTGTCGCACCGGATTACCTGTTCATCCATGAATCCCAGCTGGATGCCTTCGTGCAGCATTGCCGGGCAATCGTGCCGGCGCGTTACCCTTCCCTGCTCGTCAATGACTACACCTCGATGATCGACCAGCCTTCCTACGAACGGCTGATGGGTTATCTCGATAATGCCGCAGACAAGGGCGCTCAGATCATCAACCTCTTGCCCGGCAGCATCAACGATGACACGGCCCGCAAGATTGCCCCTGTGCTGGTGCTGAATGCCACCGATGGAATGCGCCTGATGCAAGAGGAGATCTTCGGCCCGATTCTCCCAATCAGGACCTATCGCACGCTGGACGAGGTACTGGGCTACATCAATGACCGGGACCACCCTCTGGCCCTTTACCTGTTCACAAACCAACACCACGTCCAGGACCGGGTCGTTTCCCTCACGCAATCCGGTGGAGTGGGCATCAACGATTGTGGGCTGCATGTCGCCCAGCATGACTTACCGTTCGGCGGCGTCGGTGCAAGTGGCATGGGGCACTATCACGGTTATGAAGGCTTCGTTGAATTCTCCAAACTACGCCCGATCTTCAAGCAGTTTTCTGTCCCAGCGTTCCCGCTTCTTTATCCGCCCTATGGGCCACTCTTTGAGAGGCTGATCAGAATGATGCTCCGGCGCTGACAGCCTATGCCTGGGTAAAAGAATGGCTAGCAGCGCTACGATTCTTCCTGTACCAGCTCGCAGCAACGTCAGCAAAAAGCCTCATCGGGCCGGCATCATGAACGGATGCGAGGCGTTGGATCCGGGGGCTTATTCTAGTGGCGCACTATTAGGCGAAACGGCAGGCCGGGGCTGCTACAAGCTCTTAGAGAGGACGCGCCACGTCCCGCAACATGGTCAGAAATGATTCCAGCATTCGGCTGTCCTCATCCTTGCGGGTCACCGCGACCACCAAGGTACCGATGGCTTGGTCACCGATGGGTAAGCATGCTACGTCGCTCCGGCTGTTTTCAGCGATCGAGCGGCCGACGATGGTTCCGCCCAGCCCCGCGCCTACAAGGGCAAGAGCGGTATGGATCTCGACGGCCTCGTAGGCCACAACAGGGGAACCCCCGACGTCTTGCAGCAGCGAAAACATCTGCCGTCCGAAGGGACTACGTGAATCTTTGGGATAGAGGATGAAGGGCAGCGACGTGAACTCTTCGATTGACACTGATGCCTGCTTCGCCAGCCGATGTCCTACTGGCAGCGCAGCCACGAACGGCTCCTCGAGAATGACTTCGTAGTGCATATCGGGGGCTCGCTCGAATGGGCCGATAAAGCGCGATATACCCAGGTCGATTCGATGCTGACGGAGTTGTTCTGCCTGGTATTCAGAGAGCGTCTCGACCAGGTCTACATGAACGTCAGGCGACTGCTCGCGAAAATTTCTTATGGCCGTTGGCAGCAAGGAAAAGATCGCTGAGCGAGTGAAGCCAATCGCCAGCCAACCCCAACTGCCCGTCGCAACCCCCCTCACCTCATCGTCCAGGCGCTCGGCATGCGTCAGCAATTCTTTCGCCCGGGGATAGAAGAATTTGCCCAACGCAGTGAGCTCCATGGGACGCCGCGATCGATCGAACAACTCACCACCCAGGTGTTGCTCAAGCTGGGTCAACTGCATGCTGATGGCGGTAGGCGCGACAAATAACCTCTCGGCAGCACGCGCTGCAGTTCCGGCGGTGACAACCTCACAAAAATAGCGGATCTGACGCAAGTTCATTTTTTTTGAACCTAGGCTCAATAATCGAAAGTTGTAGTCAGGTAAACATTATAAGAATCTGGGTCCTCTCTCAACGGGAGCTCAAAAGTGGACTATCCGCCAATTTCAAAAACAACGAGCGCCACATTGCGTCAGCTAGGTAGCGCGACGATCTACGAAGCCCAGGGCGCCAAGGGCGCGCTGGACAGTGGTATCAAACCGCTTGATATGAATATGAGGGTTGCCGGACCGGCTTTCACTGTGGACATCCGGCCCGGAGATAACCTCATGCTTCATTACGCCTTGCTCCATATCAAAGCGGGCGATGTGCTGGTAGTCGATGCAAAGGGCTTCGTCGAGGCCGGGCCGTGGGGCGACGTGTTGACTGAGCAGGCACTCAAACAAGGCGTTGCCGGCCTGATCATCAACGGCGCGGTACGAGATGCCGAAGCCATCGTGAATGCCGTATTCCCCGTGTTTTGTCGTGGCCTGAGTATCAAGGGCACGGGCAAGAATCAGCCCGGCCTCCTTAACGTACCGGTGTGCTTTGGTGACGTCCTGATCAACCCGGGCGACATTGTGGTCGGCGATCGTGATGGTGTCGTTGTCGTGGCTCGGAACGAAATCGACGACGTGCTCCTTAAAAGCCAGCAGCGGGAAGACAAGGAAGCTTACTTCAGAGAGCAGATTCGGGAAGGCGCTACCACCAGTGACCTGCTTGATCTCCGAGAAACCCTTGAACGACTCAATCTGCGATAGCAAAAAAGAAGTCAACCAACCGCGTACCCCGGTCGTCACGCTTCGCACCTTCTAACTCGACGCACAAAAATAACTACGCTAGAGGAAGCCAAACATGAAAAAGCTGATCAGCCACCTCGCTGCCGCCACTGCCTTTTGCGCATTGCCCGCGCTGGCCGAAACCAAACTCAGTGTCGTAGATGCATTCCCGGTAGGCCACTACGTCGCCGTGCATGCCGGTGACTTCTGGATGGAAAAAGTCACGGAGTTATCGAGTGGAGAAATCCAGTTCGACCATTTCACTTCCGGCCAGCTAGGTAAGCTCACGGAGCTACTCGACGCCACCCGCGATGGTGTCGCCTCGGTTGCTTATATCCCGATGTCGTCTTACTCGTCCCGGTTGCCGCTTGCGGGCGTCGCGGAGTTGCCCGGCCTGTTCGAAACGTCCGTCCGTGGCACTCGGGCTTTCAACACACTGCTTGAAGACGACGGCATCCGCGCCGAATTTGCCGAAGAGAATGTGGTACCACTTTTTGGTGCGGTGTTGCCGCCCTATCAGGTAGCTTCTGCAAAGGGGCCAATCAAGTCCGACGGCGATTTCAAGGCAATACGGCTGAGAACGCCCGGCGGTATTCTGGAACTGGCTGCTTCCCAACTTGGGGCGGTCGCTATCCCCATGGGTGGGCCCGACATGTATTCAGCATTCCAGCGAGGTACTGTCGACGCGACCCTCAATTCCTACAGTTCTCTGAACTCCTACAAACTGCTCGAAGTGATCGATGCGGCGAGTACCAACGGCTCATTTGGGTCGTTCGCGTTCGTCTACGCCATGAACAAAGATCAGTTCGACGAGCTCTCAGCGGAGCAACAGCAGAGCCTCCTGGAAGCCGGGCAACTCGCAGCGGATAACTTCGCCACGTGGATGGACGCCAACGAAGGCGAAATCGCCAAGGCTTTCGCCGCAAAAGGCGTTAACACCTACGCCATTGACCAAAAACAGCTAGACGTGTGGAACGAGCGGATGTCGGTCGTCGCGGAGGACTGGGCGAGCCGCCTCGAAAATCGCAGGTTGGCCGGTAGCGAGACGCTGAAGGCCTGGAAGCAAGCGCTGTCCGAGACGAAGTAGAGTCATGGCCATTCTTTCTGCCCTAGATCGGTTATTGACCCGCCTTGAAAAAGTGACGGTCGCGCTGTCATCGCTTGCGCTGTTTGTGATGATGGCGCTGGTCACGATCGACGCGTTGACCCGTTACGTCATCAAGGTCACGCTGCCGGACGTTTATCACTTCTCCGAACTCTACCTGATGCCGACGATTTTCTTCCTCGCCCTGGCCAACACCCAGAAGCTGGGCGGAAACGTAGCCGTGGAGTTGCTGGAAAATCGACTGCCCGTCGGTTTGTCCACCGTAATTAAGCGTGTTTCGCTCCTGCTGACTGCCGTTATTGCCGGATTGGCCGCCTATGCGGCGTTCCCCATGGCTTGGCAGCACATCATGGACTGGCGCGTTACCGGCGGAGAAGTCCCCTGGCCAACCGGCCTATCGCGAATGATCGTACCCATCGGGTTTGGTTTGCTCGCGCTGCGTCTGGTTCTTCAAGTCGTCAATTCAAAGGGGCGCTGAGCATGCTGGCTGCACTTATCACACTGTTATTGGTGGGTTTGATCCTGTTCGGCGTACCCATTGCCTTCTCGCTGCTGATTGCCGGCGCGGTCGGGTTGTTCTTTTCGCTGGGTTTCGCCCCACTCCTAGGCATCCTTAAATCGGCACCCTATGCCACCGGCTCTGACTTCGTCTTGTCGACCATACCGATGTTTATCCTCATGGCGGAGCTATTGGCCGCCGGCACCATCGTCAGGGACATCTTCCAGGCCGGCGACCGGTTCTTCTCTCACCTCAAGGGCGGCCTGGCATTTGCCACGACCATTGCCAGCGCCCTGATCGCAGCGCTCATGGGATCAAGCCCGGCGGCGGCTGCCACCATGAGCGCCATTGCCGTGCCGGAGATGCGGCAGTACGGCTACAAGGACAAGCTGAGCCTGGGCGTCGTGTCGGCGGCCGGCACGCTCGCGGTCATGATTCCGCCCAGCATCATCCTGATCCTGTACGGCATCCTGACCGAGACCTCGATCGGTAAGCTGTTCCTCGCCGGGGTCGTTCCGGGGCTGCTGACCGCGGGTTGCTTCATCGCAGTCATTGCGATCTGGGTACGAACCGACAAGACCATCGCGCCCAAGTCCCCACCCAAGCACGACTTGAAAGAGCGTCTTCGCTCGCTGAGGCGCGTCTATCCAGCCTTGCTGCTGATCATGCTGGTACTCGGCGGAATCTACGGCGGTGTCGTCACCGCATCGGAGGCAGGTGCCTTGGGAGCAGCGGGCGCACTCGTGATCGGTTTCCTCGTCGGTGGCCTGAATAGGACTTCTGCCAAGGAGGCCTTCATTCGGGCAATCAAAACCAGCAGCATGATCTTTGCCATCGTAGTGGCGGCCGCGATCTACGGCTACTTCCTGTCCTCGACGCAGGTCATCCAGGACCTGATCGGCTGGATCGAAGCGCTCGGGTTAAACAGGCATGTGCTGCTGGTCGTCGTGCTTCTGGTCTATCTGGTGCTGGGCGCATTTCTCGATCCGGTGTCGATTCTCGTCATTACGCTGCCTCTTGGCTTTCCGCTAATGATGAACAACGGCTTTGATCCCGTCTGGTTCGGCATCGTCGTAACGAAGATGGTCGAGATAGGCCTGATCACCCCGCCGGTTGGCATGAATGTTTTCGTGGCCTCTGCTGCGGTGGACGGGAAGATATCCGAAGGCTTTGCAGGCGTTCTTCCCTTCGTTCTGTGCGAGCTCTGCCTGATTCTATTGTTTGTCCTGTTTCCAGAAGTCATCACCTATCTGCCCAACCTGTTTTACGGCGCGTAATGCAATGGACCGTCTTGTATCCAAGCTTCCGGAATTAACGTCAGGCAGCCCCTAATGCGCCTGCCCTAACCAGAAGCCGAGTAAAACAACCTTGATTAACTTGATACTGCCGCCGTCGCCGTTGTGCCACAGCGTTAGAGAGGAAGTGCGCCATGAATGCAGAAGATAAAGAACTGGTTGCGCTGTTCGACGGGCTCGATACCCCTTCGGTATCCGATGCCATGGACAAACTGGGACTGTCGGGCCAATGCATGAACATTGCGCCCCTGGCTAACTACGACAAGTTGCTTGTCGGACCGGCTTTCACTGTGAAATACGTTTCCGCCAGTACGCCCCCTGGCACTGTTGGAGATTTTATTGATGATGTGGCCGCTGGCGATGTCGTGGTAATCGACAACGATGGGCGTACGGACTGTACGGTGTGGGGCGACATCATGACTGAATATGCCGTAGCCCGGCGGATCGCTGGCACGCTCATCGACGGTGTTTGCCGGGACGTAAACCGTGCGCTGGGCGAAGATTATCCGCTGTTTACGCGCGGCCGTTTCATGCGTACTGGGAAGGACCGGGTACAAGTTGAAGCAGTTAATGTACCTGTTTCAATCGGCTCAGCACGTGTTGTGCCTCGCGATATCGTCGTGGCGGACGCAAACGGAGCGCTAGTAGTCCCTCGTGAATATGCTCGAAAAGTCGCTGAACTCGCCCGTAAAATTGAGGCAGTTGAGACAGAAATTCGCATGCATCTAAGTCAGGGTCAAACTCTATCGCAGGCACGCAAGCTTATGGGTTATCACGAACTGCAGCGAAAGGAATAACTCGGAAGTAGGCGCTGGAGCAAAGGGATGAGCATCTCCACCCCTCATACATCCCATGGGCGTTGGGGCAAAGAATCTATTTAATAGCCGACCTTATCCGGCTAAGCGAACTTAACTCCATGGTAATCACCTCGATTCTGACGCCTCGGAACGGCGGCGAACGACCGCTCTTGGCCGAGGCTGTGTGAAAACGTTTCTGCCTGGATGCGACCAGCTGAATCGTCCCCAAAATCGCATCGCTACGAAAGACTTAGATCTGCTGAACAGCAAAGCTCTGTCAGATTTCACGTAGAAGCGCAGACTTCAAAAGGGGACCGTGTTTTACACAGCCTGGGCCGTAAGCCGCCCTTCAATCCTACAGCGGTAGCTACTCCCGACCACGCCACAGTCTCTTTGCCCTCCCCGCCTGCAAGACAGATAGGGAATCTGCGACGAGTTCGCCCCGCACCTGACCGCTCGGGCCCTTCAGCTGTCGGCAACGGCTTCGAGGGCGGCGTGGACTAAGGCCCACTGCCGCTCGCGCGCTCATCGTGAGTGCCGGTCAATACAGGACGGAGGACATGCGCGCCAGTGTTGGCGGCCATGCGTGCATCTAAAAATCCCGATGCGCTTCTAAGTTTTTAAGCTTTCCCGAAATGCTGGATCGTCCAGGTAGGCTACATTCAGACGCGTCCAGGGAACCGGGACGTTGCGATTCACGGCGAAGATCGAGCCTGGCGCAAGCATTACGCCTTTGGTTAGGCAGTGCCGGGTCAATTCGTTCGTGTCCTCGATACCGGGAAAGCGGGCCCAGAGGTAAAGGCTTTGCTCCGGCCGGCAGAAGACCTCGGCGCCCAGCCCGTCGAGAATTTCCAGGCCGCGCTGCGTGGCCTCACGCAGTCGATTCTGCAGGCGAGCCAGGTGTCTGAGGAAATGCCCTTCCCCCAGGATCACCTCGATGGTGCGCTCACTGTATTCCGCGCCGCTGTTGTGTAGAAGCATCTTGAGGTCGGCCAGCTCCTCGATGCGCTGCTTGCTGCCGGCGATGAAGCCGACGCGCAACGCCGCCGAGATCGATTTGGAAAAGCTGCCCAGGTAAAGCGTGCAATTCAGTTGATCCAGGGCCGATAGCTTGACCGCCGAGCTGGGTTTGAAGTCGGCCATGGCGTCGTTTTCGACGATGAGCAGGTCATGCGCCTCCGCGATTTTCAGCAGTCGGTGGGCCTTGGCAGGCGACAGGTCCGAACCGGTGGGGTTCTGGCCGATGGACTGCATGAAGAACAGCTTGGGCTTGTGCCGCTTGAGGATACGCTCCAGGGCGTCGAGGTCCGGCCCGTCGGCTTGGCGCGGCACGCCGAGCATGCGCGCACCTTGCAGTTGCAGCTTGCCGAACAGGGGGTAGTATCCCGGGTCTTCAACCAGCACCACATCTCGTGGCGCAACGTAACGACGGATGATCAGGTCCATGCCGTGGTTGGCGCCCAGCGTCGTCACGACCTGTCTGGGCGAGACGGCTATGGCGTAATCGGCCAACTTCTGAATCAGCCGGTGGCGAAGCGCCGGGTTGCCTAGACGAGTGCCGTAGCGAAACAGGGTGGTGACCCCGCCTCTAACGACCTGGCGGTGAAACTTGTCCAGGCGCATGTCCATCAGCCACTCCACGGGCGGAAAGCCTTCGCCCAGATGCGAATGACCCGGCTCGCGAACAAACTGTTGGCGCATCATCCAAATGGTGTCCAGCGCGCGGGTATAGGGCTCTGAATCCTCGTCCTCCAAGCCGATCGATGGGACAACGTCGCAGACGAAGAATCCGCTGCCGTGACGGCCCTCGACCAGACCCTGCGCGGCCAGGTGTTCATACGCGGTGATCACGGTGTTTTTCGACAGCCGATGCAGGCGCATGTACTCGCGTAGCGAAGGCAGCTTGTCGCCGGCTTTGAAGACGCTGTCCGCGATTTGCCGAGCGATGGCATTGGCAACCTTTTGGGCAAGCGTCTGACGGGCCATGGCGAACTCTGGGGAATGGAGGTCAACTGTCTCTCGAAACTGTACCTTCTTTCGAGGTTACAGATGGGGATAACGTTGGTTCATCCAATAACAACCGACTCCCCAGGAGCGCCCCGATGTCCATCGATTCCCGCTTGCCTAATTTTCGAAACCTCACGCCCGCCGACCGTCTCACGCATATTCAGCAATTGCTTTCGTTGTCCGACGCGGACGCCGCTCTGCTGCGTGGTTCCGGGGCGCTGCCCCTGGAGATTGCCGAGGGAATGATCGAGAACGTGGTGGGTACGTTTGAGTTGCCCTACGCGATTGCCGGCAACTTTCAAATCAACGGGCGTGACGTCTTGATTCCTCTAGTGGTCGAGGAGCCGTCCATCGTTGCCGCTGCGTCGTTCATGGCCAAGCTGGCCCGGCCGACTGGAGGTTTTGTTACGTCCAGCAGCGCGCCATTAATGCGTGCCCAGGTTCAGATCGTAGGAGTTGACGACCCCTACAACGCCCGCCTCAGCCTGCTGCGCAACAAGGACGAGATCATTGCCTTGGCCAACAGCAAGGACCAACTGCTGAACAAGCTGGGCGGCGGATGTCGCGATATAGAAGTGCATACCTTCATTGACAGCCCGCGCGGGCCAATGCTGGTCGCTCACCTGATCGTCGACGTACGCGATGCGATGGGCGCCAATACGGTCAACACCATGGCCGAAGCCGTCGCCCCGCTGATCGAGCAGCTCACCGGCGGCAAGGTTCGGTTGCGCATCCTGTCGAACCTGGCCGATTTGCGCCTCGCCCGCGCCCAGGTGCGGATCGCCCCCGAACAGCTGGATACGGCGGATTACAAAGGCGTGGATGTCATAGAAGGCATTATCGACGCCTACACCTTTGCTGCCATTGACCCCTATAGGGCCGCAACGCACAACAAGGGCATCATGAACGGCATCGATCCGTTGGTGGTGGCCACCGGTAACGACTGGCGCGCGGTCGAAGCCGGCGCACACGCCTATGCCTGTCGCAACGGACACTACGGTTCGCTGACCACTTGGGAGAAGAACGGTAGCGGCGATCTCGTGGGCACCATCGAAATGCCCATGCCGCTGGGCCTGGTAGGAGGGGCGACCAAAACCCATCCACTGGCGCAGCTTTCGCTGCGCATCCTGGGCGTAAAAACGGCTCAGGACCTGGCGGAGATCGCGGTCGCCGTAGGCCTGGCGCAGAACCTGGGCGCATTGCGCGCGCTGTCCACCGAAGGGATTCAGCGGGGCCACATGGCGCTGCACGCGCGCAATATTGCGCTGTCAGCTGGTGCGCGTGGTGAAGAGGTCGACTGGGTCATCATGCGCATGGTCGAGACCCGCGACGTACGTGCCGATCGCGCCGAAGCGCTGCTGGTCGAGAAGCGCGGCCAATGACTGCCAACGCGGTCAGGCTGGTCGAGGTTGGCCCACGCGACGGCTTACAGAACGAGCCGCGCGTACTGCCTACCGAGACGCGCATCAGCCTTATCGAGCGTCTGGTCGCCGCTGGCCTGCGCCATCTTGAAGTCGGTGCATTCGTCTCGCCTCGGTGGGTCCCGCAGATGGCAGGCTCGGACGAGGTGATGCGCTGCCTCGCGCCTTTGCCCGGCGTGACCTACAGCGCGCTGGTTCCCAATGAACGAGGCCTGGACGCGGCATTGGCGAACGGCTGCCGTGAGGTCGCCGTATTTGCGGCCGCCTCGGACGCTTTCTCGCAACGAAACATAAACTGCTCCATTGCCGAGAGCCTGGAACGGTTTGAACCGGTGCTCAGCAAAGCCCGGGAAGCCGGCATCGCTGTTCGCGGTTATGTTTCCTGCGCGCTGGGTTGCCCCTTCGCCGGCGACGTTGCGCTCGCCGACGTAGTTCGGGTCAGCACCGAGCTCTATAGGATGGGCTGTTATGAGATCAGCCTCGGCGACACGGTCGGTAGGGGCACACCTGGAAAGACTAAGGCACTGATCGAAGCCTGCGCCAGCGAGATGCCGGTAACGGCACTCGCCGGCCATTTTCACGACACCTACGGCATGGCAATCGCCAACCTGTACGCCGCGCTCGAAGCTGGGGTTCGGGTGTTCGACAGCTCCGTTTCCGGCCTTGGCGGCTGCCCCTATTCGCCAGGCGCAACCGGTAATGTCGCAACGGAAGACGTTGTCTACCTGCTCGGTGAACAGGGTCTGCAAACTGGCATAAAGCTCGAGGCGTTGGTGGACACGGGGCACTTCATCGACCAGAAGTTGGGTCGGGTCACCGCTTCGCGTACGGCTCGTGCAGTCATTGCCAGACGGGGGCGAACGGGCGAGCGCATACCGAACTGACGCTTTTTCTCGATAACAACAAGAGCCCATCAGGGCAGGAGAAACATCATGGACTACCAACCGAGCAATCCCGCGTTCCAGCGCCGCCAGGCAGGAGGCATCTGCCATGAAGAAGCCTGAGCTCTACGAGGTATGGGGAGATACCGTCGATAGCGGTCACCTGATCATTGCCATCATTATCGGGGCATGTATCAGTCTTGGAACCTTCTACCTCGCGCAGCACCTGCTACTCGGCATTGTCGAATCAGCGCAGATGGCCCGGGCCTATGCAATGCTGACCGGTATTTTGGGATGCCTTGCCGGAGGCGTTATCAGCGCCATTCTGTTCAAGCCCAAGCGCGACGTTGTCGAAAACATGGCCGATCCCACGTTCCGCCAGCAGGTCCTCGCCGAACTGACCGCCGAGCACGGAACCCTGGGACGGCTCGATGAGCTGCCAGCAGAGGTTGTTGCTGAGCTCAGGGAGCTGGCGCTATACGATTTATTTCGTGACGCCGAGGCGGCTGAAGCCCGGACCGCTCCGGGAGCAACCTCCTCTGTCGAAATGCTTCCCGCGCAAGCCAGCCTGAATGGAGGGCGAGCATGATGGAAGGCTTACTCGACCAGATCCTAGTTGCCCTTGGCATGGGCATCATCGGTGCAGTTGTGTTCGCCGCCATTGGCCTGATCTCCGGTAGCGACGAAACCACGACCCTGGCGCCACTGACCCTCCTGGTGGTGCTGCTCGGCGTTCCGCCGGAAGGCGTCTTTACCTTTTTCCTGGCAGGCGCCGTTGCTAAACACATGACCCACGCGGTGCCGACCGCCTTGCTGGGCATTCCAGGCGACACCATGGCCGCGCCACTGATGGCCGAAGCCAATTACCTGCGCAAACTCGGCGTTCCGCACATTGCGCTTCGCAAGATGATCTCCGGCGGTGCCATTGCAGCGCTCGTCGCCGTGCCGCTGTCGGTGCTTTTCGCGGTGCTGCTGGCCCCGTTCGGCGATGTAATCAAGGAGTTCGCGCCTTGGGTGTTTCTCTGCGCCGCGCTCCTGATTGCCTACTTCTCAGCCGGTCGATGGGCCTCGGTATTGACCCTGGTACCCTTCGTGCTGGTCATCGTCGCGTTGCAGACCCTGACTGCACAGCATGGCGTGAAGCTGGGCGTAAGCTATTTCCTAGGCATTGCCATTGGCCCCCTTATCGCCTCGCTGTTCGCGCTCCTATCTCCAGGCGAGCGAGTTCGCATGCAGCGCGACGGTGTACGGGTGTTCTCGTTGTCACCGGATGTGAAAAGCTGGGGTGGCTACTTTCCAAACCCTCTGAAGGTGCTCGACACTCGCCAGACGCGCATGACGCTGGCGACTGCCGCCGTATCGAGTGCGACCTTTGTATTCAGCCCGGTCGCGATGACCGTAATCATGGGCGAAGTGATAGGTGCGCGAATCAGGCATGCCTACCACCGTCTCACTACCGTGATAACGGCGCGCAATGGTGTCACCGAGGCGACCTACATCGCCGAAGCGCTGATTCCGCTGATCGCCTTCGGTCTACCCTTGAGCCCGGTTGCCGCAGGGCCAGCAGCCCCATTATTCAATGCACCGCCACGCTTTTTCGTCGACAGCGCCACCGGCGAAATCAACAACCTGCATACCTTGATGAGCACGTGGGAGTTTTTCGGGTACGGGATGCTGGCAGTGATCATCGCCATCCTAATCGCCTACCCGTTTTCGATGAATTTCGCGCACCGCGCGGCATCGTTCGTGTCGCGAAAGGTCAGCCACGAAGCGGTTATCGCGACTTTTGTCGGGCTTATTCTGGTGATCGGCATTTGGGAAGGCGGTCTGCTGGGTCTGATGGTAATTCTCACCGTGGGGCTGCTCGGCGGCTTCCTCTCCCGCTTTCTGGGTTTCAACATTGGCGTGCAGTTCATGGGGTTCTACACCGCCGTCCTGACGGTACCTGCGTTGCTCGCGCTGGGCGGTTGAGCGCCAAAACGCCCGACATGTACCGCGGCCGCTGGCTGATCACGACAGTCAGCGGCGCTGGTTCGAAGTTCGTACGCTCAGCTCACATACCCCGCACCTGAGAGGTCGTGATGCTCATTCGAGGTGCCGGCATGATCTATATCGTATCCACGTGATGGAAAGCCAGCGCCACATTCCACCGGATATCGGCTTGCGGCAGCCATGGATCGCCTTCTACAGTGATCACTCACCTCTGCGCAGAAGCCCGCTCCCATGCTCACCGACGCCCTCGCCCGCTTCCCCCGCCTTGAGCTGATTGCCGCCGCCACACCGCTGGAACACCTACCGCGTCTATCACGTCACTTGGGTCGGGATATCTGGATCAAGCGCGACGACCTCACCCCGCTAGCCCTCGGTGGCAACAAGGCGCGCAAGCTCGAATACCTTGGCGCCGATGCCCTCGCACAGGGCGCCGAGGTGTTGGTCACCGCCGGCGCCATCCAGTCCAACCATGTACGCCAGACGGCGGCCCTGGCGGCCAGGCTCGGCCTGGGCTGCCTGGCATTGCTGGAGAATCCGCTGGGCACTGGCGAGGGTAATTACCTAAGCAACGGCAACCGCCTGCTGCTCGACCTGTTCGGCTGCGAGATCGAAACGGTCGCAAACCTGGATAGCGCCGACGAGCTGCTACAGGCCGCCGCCGAGCGCCTGCGCAGCGCCGGACGCAAGCCCTACGTGGTACCGATCGGCGGCTCCAATGCGCTCGGCGCCTTGGGTTACGTGCGCGCCGGCCTGGAGCTGGCAGAGCAGATGCACGGCACTGGCGAGGACTTCGCCGCGGTGCTCCTCGCCTCCGGAAGCGCCGGTACCCACAGTGGCTTGGCTCTGGCGCTTGAATATGCACGACCAGGCAGCCGGGTGGTCGGGGTCACCGTCTCGCGCCCAGATACGACCCAGCGGCCCAAGGTTGAAGGCCTGCTGCAACGCACCGCCGAACTGCTCGGCGTCGATGTGCCGACGGGGATGCAAATTGAATTGTGGGACCAGTATTTCGCCCCGCGCTATGGCGAGCCGAATGCCGGCACCCTGGCCGCGATCCGTCTACTTGCCGAGCAGGAAGGCGTGCTGCTCGACCCGGTGTACACCGGCAAGGCCTTCGCCGGGCTGCTCGACGGTATTGCCCGCGACGTCTTCCCTGGCCATGGTCCACTGCTGTTTTTGCATACCGGCGGTGCCCCGGCGCTATTCGCCTATCATCCATGGGCGCTGTGACGTGAATGACATATTCCACAAAAAAGCGCTTGGTAATTCCTAATGATTTATCGATTAAAACTACACCCCTAGAGTTGACCGACATTCACCGCCCACCCAGAGGCCTGCCATGAAATTCACAACGCTGCGTCGTCGTTTCCTGCTCGGCACCCTGAGCCTTCTACTCGGTTCAGGCCTGTTCGCCCCGGTGTTCGCCGCCGATCTGCTCGATGAGGTCAAGGCCAACGGCACGCTCAAGGTCGGCCTGGAAGGCACCTACCCGCCCTTTAACTATCAGGACGAAAGCGGTCAATTGACCGGCTTCGAGGTCGACTTTGCCAACGCCCTGGCCAAGCAGCTGGGGGTCAAGGCTGAGTTCCAGCCGACCAAGTGGGACGGCATTCTCGCCGCCTTGGAATCCAAGCGCCTGGACGTGGTGATCAACCAGGTGACCATCTCCGAGGAGCGCAAACAGAAATACGACTTCTCCACGCCCTACACCGTCTCCGGTATCCAGGCACTCACCCGCAAGGGCGATGCCGACAGCATCAAGAATTCGGCTGACCTGGCCGGCAAGAAGGTTGGAGTCGGCCTCGGCACCAACTACGAGCAGTGGCTCAAAGAGAACGTGCCACAAGCCGACATCCGCACCTACGACGATGACCCGACGAAATTCCAGGACCTCGCCGTCGGCCGCATCGACGTGATCCTGGTCGACCGGCTGGCGGCCTTCGAGATGGTCGAGAAGACCGGCGATCGCCTGGCCGTGGCCGGTGACGCCTTCTCCCGGCAGGAGTCCGGCGTTGCCCTGCGCAAGGGCAACCCGCAACTGCTCGCCGCCATCGACGCGGCCATCGCCAAGCTGCGCGCCGACGGCACCCTGAAACAGCTCTCTGAAAAGTGGTTCAAGGCTGACGTCACGCAATGATCGACAGCAGCCTGCAGCTGGCGCTGGACTCGCTGCCCTTCCTGCTCAAAGGCGCGTGGTGGACCGTGGTGCTGAGCCTGGGCGGGATGGTCTTTGGCCTGCTGCTGGGCTTCGGCTTGGCGCTGCTACGGCTGTACGGCTACTGGCCGCTGCAGTGGCTGGCGCGGATCTACGTGTCGTTCTTCCGCGGCACGCCGCTGCTGGTGCAGTTGTTCATGATCTATTACGGCCTGCCGCAACTGGGCCTTCAGCTTGATCCGCTCCCAGCCGCGCTGATCGGCTTCTCGCTGAACATGGCGGCCTATACCGCCGAGATCCTGCGTGCCGCCATCGCTTCCATCGACCGTGGCCAGTGGGAAGCGGCTGCCAGTATCGGCATGAGTCGCGCGCAGACCCTGTACCGGGCCGTTCTGCCGCAGGCCGCACGCACTGCCCTGCCGCCACTGGGCAACAGCTTCATCTCGCTGGTCAAGGACACTGCACTGGCCGCTACCATCCAGGTGCCGGAGCTGTTCCGCCAAGCGCAGCTGATCACTGCGCGTACGTTCGAGATCTTCACCATGTATCTGGCCGCCGCGCTGATTTACTGGTTACTGGCCAGTGTGCTGGCGTACTTCCAGGGTCGCCTAGAAGACCGGGTCAACCGCCACGAGCAGGATGCCTGATGATTTCCGTGCGCAACCTGAAAAAATCATTCAACGGCCAGGACGTGCTCAAGGGCATCGACCTCGACATAGCCTTCGGCGAAGTGCTGGCGATCATCGGCCCCAGCGGTTCGGGCAAGACCACGCTGCTGCGCTGCCTCAATCTGCTGGAGCAACCCAGCGGTGGGCAGATCAGCGTCGGTGAGATCCACATCGACGCCGATAAACCGCTCAAGGCGCAGCAAGGGCTGATCCGCCAGCTGCGCCAGCACGTCGGTTTCGTGTTCCAGAACTTCAACCTGTTCCCCCATCGCACCGCCCTTGAGAATGTCATCGAAGGCCCGGTACAGGTGAAGAAGGAGCCGCGCGCCCAGGCCCTCGCACGTGGCCGCGCATTACTGGCCAAGGTCGGCCTGGGCGGCAAGGAAGATGCCTATCCCAAACGCCTCTCCGGCGGCCAGCAACAGCGAGTGGCGATTGCCCGCGCGCTGGCCATGCAGCCGGACGTGATCCTGTTCGACGAACCGACCTCGGCGCTCGACCCGGAACTGGTCGGAGAAGTGCTCGCCACCATCCGTGGCCTTGCCGAGGAAAAGCGCACCATGGTCATCGTCACCCACGAGATGAGCTTCGCCCGCGACGTGGCCGACAGAGCGATCTTCATCGATGAAGGAGTGATCGTCGAACAGGGCGACGCCAAGCAGTTGTTGAGTGCGCCGCAGCACGAGCGCACGCGGCAATTCCTCAGCAAGTTCATTGGAGATCGTCAAGCGGACTGAGCCGACCAGCCGCCGCCCGGCTCTACTCCAATCAAGAACATGAGCACCACGTGCCCCGAATTTCTGTCGACGCGAACTATCGCTTTAGCGTCGCTTATCAGATAGCGAACGCAGGGATTGCCTAGCATCAGGAGGCACTCGACATAATTCCCCAGGTCCTGCGGCTGAAAATGACGCTGTATGCCGCCAAGGCGCAGCTCGACGAGTTGGTCTGCTGTATCGCGAGCAGTAACCGGCGCGGCTGCAGGCTGAGCTGTTTGGGGCGGGTCGGTTTGAAACGGTTCTCTCTTTAATATTCAGCGGGTCATAGTCCAGCGTGCGCTCGCAGTTTCCACTGCCGATCGATGTACAACTCGATCACTTCGATTGCGGCCTGATGCGCTTCGGCGTCGGTGCAGTAGAACCCAGGGGAAACAAAGGTATCGCCAGCAACCCAGGGAGCAAGCGGGTGGATGTTCGCGCGAAACGTCCATCGCTCTTGACCTAGGGTTGATCCGATCAAGGTCACCGTGTAGTCGACCCTGCGGTAGCTGCTCGCCACGCTCAGTTCTATGTCTGCCATGACCCCGTCACTCCATTGCCTACGAGCCGGACTAGGCTTCCGCCCTGTCTAGATGGGATGGCTAGATGCTATCAATCAGCCGCACTCAACGGCATCAACCCACCGATTGATTAGGGCAAGAATCTGCAAGTGCTTCGGTCAGCAGAGCGCTGAGCGAAGTCTTACGTACCCGCCGATCGGAATACAGCCTTCTTCGGCCTGCGCGACGAGGCAACGAAGTCGATTATTGACGTATGCAAGGAGCCGCAAGGGCGCCATCTTCCTGTTTCCGGATGGGCCAAGAGCGCAGATGCGTCTACCGCCATTTGGGAGGATGAAGCGCACGCTAGGGAATCGTTACCTGCCCCTTCTGTCCCGCTTCCCGATAGCGTGCTTCGAGAACCTCCGCCAAGCGCTGCTTGGCCTGATCTTCTCCGTGAATTAATCGGATTTCGTTCGGCCACTGCTTCATTCGCGTAACGAACCCGACCAGATCGGCTTGGTCGGCGTGGGCGGAGTAGCCGCCGACGCTATCGATGCCCGCACGGATATCGATGCGCTGCCCGTCCAGGTCGACGAACCCACCATCGGGCCCATGCGTTTGGATCGCTCGCCCTGGCGTGCCCTTACCCTGATAGCCGACAAACACCACATTATGCCGAGGATCGCCCAGCATCGCTTTCAGGTAGTTGACGATTCGCCCGCCTGAGCACATGCCATTGCCCGCGATGACGATAGCTGGCCGCGCAGTTTCGGCGAGGTGTTCAACGATGCGCAAATGTTCGTCGTGGTGGTCGACTGTGATGAGCTGCTTGAAGGACAAAGGCTTGCGACCGTCCTCCTGGCGATGCCGCGCATCTTCGTCCCAATAGCCCTGCAGTTCTTTGTAGGTCTTGGTGAATCGACCCGCGAGGGGCGAGTCGAGGATGATGGGGAGTTGCGGCCAGTCAATATCCACTGCCCCATCGTTGTCCACCTTGCGAGCTTCGCTGGTGTTGGTGGGCGTCTGCGCCGATCCGTTGTGCTCATGGAGAATTTCCTCCAGCTCATACAGCAGCTCCTGAGTTCGGCCGATGCTGAATGAAGGTATGAGTACCGTACCCTCGTCCGCCAGCGCACGCTCGATGGCTACCTGCAGGCGTTCGCGGCGGTGCGCGCGGTCTTGGTGACGACGGTCGCCGTAGGTGCTTTCAAGGATCAGCAGGTCCGCACGCTCAGGCGGAACGAGATCAGGCAGTATCGGCGAATGCGGCGCACCCAAGTCGCCACTGAACACCACGCGCTCGCTACCGGCCCCGGCAGCGCTGAGATCCAGTTCGACATAGGCCGAACCCAGCACGTGGCCGGCCGGCTGCAGGCGCACCTTCCAGTGCACCGAGTCGGTATCGTGAAGGGTGAACCAATTGCCATAGGGCAACGCGATGATGCGTTGCTCCACGACCTTGAGATAACGCTCCAGCTGTTCCTGGTCTCGGCTGATCGAAAGCCGGAACGCATCTTCGAGCACGATGGGCAATAGTCGGGCTGAGGGTTCGCTGCACAGGATTGGCCCTTCGAAGCCAGCTGCCAACAGGCTCGGGATACGTCCGACATGGTCAATATGCACGTGGGTCACGATCAGCGCCTTGATGACTTCGATGGAGAAATCGAGTGCTAGCTCGTCCCCCTGCCCTTCGTCTTCGCCCTGGAACTGGCCGCAATCAATCAGGAGACTGCTGGTGTCATCCATCCACAGTTGATGGCACGACCCGGTGACGCCTTCACGAGCGCCGTGGTGGATGAGTTTCGGATGCTTCATCGAATTTCCTTGGATCGCAACGCTACGCAGTGCCGGCAGTGGGACGCGATAACCACGCGGCCGCCATGAGTAACGTTTTGGCAACGTCCCGAACGGCTTAGTTTCCAGCGGTGGGTGGATTCCAACCAGGGAGCTTCACCTACCCTAAAGAATATCGGTCGGTTCCTGATGCGGCGGTGCAACTGGCAACGATCGCATCAGTTCAACGCAGACATAGCGCCGGCGCTGGTCCAAGAAAAATATTATGCGGTGTCCGGGATTATTGATCACTACAGTTATCGGCCATCAACGCCAGTGCTGGCCAAAAGGGGGGCGATCCATTGCTCGAAGCACCATAGCACCTACCGAGTGCTTAAATATCGGCGTTAGCGAACCTGCGCATTTGCCCCCTGGCTTCCCTTCAGCCGTTTATTAGACGGACGGTAACCCGTGTCGCCCAAAAGACCATAAAGAGAACAATGGATCAGCCGCTAACTCCTTTATTCAAGCTACAGCGAACACTGCTTTGCTGCGCATTATGAGGGAACAGGAAGGACATATGAGAAACTTAAAGATAGCTGCTCGGTCTGCAGCTTGTTTCGCGGTAGTTGCATTGCTGGTCATTGGGCTTGGAATTTTTGGTCTGGTTCAAATGAAAAGCATCAGGGCAGCCACGATAGATATTCGCTCCAAAGGTCTCCCAAGTTATGAGGCGCTGGGCGACATGAAAGAGGTAATGCTGCGTATGCGCATCGTTTCGTTCAGGCTTCTGGTCGATCGTGAGCCTGCAGATTTGAAGGAAAGCGTCAGACGCTCCAATGAACTCGCCGAGCAGCTGAAACAAACCAGGGCGACGTACAAAACTTTGATCGATGACGATATAGAGCGTACGCAATTCGAGCTTTTCAACGCCGTTCTCGAACGTTACTTCAGTATTAACGAGAAGTTATTGGGCCTTTCTGATGAAGGACGAATTGGCGAGATACAGCAACTGCTAGGGTCTGATTACAAGGCCTTATCTGATCGTTTGGGCGTTGAGCTCAACAAACTTATCGATATAAACAAGGCGGGAGCCGCAGAGTCCGGGGCAAAGGCTACCGAAGACTATGAGATTTCGATTGCCGTTGTGATCATCGTGATGATCGCCACCGTGTTGCTGACGATTCTGCTGGCATTTGTCCTGACTAAGAGCATCGTGAACCCACTTCGCTTGGCCGTGTCAGTCGCAGAGACTGTCGCCTCCGGAGATTTGAGCAAAAGTTTTGAAGCGAATGGGCGGGATGAGCCGGCAATTCTACTGACGGCCCTTAAAACAATGCAGGCCAAGCTGCGGGAAACGATTGAGCGGATCGCGCAATCTTCTGACCAGCTCGCCTCGGCCGCAGAAGAGCTGAATGTCGTAACTGAGGATTCGGCGCGCGGGCTTGCCCAGCAAAACAACGAGCTGGAACAGGCGGCGACTGCAGTCAACGAGATGACCGCAGCGGTAGACGAAGTCGCGAGAAACGCTGTAAGTACATCCGAAGCATCCAAGGCGTCCGATCTTAATGCTCAAAAAGGCCAGGAGCAGGTCAACAGCACGGTGATGTCGATTTCCCGGCTGGCAGGCGACGTAGGCGACACCTCCGTTCAAGTTAAGAGCCTAGCCGATGAAGTCCACGACATCAGCAAGGTACTTGATGTAATCCGTTCTATCGCCGAGCAAACGAACCTGCTCGCGCTGAACGCAGCTATCGAAGCCGCTCGTGCCGGAGACGCGGGCCGAGGCTTCGCCGTTGTCGCTGATGAAGTGCGAGCCCTGGCCCATCGCACCCAGCAGTCGACTACCGAGATTGAGCAGATGATCAACGGTGTCCGTCAGGGTGCCGACAAGGCCGTTGCTTCGATGGACGAGAGTACCGAGCGCGCTACCGCAACGCTCCAACTTGCCGAAGCTGCCGGCCAAGCGCTGAAAGAAATTACTGAAGCGATTAGCCAGATCAGTGAGCGCAATCTCGTGATCGCAAGTGCATCCGAGGAGCAGGCTCAGGTGGCTCGCGAGGTCGACCGCAACCTAGTGAATATTCGGGATCTTGCGGTCCAGACTTCAGCCGGCGCGACGCAGACCACTGCGGCAAGTCAAGATCTATCGCGGCTGGCGCTCGACCTCAACGGTTTGGTTGGCCGGTTTACCCTTTGACCACCTGACTGGATAAGCGCAGCCCTTGGCCAGACGTTGCAGCCGGCCAGTCACGCCCATAGCAGACTGCCACGCCGCTCCTCGGTGTTTTTCTGGCGAGCAGCGCGGCACCGTTGCGTACATCCGATCTGGTCATCGCGTTCGTACGTAAATTCTTGGCCCTGTTGAGCAGCGCTGCTTTTTGAGAACTGACGTAGAAGCGCCCACTTCAGTTTTCGACGGAGTTTTTACACAGCTTGGGCCATTAGCTGTCTGTCTGCTTCGTCAGCTATCGGCCCAGGAGCCACCTTAAATGCAGACGCATTCGGCACCTGTTGCGGGACCCCGGACATTTAAGATGTTAGCTGGCAGACAGCCTCCAGATTCACTCCGTCAGGGCCCAACACATAGGCCGCGTAATAATCGGAGTGGTAATGGGGCCTGATCCCGGGCGCCCCGTTGTCCTTTCCGCCAGCGACCATCGCAGCCGCATGGAACGCATCGACTGCCTCATGGCTCTGCGCGATCAGCGCTATGTGCACCCCGTGGCTGGGGACGGGAGCGTCGTGTAGCCAGATGAATGGCTTTCCTGCTGAACCGAACCCCAGTCGCCGAGGCGTCGATTGCGGAGGGTCGGCCTCGATGCTCATCATCAATGTGATCCCTAGCGGCTCGAGCGCCCGCTCATAAAAGGCGCGCGCCTGCAAAATGTCCGAAACACCGATGCCCATATGATCGATCGTCGATCCAGCGAATTCACTCATCAGGTCACTCCTCAAGACGCCGATTGCTCGGCAGGTTCGTAGGGATCTTCATCAACAGCGGGAGGCGTTGCCAAGCGCATGGCGGCGTCGTGTAAACAGCCAGCTCGATAGGCCGACCAGTAGCGAAAACAATGCGGCTACGCCAAAGGCCATAGGCAATCCGGATACGAAGTTTCCCGGCACCGACGTGGCGGCGTACATCGAAGTGATCACTGCGATACCCAACGCACCACCGATCTGCTGGACCATCTGCAAGAGCCCCGAGGCACTGCCGGATTGTTCGGCAGGTACGTCCTGCATGATCAGTACCGTGCCTGGGGTAAACACCAGGGCAATGCCAAGGCTATGGACGAACATCGGCGCCAGGACTACGGACATGTAGCTGCCCTGGGCGTCCATCAGCACGAAGCCGATGAAGCTGCAGGAGACCAGCGCGCAGCCGCCTATAAGTAACCGTTCGGCGCCAAAGCGCTCGATCAGGCCCGGCATGAAGTGGGTCACCGCGAACACCGTGCAGGTCACGGGAAGATAGGCCAGGCCTGCATAAAGCGGGGTAAAGCCGAGCACCTTCTGAAAATACTGCACGACCAGAAAAAGCATCGAAAAATGCATTCCGACGATCACCGCCATGGTCACCAGGGCAACGACGCGCGTTTTGTTGCGCAGCAAGTTGAGGTCCAATAGCGGTTGTCTTACATGGCCCTCAATGACGCGGAACGTCGCCAAAAGCACGATGGCAATTACGAACGACGGTAGTGTTGCCGCATCGGTCCAGCCGTGCTCGGCAGCGCGGATGAAGCCGAACACCAGCGCGATGGAACCCAGGGTGGCGGTCAGCGCGCCAGAGATATCGAAGGTCGACGGCGTTCGGGGGGTTTCCACTACCAGGCGGCCGATCATCAGCAACACCAGTGCGCCGATCGGCACGTTGATAAGCAGTGACCAGCGCCAGGATAAGTATTCGGTGAGCGCGCCACCTAAAATCAGGCCGGCCGAAGCACCAATCGACGACACGGTGATGAATAGCGCCATTCCGCGATTGCGCTCACGCTCGTTGCGCGCCAGGTTGGTTACCAATGCCAGAACACTGGGCGCGGCAACAGCGGCACCGACCCCCTGAAATACCCGGGCGACGATCAGCATGAGCGGACCCTGCGCCAACCCGCCCAACAGAGAAGCCAACACGAATACCGCCAGCCCCAGTTGGAAAGCCCGCACACGGCCGAACGCATCACCCAGCCGCCCGCCAAGTAGCAGCAGTCCGCCAAACGCCAGCGCAAACGCGTTGGGCACCCAGGAAAGCGTTGCTGCTGAAAAGCCCAGATCCATCTGAATCTGCGGCAAGGCCACCATGACGATAAGAAAATCCATCTGCAGCATGAGCTGCGCGGCGAGGATGACGACCAGCGCCAGCACGCGGTGTTCGAAGGGGAGAGGCGAAAGCACCTGAGGCGCAGTCGGCGAAGCGGTCATGATCATTCCTTGGCATTCAGAGAGCGGCGGGCGTGGGGCGGTAGCTCAGCGTTGCCCGTTCAGACCTGGGAAGCCCCACCATCGGCGAACAGCTCGGCGCCGTTGACATAGCTCGACGCATCGCTCGCCAGGAAGAGCGCGGCCTGGCCGATCTCATGTGCCTGGCCGATCCTTCCGAGCGTGCTCTTCTCGTTGAATACATCGATCACCTGCTGCGCGTTTTCGCCAAGCACGTCGCGTAGGGACGGGGTGTCCACTGGCCCCGGGCTGAGCAGGTTAATGCGTACACCCGAGCCTTTGATGTCGAGAATCCAGCTCCTCACGATCGCGCGTAAGGCTGCCTTTGTGGCTCCGTAGACGCTCATGCCAGGCCCCGGATTGATCGAAGAAGTCGAGCCGATGATGACGACGCTGCTCCCCTCGCCCATCAACGGCAACGCCCACTGCACGGTAAACGTGGTGCCTTTGACATTGGTTGCGAACACCCGATCGAAACCCGCTTCAGTGATTGCCCCCAGAGGCTCGACTTCACCCATCCCGGCGTTGGCGATTAGCACATCGATACGGCCGTGGACCGCTCTGATATGCGTAAACAGTTCGGCGAGGTCGGCAGGATTCGAGATATCGGTCCGCACGGCAGACGCATTCCCACCGAGGCGGCTCACGGCTTCGTCGAGCTGAGGCTGGCGGCGCCCGGTGATAATCAGGGCGGCGCCCTGGCTGGCGAACGCTTCGGCGATCGCAAAGCCGAGGCCCGAAGAACCGCCAGTGACCAGCACAACCTTGTCTTTGAATTGCATGAGAGATACCTCAATGAATGAATATGTAGCGAACACTACATATGGCCATGGTTATCCGCAAGCTATTTAGCGATCACTAAATTAAATCGGTCCGGCAAGAACGTATTTGAACTTGCATGTAGCGATCGCTACAGTTGTCGTATCAACCTCGAGAGACAGCCATGAACGAAAAACCCAGGCAGCGCCGCCCCGCCTTCGACCGGGAGCGAGGTATAGCCATCGCACAGGCAATGTTTCATCAGCGTGGTTTCGACGCGGTCAGCCTGGCCGACCTGACCGAGGCCATGAACATCAAGCCGCCAAGCTTTTACGCCGCCTATGGCAGCAAGGCCGAGCTGTTCCAGCGCGCAATGCATCGCTACGCCAGCGAAAATGCACTGCCGATGGACACGCTGCTGACGCTGGCCCGACCACCGGCTGAAGCGCTGACGGCGCTGCTGGTTGCCGCTGCAAAGCAGTACGGACGAGACAGCGCTTTGCGCGGCTGCTTGATCACCGAAGGCTTGCGCGCGGACGATCCAATCGCTCGAAACATGGCCGAGAAATTCGGCGACGCCGGAATCCAGGCGATCCGCCGTTACCTGGACCAAGTTCGCCCGGACGCCGCGCAGACCCTGGCTGATTACATGCTGATCACCCTGCGGGGGCTGTCTGCGGCGGCATGCAGTGGCATGTCCAGTGAGCGCCTGGTGGAAGTGGCGCGGATTGCCGGCAAGTTTATGTCTCAGGAGTTCGAGGCAAGCGGCAGCGCTGCGCACGCCTGAGCAAACTGCATTGCCGCTATCGCCCGATCGACTCAGCGATCAGTGATGGTCGTACCGGGGATGCTCTCGGCGAATCCGACTCCCAGCAACTTTGCTGGCGTTTCGAAACCCGGCCGCCGCTCACCACTCATTACCCGGCGTGCTGCCTCTACGGCAGCGATTGGCGTGTAGGTGTAGCCATTGACGGTCTCGATCACTGAACGCGCAACCGTGCCGTCCGCTCCGGTCACCTCGGCCACTGCTCGGGCGCGATGAGCTTCACGCTGTTGCGCGTCCGGGCCCTCGGGAAGCTGCGATAGATCCCCTTCGGCGAGGGCATCGCCGGCGAAATGCACAAACATGGAAATATTGGGGATGCCAGTGGAATGCCCGCCGGTGACCAGATCTCCGAAAGACAGCGGCGCGCACAGTTCCAGGCCGTCGCCGAAATCAAAGTGTCGTGCTTGCGCATCGGGCGTTGCTACCAGCTGCCCGTCAATCCGTGCCAGGAGCCCCGCTCCAATGATCTCGCTGACGCTCATGGCGGAGCCACGCGACATGGAACCCGCGACCTGAAGTGCGATGCTAAGTGACTGCGGATCCTGCACGCGGTGAGCAACATGCACTGCGAGGCAGTCCGTCGGCACCACGTCCCAGCCCACACCAGGCAGCAGCATGACGCCGGACTCGGCCGCTTCTGCGCCCAATCGCTCAGCCAACCGGTACACATTAATCTCGGCCGTGATATCCAGATAGTCGACGCCAGCCTTGATGCAGGCCCGCATCAAGGCGTCGGCCGTTTGCGCGAAGGGCCCGGCGAAGTTCACCAGTACGCCAACGCCTTCGAGGGATTCGGCTGTTCGGGCATCGGGCGTGAATACGCGATAAGGAACGTCCAGCTGGGCAGCCAGCACGCGCAGCTTGTCGTGACTGCGCCCGGCAATAACGATTTCCAGTCCCTGCGCTACGGCATACTCGGCCGCCATGCGCCCCATGTAGCCGGTTGCGCCATAGATCATTAATGTCTTCATTGGACGTGCTGCCAGTTCTTGTAGACGAATTCCAGGCTGTACCCATCAGGGTCCAGAACATTGGCCGCGTAGTAGTTCGGGTCGTAATGCAGCCGTGCGCCCGGTGCGCCGTTATCGACCGCGCCGTGGGCCAAAGCGGCCGCATAAGCCGCTTCAACCTGGGCTTTGCTGTCTGCGACAAAGCCGACATGCACAGCGCGGCCTTCAACGTCACCCTTGCGCAACCAGAAAAACATGCGGCCATTGGCACCGAAGCCTTTCAGGTCCGGGTGCCCAGGTGGGCCGTCCTTGCCGTCGTAGTCCAGGCGCGCAGTGATACCAAGCGGCATCAAGGCCGCTTCGTAGAAACGGATAGAGCGCTCGATGTCGCTCACAGAAAGAAAAATATGATCCAGCATGGCAATTCCTCGATTAATCAGATGATGTAGCCGCCCGCGACTTCAATGGACTGGGCATTGATCCAAGCGCCCTCTTCCGACAACAGCATGACGATGATCCGAGCCACATCTTCGGGCTCACCGACCCTGCCCAGCGCCGTTTGCGCGGCCAGCATCGCTTCGAACTCATCATTGAGCCCGCCGCCCAACTCGGTTCGAATCGCCCCTGGGGAAACCGCATTGGCCCGGATACGCCGATCACCGAACTCCTTGGCCATATAGCGCGTGAGCACTTCCAGCCCACCCTTGAACGCCGCATAAGGCGCCACCCCGGCCGTGGCCACGCGTGTGGTGGCGCTGGTCAGGTTGACGATGCTGGCGTTTTCTTCCAGTAGCGGCAGCAATGTCTGCGTCAGGAAGAAAGGACCTTTGAGATGAACATTGAACAGTCCATCGAACTGCGCCTCGCTGACCGAGGCCAACGGGTTGAACAGGCCGTAACCGGCGTTATTCACCAAACCTGCAAGCGTGCTCGTACCCCAGGTTTCCTGGAGCGCAGCGAGGACAGTTTCACGGAACGCGTCGAAGCTTCCGACATCTGCCACGTCGAGCTTCAGCGCAACGGCCTTGCCGCCCGCTTGTTCGATGCGTCGCACCACCTCCTCTGCGGCGTCTGGATGCTGGTTGTAGGTGAGGATGACGCCCATGCCGCGCCGGGCGGCGTGTTCCGCTGCACTGGCCCCAATCCCTCGACTGCCTCCGGTAATGACGATAACGCCCATGACGTGCTCCCTGACTTTTGAATGAGCCTCCACACTAAGGGGGATGGTCATCGCGAACGCAGCCGTTCCTACTCGAAACCTGCCTGTTTCTGCTTTTTGCTTGCGCTGCGCCTGTTACACCATTCAGCATGGCCAGCATGAACGATCAGCTGAATGAACTCCGCGCCCTGGCCGCCAAGGCTGAAAACCGCCGCACAGAGACGGGCATTCCGCGCGTTGCCATGGTTCAGGGAAAGATTCCCGAACACATGCTGGCGGCGGTCTATGATCCGATGATCAACCTGATCCTGCAGGGCAGCAAAACCATGACCGTGGGCGACAGCACGCTGCGGTACGACCCGGCGACCTATTTCGTCATGTCCATCGAGCTGCCCGCAGTGGGCACGGTGCACCCTGCGGCAACAGGCGAACCCTACTTGGCGGTCAGCCTGACGCTTGATCCCACCGTGTTATCCACGCTGCTGGCTGACCTGCCTAAACCTGCTGATCGCCATGAGGGCGACCCTGGTTTCTCGGTGGCCGCCGTCACTCCCGAGCTAATGGATGCCTGGGTGCGCATGTTGCGATTGATGGGCAACCCCGACGCCATCGCGGCCCTGGCGCCTGCGTACGAACGCGAGATTCTGTTTCGCGTGCTGCAAGGCCCCCATGGCTGGATGCTGCGGGAAATCGCAGCACCGGATACGGCCATGGCGCGCGTGAATCAGGCCATCCAGTGGATCCGTCGAGATTTTGCCGAGCCCATCAGGGTTGACAGTCTGGCGCAGAAGGCGGCGATGAGCGTCTCGGCCTTTCACCGCCACTTCAAAGCGGTGACGACCTTAAGCCCATTGCAGTATCAGAAACGCGTGCGTCTGCTCCAAGCGCGGATGCTCATGGTGGTCAGCGGCAAGACCGTCACGGCGGCAGCTTTCGAAGTGGGCTATGAAAGCCCAACGCAATTCAGCCGGGACTATGCGCGCGTATTCGGCCTTCCGCCGGCCGGCGACACACGGAGAATCCTCGGGGAAACGAAGGCTTTCAGAAACTAACGTCGGGAAGACAGGCGAAAATTCCTTGAACGTTTAGCTTGCCAAGCTGACCAGCGAGGGCCTGTAACCTGCCAAAAGCCGATCCGCCATCTGCGAACGATCCGGTGCAACCAGTGAAGATCGGCGGAACCAGCCAGAAGCGGGTATTTAGTTTGATGTTTTAAGCCAAATCAGAACTCATCAAGTAGCGTTCCATCACGATGGTTCGTTCTTCACCGTGGAACGTCTCGCGTACAGCCGAGTAACCAAGTCTCTTGTAGAAAAGCTCCGCTGTAACCGAAGAAGGAACTGACAAGGTTTCGATCCCTAGTCGCCTCGCTGTTTGCTCCACCGTGTTCATGAGTAGGCTGCCGATGCCCTGTCCATGCGACTGTGGCCGGACAAATACAGTCCTGACGACCTGACCATCGAGACTAGCGGTTCCAATAACCGTGTTGCCCTCTAACGCGACAAAAACCATTCGTTTACCGATCAAAACTGCGACAGCGCTCGGCGAAAAGCTTGTTTCGACCTGTTCGATTACAGCCTGAGAATAATCCTTGGCGTTAGTGGTTCTTAACGCTGCGACAATGACTTCGCTTATGCCACCGGCATCCTCTTCGTCAGCCGCTCTAATCTCGATTGCCATCCATTCCTCCGCGGGCATGTTCAGGAAGTTCATATCGTGGCGCTCCAGCAAGCCGCTGTCTGCTTCTGGCCGATAGCGCGGGACAACTGGAGAGCCCAATCACCGTCATCTCGAGAGTTACTGCGCGGCTTACAGCCAAGCCGTTATCGTGATGTGGAAATTCCGGGGGATCCATTCACCTGTAGCTCATTTGAAGAAGCTACTTGGCGTCGTGCCGAACTGTTTTTTGAACATGGTGGCGAACGCACTGGGACTGTCGTAACCCAAGGCGCCTGCCACGTCGATGATCTTCTCGCCTATGGCAATGCGCTCAAGCGCCAACAGCAGCCGCGCTTGCTGGCGCCACCGCCCGAACGTCATGCCGGTTTCCTTGCGAAAGAGCCGCTGGATCGTCTTTTCGTCGAGGTTCAGCCGATCGCTCCAAGCCGACAGCGTTGAACCGTCACCCGGGTCGGATTGCAGGGCCGAGCAGATCGTTTTGATTCGCGAGTCCACTGGCTGAGGAAGTTGCAGAGGCAAGGTCGGCAGCACGGTGAGTTCATCGAGGATCAATCGCATGAGCCTCGCCTCGCGCGAGTCATCCTCATAGGGTGCTGTAATTGCGATAGAGCGCTTGATCAGCTCGCTCAGCAGGGCAGAGATGCTCACCGCTCTGGTTTCATTCGGCAGTCCCCGAAAAAGATCAGGCCGCACAAAAACGCTGCGCATCTTTACCGGGCCAACGCAGCGAATCGAATGTATCTCCCCGCTCGGCATCCATATGCCCCGGCTGGGCGGGACGGTCCATTGACTTACTGCGGAGTGCACAACCATCACACCTTCGATGGCGTAGATCAGTTGATGCTTGGCGTGTGAGTGGGGCTCGATAAACCAGCCTTCCGGATAATCGGTGGCGCTGCTAATGACCGGCCACGGCACTTCGTCTACCGCGGCCAACAATTCTTTCAACGGCTTGGGCATGATTCCCTTTTTGCGAGAGCTCTCGCCCATATCAAGCGAGACAGACAATTTGTTGGAAACCTAGGATAGCGCCACGTCTTGAGACCAGACAGCAAACCTGAAGGCTGAAAGCAATCCGCGCTCCCTACGGCGCCTGATTTCAATGGCCGCCGAGCCGCGAATGCCAACGTCTTGCTGTGTGGCCTGGACGGATACTCACCTTATATTCCCTTCCCTGTCCGGATGATTGCGATGTCCAGCAGCATTACCCCCTCGGCCTCCGCTTCGGTAGCCGTAGCCAGCCAAGCCAGTCCCTTGGTCATGCGCGTGATCGGTGCTTGCGCCTTGGCGCATCTGATCAACGACCTGATTCAGGCCGTGCTTCCCTCGATCTATCCCATTCTCAAAGCCAACTACGGGCTTACCTTTACCCAGGTAGGGCTGATCACTCTGACCTTTCAGCTCACCGCGTCCTTGTTGCAGCCTTGGGTCGGCTACCACACCGACCGTCATCCCAAACCCTGGCTGCTGCCAGCCGGCATGGTCTGTACGCTGCTCGGCATCCTCATGCTCGCCGTTGTCGGCACTTTCCCCGCAATTCTCGTGGCTTCGGCGCTGATAGGCATCGGCTCCTCGACCTTCCATCCGGAAACCTCGCGCGTGGCACGTCTGGCCTCGGGTGGTCGCTATGGCCTCGCACAGTCGACCTTCCAGGTCGGCGGCAATGCCGGCAGTGCCTTCGGCCCGCTGCTCGCCGCGGCCATTGTCATTCCGTACGGACAAGGTAGTGTCGCCTGGTTCGGCCTGTTCGCGGTGTTCGCCATCCTGGTGCTCTATGGTCTCAGCCGCTGGTATCGCAATCACTTGAATCTGTTCAGGCTCAAGCAAGGCGGTAAAGCGACCCACGGACTTTCCCGCAGGCGGGTGACCTTCGCGCTGGTGGTGCTGGCTCTGTTGGTGTTCTCCAAGTATTTCTACATGGCCAGCTTTACCAGCTATTTCACCTTTTACTTGATCGAGAAGTTCGACCTGTCCATCGCCAGCTCCCAGCTTTACCTGTTCCTGTTCCTCGGCGCCGTCGCCGCCGGCACCTTCTTCGGCGGCCCCATCGGGGACAGGATCGGCCGCAAGAAGGTAATCTGGTTTTCCATCCTCGGCGTCGCCCCTTTCACCTTGGCGCTTCCCTACGTCGACCTGTTCTGGACGGGCGTGCTGAGCATGATCATCGGCTTCGTACTGGCCTCTGCGTTCTCCGCCATCGTGGTCTTCGCCCAGGAGCTGGTGCCGGGCAATGTCGGCATGATCGCTGGCGTCTTCTTCGGCCTGATGTTCGGCTTCGGCGGGATCGGCGCCGCACTGCTCGGGCACCTGGCAGATGTTCGCGGCATCGAATACGTGTACCAGCTGTGTTCCTACCTGCCGCTGCTTGGGATTCTGACGATTCTGCTGCCGTCGACCAAAGGGGTGTGAGTCCTGAGTTCCAGTCCGCCAGCCAACCGGGCCTGTTGCGAACCACCGGCAGCGGGCATTGCCCGTGCCAAGGACTTCATCTGGACGGATCCCAACGACGGAACACAGCGCTGGCATTGACGCCGCCGAATCCGAACCCGTTCGACAAGGCGTACTCGATCGGCATGCTTCGCGCGGTCAGGCCCACCAGATCCAGGCCGTCGGCGGCCTCGTCGGGATTGATGAGGTTCAGCGTGGGCGGGACGATCTGATCGCGTAGCGCCAGGACCGTGAAAATGGCTTCGATTCCGCCAGCGGCGCCCAGCAAATGGCCGGTACTGGACTTGGTCGAGGTAATCGCGACGCCCGACCCTGTCCCGAACACGGATCGGATGGCGCCTAGCTCGCCCCGATCGCCCACTTGGGTGGACGTCGCATGGGCATTGATGTGCTGCACATCGCCGGGAGCAATTCCGGCCTGTCGCAACGCCTGCTCCATGGCGCGTCGAGCGCCGCTGCCATCCTCAGGGCCGGCCGTCAGGTGGTAGGCATCGGCGCTGGTACCGTAGCCGACCAGTTCCGCCAGAGGCTTCGCGCCGCGTGCCAGCGCATGTTCCAGTGACTCGATCACCAGCAGGCCGGCGCCCTCGGCCATCACGAAGCCCTCGCGATCACGATCGAACGGGCGCGACGCTTGCTGCGGGCGATCATTGAATCCGGTGGACAGCGCGCGCGCCGCCGCAAAGCTGCCGAGCGTGACGCGGTGGATGGCCGCCTCGGTCCCATGTCCGCTTCGCCGCTGCGGATCATCCGGGCGGCGTCGCCGATGGCCTGCACCCCTGCGGCGCAGGCGGTAACCGGCGCGCCGAGCGGCCCCTTGAAACCATGCTGGATGGACACGTGCCCGGCCGCCATGTTGGCGAGAAACGAAGGTGCTGTGAATGGCGAGAGCCGACGTGGCCCGCGACTGTCGGTGGTGCGCACGGCCTCGGCGATTGCATCGAAACCACCGACGCCGGATGCAATGATGGTGGCGGTTCGTTCGCGCCTTGCCTCGTCGGCGGGGTGCCAACCTGCCTGGTCAAGCGCTTCGTGTGCGGCCACGAGCGCAAACTCGATGAAACGATCCATCTTCTTGCGGTCTTTGGCAGAGATGTGTCGATCCGGATCGTAGCCCGCCTCCTTATCCTCGGCCAAGGTCGGTACCTGCCCTGCGATGGCGCACCCGGTACCGTCCGATACATCACTGGGCAGTGCACGGATGCCCGACTGCCCAGCCAACAGACGGCCCCACACCGCCTCCGTTCCACATCCCAGGGGCCCGACGACACCTGTTCCCGTCACTACGATACGGACTGAACTTGAACCACTCATTACATACCTCGCTTTCAAATGGTCGACACACCATCAGGCTGTGCAGATGGCGGGTTGCGTACTGCCCCGCAGAGTCGCCCGCAGGAATGGCGCCTTCGACGGCTTAGCCGCGGGCGCTCAGATCAAGAATCAAGCAGCTGGTCGAGCCGATGGCATAGAGGCGGTCGTCCACGTCGTACAGACGGCCCTCGGCGACGGCGGTCGACCGGCCGACATGCACCACCCTGCCCTCGGCACGCACCGGCCCGACACCGGCGCGCAGCGCGCGGATGTAAGTGATCCGTAGGTCGGTCGTCGTGTAGCCCTGCCCCGCCTGAAGCCGGGTATGTACCGCGCAACCCATGCAGGAGTCCAAAAGCGTCGCTGCGTAGCCGCCATGCACGCTTCCCAACGGGTTGTAATGGCGCTCGTCCGGGGTGCCCTGGAACAGGAAATAGCCTGACGCCCAGTCCACCGGTACGAAGCCCATCAGCTCGCCCATCGGTGGACGTGGCAGTTCGCCCCGGCCGATAGCATCGAAGAATGCCTGAGGCGTCATCACGGCAGCCTCGGCGAGCGGCACGGTACCGAGCGTTCCCAATTGGGCGCGCACAGCCTTCTCTGCATCCAGCCAGGCGGCCAGACGTTCTTCACGTTCTGCATAGTTCATGGCGAGTCCTCGACGGATGGGCGGTTGCAAGCCCCATTGAATTATGGTCAACATATAAAACACATGATGACCATCATGTAAAGCATGCAGCACCATCTATCGAGGGAAAGCACCATGCCCCAGCCACCATCACCTCCACGCACCTTGCTGCCCATGCTCGTGTTGCTGACAGCCTTGGGCGAGGTCTCCACGCAACTGATAATCCCGAGCCTCGGCGAGCTGGAAGAGGTTCTTGAGGCGGTGCCAGGCAGCGGCGTGCATGCGCTGTCCGCGTTCGTCGCCGCCTTCGGGCTCGGGCAATTGGTGCTCGGCCCGTTATCCGACCGCGTCGGCCGGCGACCGGTGATGATCGCTGGCCTGATCGTCTACATCCTGGCGACGCTGTGGATGCTCGCCGCGACGAGCATGACTGAGTTCACCTTGGCCCGCCTGCTACAAGGGTTCGGCGCCTGCGCCTGTCTCGTGCTGGCGCGCGCGATGGTGCGAGACATCTGGCAGGCGCAGGCCGGCCCGGCGCTGGCGAAGACGGTAATTGGCATGCTCGCCACCATCATGCTTTCTCTGATGGCGGGCGGTGTACTTAATGCCTATGGCGGCTGGAAGGCCCCGCTGTTCGCTTCGCTGATGCTTGGCCTCTCTACGCTGACAGCGGTGGTGCTGGCGACCAGCGAAACCAACGAGACACCCGATCCCACGGCGGGTCGCCTGCGCACCCTGGCGCGGCAGTACGCCGATTTGCTCGGCAGCCGCGCCTTCTCCGCGTTGGCGTTGGCCATTGCCGGTACCTATGGTGCGATGTTCGCCATGATTGCTGGATCTTCGGCGGTATACGTCGGCCTGCTGCATCTGACGCCGGCCGAATACGGGTTTACCTTCGGCGCCATCGTTTCGGGATTGATCGCCGGCGCCTTCATTACCCAACGCTACATCACCCGGCTCGGGCCACAGCGGTTGGTAGGCATCGGAATGGGCCTGGTCGCCGGAGGGGCGCTGATTACGGCGTTAGTCGAGCGGCTGCTCGGGCTGAGTGTTATCGGCTTCTCGGCGCCGCAGCTGCTGGTGACCCTGGGAGGCGGCATGGTGCTGCCCGCGGCGGTGGCCGGCGCGGTGATTCCCAACGCGTACCGGGCGGGCTTGGCTGCCGGCTTCATGGGCTTCGCTCAGATGGCCGGAGCGACCTGCAGCGGGTTGCTGCTCGGGGCCTTGAGCGATGGCAGCGCCTGGCCGTTGCTATTCGTTCATCTGCTGTTCGCGGTGGCCGGCTTCGCAGCATTCCATCTTCTCAACGCAAGGCCCGTCGCTCGGCTGGCCGATGCCCGCGTCGACTGATTGCAAAATCCCAGCAGTCCATGCACGTCGCCAACACCCAAGAAACGGCACTGGTCACCAGTGCTATCAGCGGGGCCAGGCGATATATGCCGACCGCCTGACCGCCCTGCGGCTAGGCTGAATCCGCGCCAGTCAGCTTCAGCAGGCTGGTGCGGGTGTCCTCGAGCAAGCGGTCGGACAATTCCGGATCAACCACGCTGCGCGACAACATCAGCGCACCGACCAGGGCACTGAGCACCAGCGCCGCATGTTGGTCATCTTCAAGGTGGGTGCCAATCTGCGCCAACCGATTGCTCACCGACTCGTCGGTGACCGGGCTGGGCTGGCCACGCTGGCCGAGTTCGGCCGACAGCGTGGGGAACGGGCAGCCCTGCGCCGGCGCGGCGCGGTGGCCCTTCGACAAGTAATGACGAATGAACGTGGCCAGCGGTTGGTCGCCCGACAGGCTGCTGGTGGTGACTTCGTCGAGCTCACTCGCGCAATAGCGCAGTGCCTCCTCGACCAGCTCATCTTTGGACTTGAAATGGGCGTAAAACCCACCGTGCGTCAGGTCCAGCGCTTTCATCAGCGCCTGCAGGCCAGTCGCGTGTACACCATCGCGACGAAAACGCCGCGCGGCCTCTTCGACGATGCGCTGACGGGTCTGAGCTTTGTGATCTTCGGAATACCGCATGGGCGCCTCGGCGATTCATATGCTGCCCGTCATGCTACGCCTTTGGGCCAGTTGGGCAAGCCCGCTTGGCCGAGGGCAGTTCTACAACCGTCCATGACCGCAAGGTCGCGAGGAACAGGCCAAAGGATTCGAACACCTGGTTGCCCGGCCAGCGGACGGGGCCAGCCCCTCTACGTTTACCCGAAGCGGTGACAAGCGAATGACTGCGGCGGCCTGGGTCGGCTTGCGTCTTGACTTCTCAAGCGGCGATCACATCAGCCCTTCCTCGGCCTGCGCCCATGGCGCGGCGGCGAAGCGTTCGGCCAGGTATTCGATCAGCGCTTGCACGCGAGCCGGACGGCTGCGCCCTGGCGGGGTCACGATATGCAGCGCGATCGACTCGACTTGCCAATCGTCCATCGCCGTCTCCAGCGCCCCCGACTGCATGTCCTTCCAGGCCAGGAATTCTGGCTGCAAGGCCAGCCCCAGGCCTGCTTGCAATGCGGGTGCCAGCGCCTCGGCATTGTTCGCTAGCAGCGACGCAGACAGCGCCTGAGCGAATTCGCCATGCCGTTTGTGGCGAAAACGCCAGTTGCTGCCACCGCGTGAATAGCTGTACTGCAAGATGCGATGCCCGGTCAGATCGCGCGGGTGGCCGGGACGCCCATGACGCTCGAAATAGGCTGGTGAGCCGACCAACAGAATGCGCACGGTGCATAACCGCCGGGCCAACAGACTGGAATCGGCCAGGGTCGAGATTCGCAGAGCCAAATCGACCCCCTGGGCAACCAGATCGACCATCTCGTCGCTGAAATTGACATCAAGCACCACGTCGGGATGCCGCGCCATGAATTCGGGCAAGACCGGCGCGAGATGCGAAACACCGAACGACATCGGTGCGGCAATCCGGATGGGCCCGCGCAGGCTGGTCGACTGCTCGGTTACTTCGGCCTCCACGGCCTCGCCCTCAGCCAGGATGCGAGCGGCGCGCTCCAGCGCGGCATGCCCGCTTTCGGTCAGCGACATCCGCCGTGAGGTCCGGTGGAAGAGCATGGTTTTCATGCGCGCCTCCAGTCGCGTGATGGCCTTGGAAATGGTGGCTTGCGACAGGCCCAGCTCGGCTGCGGTCCGGGCGAAGGAACCCGTTTCGGCCACCTTGGCGAAGATCGCCCAGGCTTCGAGATCCGGTAACCTTTTCATAACACGCCTCGAACTAATCCAATCATGGCAATCCTTACATCCCCGGGTTACTTAGCAGGTGGCTGATAATAGCTTAAGAAATGGAAAGTATCTTATTCCATCAATTCCATTCTAAAGATTGTTCCTGCTGCCTATAGTGGCTCCATCGAAAACGAATCGACCTGGAGAAACAGCATGATCGAACATCGCCCTTTTAATACCCTTGGTGGCGCCCATCACGGTTGGCTCGATGCCAAGCATCATTTTTCGTTCGCCGAGTACCGTGATCCGGAGCGTGTGCACTGGGGCGCGCTGCGGGTCTGGAACGACGACACCATCGCCGCCAACACCGGCTTCCCGCCACATCCCCACGCCGACATGGAGATCATTACCTATGTGCGTGAAGGGGCAATCACCCATGAGGACAACCTGGGCAACAAAGGGCGTACCGTGGCAGGTGACGTGCAGGTGATGAGCGCTGGAACCGGTATCCGCCATTCCGAGTACAACCTCGAATCGGATGTCACACAGATCTTCCAGATCTGGATCATCCCCGACCGTCGTGGCGAGCCGCCGGCCTGGGGTGCCAAGCCGTTTCCCAAGGATGACCGTTCCGGCCAGTTCGTGGCCTTGGCCAGCGGGCTGAAAGAAGACGAGGACGCGCTGCCGATCCGCAGTGACGCGCGTGTGCTGGGCGCAACCCTGAAGGCCGGCGAGACGATCGAATACCGCTTTGCCGACGCCAGCCGCTACGGTTATCTGGTGCCGGCCAAGGGAAAGGTGGATATCAACGGCGTGGCGCTGGAAACGCGCGATGGTGCCGCTATCCACGACGAGACGCTCATAAGGATCACCGCCCACGAAGATGCCGAACTGGTGTTGGTGGACACTGCCGGCTAAGCGGCAATGCGCCAGGTGCGGGAGTTACGGTATCTCCTGCGCAGGGCCTGGATCGGTGGCTTTCGCGGCCACCGAGATGGGCTCAATTGCTGCGCAGCCCGCGAACATCCGGGCGAAGGAAGGACATAGGCGAAGGCATGGGCCGAATGTCCTGAACGATGAAGATTTATCTCCCCACATGCATGCACGGCTGGGATTGTCCAAACCGCTCAGCCAGGTTGATGAGTTTGACCATTGTCTCGCACGCTTCACGCAGGCAAAACATAAGCCATGCGCGCTATCCGGCATCGCAGTCAATGGACTCCCCGGAACTCATCGATGAACGTTTCAATTGAAGACCGCTACCTGCCAACCGAACACGGCGAGGTCTTCACGCGTCGCTGGCGTACGCGCCACACGCGCAAGACGCCAATCGTCCTGCTGCATGACTCCCTCGGCTGCGTCGAGCTGTGGCGCGACTTTCCTGAGCGGCTCGCAGCGGCCACCGCGCGCGACGTCATCGCCTACGACCGCCTCGGATTCGGACGGTCCATGCCGCATCCCGGTGGCTGGTCGAATCATTACATTCGCGACGAAGCCGAGCGTCTCTTTCCCCAGGTGTGGCAAGCCCTGGATATCGAGTACTTCATTGCATTCGGCCACAGCGCGGGCGGCATCATGGCGACCAGCCTGGCGTCGCGCTATCCGCGTCATTGCCGCGCGCTGATCGCTGAGTCCGCCTTGGCCTTCGTCGAAGACAGGACTCTTCAGGGCATTCGCCAAGCCCGAGCAGCGTTCGCCGAACCTGGTCAACTGGAACGGCTGCGCAAATATCATGGTGACAAGGCCCAATGGATCCTCTCGGCGTGGATCGATACCTGGCTGTCTGACAGCTATGCCGGCTGGACGATTGCAGACAGCGCACGCGACTTCGCCTGCCCTTTACTGGCGATCCACGGTCTGGAAGACGAATACGGCTCCATCGCTCACCCTCAGCGCATCGCCGCGCTGGGTAAAGGCCCGACACACCAGTTACTGCTCGAAAACTGCCAGCATGTCCCACACAGGGAGCATCCGAAGGCCGTCCTCGAAGCGGTTGAGCGTTTTTTGAAATCGGTGGATGCGTGACGGGTCGCAATCTGTCGCAACGGACGACTATTGCCCGAGTGTCATATTTCGGTAGCGCTCGAGTATCGACAACTCGTGGGTCGAGCGCTGCGCAAAGAACCGGGTGTCTCATTGAAGCGACACTTGTAAGCCCGCGAGAAGCTGGAGGCGTCGGCGAAGCCAATTTCGGCCGCAATGGCCGAAAGCGACATGGCGCTGTTGAGTAGCAAAAACTGTGCGCGGCGCATGCGAAGGCGCATCACATGTTGTTGCGGCGTAATGCCGTATTGGCTCTGAAATACGCAACTGAAATGGCTTTCACTAAGGTTCGCCTGAGCGGCCAGCTCGCCGTTGGTAGGCGGCTGATATAGCCGTCCATTGATCATACGGTTCAGTTCGGCGAGATCGAGACGCGCATGCATGGGCACTTGGGCGATACCGGACGAACACAGCTGCGACAGTTGAGTCATGAGCATGGTGATCAACTGGCACGTCACCATGGCGCGGCCCTGCCCTTCCGCTCGCTTCAGCTGCGTAACGGCAAATTCGATCAGGGGAACCGTTTCACCATCCAGACAAACGAAATCGGCACTGCTGAACAACGTATCCGCAAATGACATACCACATGCCTGCTCCAGCGCCTGGATGAAGGGATCGCCCCATGCCACGTCAAGCACCAGCAGCTCACTTTCCTCACTCAATCCGGCATACACGTGGGCGGCGGAAGCCGGCACCAAGGCTGCCTTGCCAATAGCCAACCGGCCGGCGGCATGTTCGAACTCACAATCCATCCGCCCGCGCCAGCCGAACAGAACCTGAGCGTACTCATGAAGATGCTCGCCGCTCTGACAGGCAATCACGTTACGACGCGCCTGACTTCTCGACACATCGGTGTGAGGGGGCGTTTCCCCGAATCGATTCATAGCTTGAGTATAGGACTCCGGCGATAGGGTCAATGACGCGGTGCGTGATGTGAATACGATGAGGGTGCCAGAAGGTAAACGCCTGCTCCCCCGGGCACCCGCACACACTAAACAACGGAAACCGCCGCCATGCAACTGAACGCCGAGCAAGTCCGAGATGCCCTGCCATGGCCAAGCTTGATCGAAGCGCTGACCGATGTATTCGCCCGGGAGGATGTCTGTTCTCCCGTTCGGCACCATCACTTCATGAACGTACCCGGTGAGCCAGAGGCCACGCTTTTGCTGATGCCAGCATGGATCGAAGGCGAGTATCTGGGCGTCAAGCAGGTCAACGTCTTCCCGGGGAACAACAGCCGCCACCTGCCCGGCTTGAGCAGCCATTACCTGCTCAGTTGTGGGAAAACCGGCCAGCCGCTCGGACTTTTCGAAGGTAACGAGCTGACCGCTCGGCGGACCGCGGCCGCGTCTGCCCTGGCGTCGCGCCTGCTCTCCCGCGAAAACGCCAACAGCTTGTTGATGGTCGGGGCCGGCCGTATGGGTCGCCGTCTGATTCCCGCTCACATGAGCGTACGCCCAATCAACCGAATCCATGTCTGGGACCGCAACGAAGCCGCTTCCCGCGAGTTGGTCGCTGAACTCAAAGCGGCAGACATCGATGCCAAGGTTTGTCGGGACGACCGGCTCCAGCACGTTGCGGGTGAGGTTGACATCATCAGCTGCGCAACCCTGGCGACCGAGCCGGTGATTCTGGGCGACTGGTTGAATCCTGGCGTGCATCTGGACCTGATCGGAAGTTTTACCCCGAGCATGCGAGAAACGGACAACCGCGCCCTGCAGCGCTGCGACGTATTCGTTGACACCCGCGCGGGTGCACTGTCCGAAACCGGTGATTTGATCATTCCAATCAACCAGGGCGCATTCCGTCCCGAGGCAATCGTCGCGGAACTGAGCGAGCTCTGTCGAGGGCAGCATGCTGGACGCGCTGCATTGGCGAACCCTGCCGAAGCGATGACGATTTTCAAATCCGTCGGCGATTCGCGAGAAGATTTAGCGGCGGCGATCCTCGTCCATCGAAATCAGCGCTGAGCTAGCACCGCTTCAGATACGCCCTGCTTGGCACCATCCACAGAACAATAACGAACGGATGGCGGCCCAAGGCCGCTCATCGACGGAGTGCAGATATGACGGACACCACCTTCCCCACTATCGCCCCACCCAACATTTGGCTGGCCCTGCTTCCCATCGTGCTCACCATCGGGCTGCTCAGCCTGCAGATCATCTACTACGGTGACTTCACGCCTCACATTCCGTTGGCCATTGGCTTTGCAATTACCGGAGTCGTGGGCTGGATCCAGGGCTATCGCTGGAAGGACATCGAAGCCGGCGCCTTCCATGTGCTGCACGTCGCCATGCCTGCGATTGCCACACTTATCCTGGTCGGCATGCTCGTCAGTGTATGGATCGCAAGCGGCACCGTACCGATGCTGATCTATTACGGGCTGGAATTGATAAACCCGGCCTGGTTCCTCGCGGCATGCATGCTGCTCTGCTCACTCGTCTCGCTGGCGATCGGCTCGAGCTGGACCACGGTTGGCACCATCGGCCTTGCTCTTGTGGGCATCGGTACGGCGTTCGGCATTCCGCTCTATTGGGTCGCAGGCGCGGTGGTATCCGGTGCATTTTTCGGCGACAAGGTATCGCCCTTGTCGGACACCACCAATCTTGCTGCAGCCGTGACCGAAACTAATGTGTTTGACCACATCCGCAACATGATGCCGACCACGATTCCGGCGATGTTGATCGCCTTTGTGATCTATCTGTTCGTAGGTGGGCAGTCGATGATTGACGAAAGCCAACTGGAGCAGATTCGTCTACTCAAGGAGGGTCTTCAAGCGCAGTTCGACTTGGGTTTCCTGGCGCTGGTCCCGCTCATCGTGGTCATGACGCTGGCGTTTTTCAAGGTTGCTCCGATTCCCGCTCTGTTCACCGGTTTTGCGTTGGGCAGCGTGGTTGCCTTCATCAATTACGACTACAGCTTCAACGAACTGCTGACCTTCGCCCACAGCGGTTTCAAGACCGAAATTGGCAGCGAGGCACTGACCAGCCTGCTCAATCGAGGGGGTGTGACTTCGATGACCTGGGTGGTTACGCTGATGATGTTCGCGCTGGCCTTCGGCGGCGCCCTGGAACGAACTCGGTGCCTGGAAACAGTGGTATCGGCGGTAATGCGGATGAGCCACGGCATCAAGGGCCTGCAACGCAACGCGATCCTGACTTCGATCGCAACCAACGCCGTCGCAGGTGACGTCTACCTGTCGATCGCCTTACCGGGGCGGATGTACGGTCCCGAATACGACCGTCTAGGCTATAGCCGTCTCAATCTGTCCCGCGCCATCGAAGAAGGCGGCACCCTGATGTCTCCGCTGATTCCGTGGAACGCCGGTGGGGCCTTCGTGATCGGCACGCTTGGATTGGCCGTGGCGGCGGGCGACTACAGCAATCTCCTCTACGCCCCATTGGCATTCGCCTGCTGGCTGTCCCCGCTGATCGGCATCGTTTATGCCCAGTTGGGATGGTTCTGCAAACGTGCGGAGAACGAGGTGTCGGCCGACAGCGGCACGACGAGACTAGAGCCGGTGACCGAGCAGTGATCAGGAATGACGCCATGCAAACCCAAGCCAACACGGATACCCGCTCAAGTGTTGCCGTTATCGGTGCAGGTGTCGTCGGGCTGTGCACGGCACTCCAGGCACAGCGAAAAGGCTACCGGGTGACACTGGTCGACCGAGGTGAACCAGGCAAAGGCGCATCGTTCGGCAACGCGGGGTATCTGGCGACAGAACTGATCGACCCGCTCTCCAAACCCGAGACGATCCAGCGAGCGCCGCGCATGCTGCTCGATCCGAACGGCCCACTGGCCCTGCCGATTCGCTATCTGCACCGCAGCCTGCCCTGGCTGTTGCGCTTTCTCGCAGCGGCCAAGCCTGAGCAGGTCGAACAGTCCAGGCGAGGCTTACGGCAACTCAACGGCGAGGCGATTGATGCCTGGAAGCGCACCTTGCAAGACGTTGACGGTAGCGATCACCTGCAGAAGTCCGGTTATCTGCTGGTTTGGGAATCAGCCTCACGTCGGCGCGAAGCCGCGGAGCACAGCCGCTACCTGCAAAGTTGGGGCATCGAGAGCGTCCTGGTCGAGGCCGATCGCATCGCTGAGTTAGAGCCGGCGCTGAGCACGACGGTGTCTCACGCGCTGTTCTTTCCCAACGCGTATCAGGTACGCGATCCGTATTTGCTCTGCCAGCATCTGTTCAGGGTGTTCGAGGCGCGCGGTGGGCGCTTCGTTCAGCAGTCCATCGACAGCCTCAACGCAGACGCGCGGCAGGTCACGCTGACAGGCCCCAAGGAAACCCTTGTGTGCGACAAAGCAATTGTTTGTACAGGCGCATGGAGCAAGTCGCTGATCAATATGGCCGGTCTGGATGTGCCGCTGGAAGCTGAGCGGGGATATCACCTGACCCTGCACGGCAGGACCGCAATGCTCAATCGTCCCGTGGGGTCGGCGGAGCGCCACTTCGTCATGAGCCCCGTGGCGTCAGGTTTGCGTTCGGTGGGGTTCACCGAAATTGGAGGATTGCGGGCCGCTCCCTTCGAGCGCCGTTTCAAGACATTGCTGCGCCACAGCCAGGCCCTGATACCCGAACTTAAACGGCTGTCGATGAAGAAAAGCGAGTGGATGGGTCACCGCCCAACACTGCCCGACTCGCTGCCGGTCATCAGCCGCCATCCAGCCTATTCCAACCTGCTATTTGCCTTCGGCAACCAGCACCTCGGGTTGACCCAGGCGGCAATCACGGCGGAAGTCGTAGTCAGTCTGCTCTGCGGCGAGACGCCTGCGATAGACCCGCAGCCTTATCGGGTCGACCGGTTCACCAAGGCATAGCCAAAGATAACGGCAGCCGTACCCGGCTGCCGCCCGTTCGATCACTCAGTGGTGCTTAGCACGCCACGCTGGATCTGATCACGCTCAATGGATTCGAACAACGCCTTGAAGTTGCCTTCGCCGAAGCCGCTGTCGCCCTTGCGCTGGATAAACTCGAAGAACACGGGACCCAGCACGGTGCCGGAGAATATCTGCAGCAACAGTCGCTGCTCGCCATTCTCTTCTGCGCCGTCGAGCAGGATGCCGCGCGACTTCAACTCCTCCACCGGCTCGCCGTGGTTGGGAAGGCGCCCTTCGAGCATCTCGTAGTAGGTTTCCGGCGGTGCGGTCATGAACACCGTGCCGCTGGCCTTCAGCTTGTCCCAGGTCTGGATCAGGTCATCGGTGAGGAAGGCCACGTGCTGAATGCCCTCGCCGTTGAACTGCATCAGAAACTCCTCGATCTGCCCCGCGCCCTTCGACGATTCCTCGTTGAGCGGGATGCGGATCATGCCGTCCGGCGCGGTCATGGCCTTGGAAGTCAGGCCGGTGTACTCGCCTTTGATATCGAAGTAGCGGATCTCGCGGAAGTTGAACAACTTCTCGTAAAAGTCCGCCCAGTAGACCATGCGGCCCCGGTACACATTGTGGGTCAGGTGATCGATGATCTTTAGGCCAGCACCCACTGGATGACGATCAACGCCTTCGAGAAAAACAAAGTCGATGTCGTAGATGGAGCTGCCTTCGCCGAAACGGTCGACCAGATACAGCGGCGCACCGCCGATACCCTTGATCGCTGGCAGACGCAGCTCCATCGGCCCGGTGGGCAGTTCAATGGCTTGCGCCCCCAACTCCAGCGCACGGGTATAGGCCTTCTGCGCATCCTTCACGCGGAAGGCCATGCCACACACCGACGGGCCGTGCTCGGCGGCAAAATACGCCGCGATGCCCTTGGACTCGCGGTTGACGATGGCGTTGATTTCACCCTGACGGTACAGCGCCACGTCTTTCGAGCGGTGGTTGGCGACATGGGAGAAACCCATGCTTTCCAGCACTGGCTCGATGACGTTCGGGTTGGGCGAGGCGAATTCGATGAACTCGAAGCCCATGAGGCCCATTGGGTTTTCAAACAGATCGGCCATGATTGGCTCCTTGATTAACTGTGCATGAGAGGGTCGACGCGAAAGCGTCAGCCCGGCGGTGCACAGGAAATACCCCGAACGCTGCGACCGAGGTGATCGCCGAGGGTGAGACGGAAGCCAAGGATTTTCATTCGGCGGTCACTGAGGCTTCGCCGAATGACCGCCGCAAATCAGCGGATCGCGACACCACCGCCCCGCGCTGCTGGGTCAGCGTGAGGCGAAGCAATTGCTCATGTTCACCAGCGTGGCGGAACCGGACCACCGGAGCGGCCACGTCGCCCACCGCTCCGGCTGCCAAAGCGTTCCGGAGCCGGCCAGACCAAGCAGTACGGTAAGCGGTATACGGATCCATATTCTTTGCCACGACTGGGTGCAAGAGCGCGTCTGATTTATCGAACGCCATTTTGTTTGCGTAATTGAATTACGTTTAGCGAAATCTGCGGCAGCCATGCCCGGCTGTCAAGCCTTTATCGGTGGCTCACAACAGTGACTCCAAATGATCGAACACACCATTCATCCCCTTCCCAGAACGAGTTACCGCACGACGATGCCGAACCTGTGACACACACAACCTATATAAGGAGCGACCGTGAATCGATATCTCGACAAAACCGCATCACAGAACGTGCATGGCTGGGAGCGTGCGGCTTCGATCCGCGCTGGACTGATGCTGCTGGGCAGAGGCGTGCGGCACGGCGGTTTGAGTGGGCTGCTGCAACTGGCCATGGGCGGCATGGCACTGACCCGCGGCATCAGCGGGCGCTGTGAGGCCAAGCGCATCCTGACCGAGGCCGACCAGCAAGAGCGACATCAGAACGTGGCAAACAAGCAGCGCTATAGCCATATGCCCCTCGACTCTGAAGTGCACAGCCCTGACTTCTTAGAGCCCGAAGTGACGCTTCCCAATACCACGCCGATGGGGCATGAAACGCACCCAGGCGAGCGGCACAACGTCAGCCGATAGAGGGCGCTGGTGAGTTGGGCAACGCTCTGCTCACCACTGATGAAAGCCATATTGACGGAAGGTGCCAGGCTGCGACCGACGCGCAGCAGCTTGGCTTTTGTCGGTGTCGAAGCTGGCGTTTGGACCTGCCGCCGAACGGTGATTGTCGATGTTTTGACGGCATGATATCTATGCGACGTGATTCCGTCACATTGGTAAAACCCTAGGAAGACATCATGGACATAACGAAGATGGATACCGACGACGCTGGCAGCTGGGGAGTCGTTTACTCATACGGCAGCGTATTGGCGGTGTTTCAAAATGAGCAGGATGCCCAGAACGAAGCCGCCAGTTTCGGAGGTGCGGTCGTTCGCATAGCGCGAGACTTCCTCACCGCTGTCAGTGAAATGGGTGCAACCGCGACGCTGGGTAATCAGTCCCGACCCGTGTGACTCCACGGTTGGCATGAGCCGCACCACCACTCTTCACGCAAGAAAAACCCAGGGTGTCCAACCACTCTCTGATTCGCCCTGTGCCAAACGCAACGGCGATGCGACTGGCGGCGCTGGGGTTGAGGAGCGGAACTCGTGGTGATAAGGAATCAGACCGGTCCCGGTTCGCTGGAACTCGACGAAGCTGTAGCCGTCAGCCCATATTTCCGCCTCGTCTTGAATCTTCTTCATTATTTCTGGGCCTGCTGAACAATCCCATCCGGGCGAATGCGCGACTCGTCCCGCTCCATCACTTTATGACGCTGTTGAAAAACGAGGTCTAAAGCGCGGCTAGGCTGAATATCGACGTCGTCGAAGGTGATCAATTGGCCTGGCTCGACGGCTCGCTTGAGCACGGTATTGCGCAGCAGACCGATGGGCACATGATCGAGCTCATCGATTAGCCGCACCGCTTCGCCACGCACATCGAAGCCGCCGATACCCCGGCTGATCACTTCGCCGGCTTTCATGTCGCGCTTGGCTACCGCCGCGACACCCAAGGTGGGCTGAACAGAGTTATTCAGCAGCACGCCACCACCGGCCAGAACGCGGCGCACCGTCTTTCCGACCTCAAGCGAGCACAGGTGAAACGGACGCGTCAGCACATAGTACGGACCAGGGCCCAACTTGAAGTATTCGATCGCCGGGGCTTGCTCTTGGTCGTGCCGGCAGACCAGAAAAACCCCACCAGCCGGATAGCCGCTGGGCAGAACATAATCGACGATGGGCTGGCCGAGGCCATCGGCGATCAGTCCAAGGACGTTACCGCTACGGTTCAGGTCGGTGGAGGCCAAGCCTTCCAGGCCGCGTCGGGTAATGGTCGCGCCGAAACCATTACCGACCACCACCTGTTCGATCTGCACTTTGGTGCCATCGGTGAAAGAGGTGGTCTGCTCGATGCTGATGCCCTGCCGCTTGGCCCAGTAGGCCATGTCCTCGCGGCTCGGATTGTGGTTCAGGTAGCCCTTCATATTGCCGTATACGAGCGGCTGAAAGCCCATTTGCAAGGCCTCCTCGCGCAACGCGGCCAATGAGCCGGGCTGATCGCCCTCGGCTTCAGTCAGCAATCCTTTACCAGACAGATAGGAACCGGTGGTGACCTGAAGCTCCGCATTGACGGTGACGACCGGCAGTCCGGCTTCGAATGCGCGCTCGATCACTTCCGTTCCGAAGAACACGTCGCCTGTACACTCGACGATGATGTCCGAGTGCTCGATGAGTTCGTCGATGGAGTTCGTCAAAACCTCCTGGAGAGGAAAATCGCCCAAGGTCCCGATACTTCTACGGGTCAGGACCCGGCTGATCTGCAGATCCTTGTAGTGCTGCATGATCAGTCGAACGAAACAGTGCGAGATCATCCCTGTGCCTGAAACACCCACGCGTCTAACAGCTGAATCGCTCATCCACGGAATTCCATTTGCTTAAACGTGAAGCTCAGACCGTTACATTCGGAAAAAGTTTTTCCACCCTGCACGGCTCAGCGTTGGCCTGCTCCTTGCGCGACCGCAAACTGGGCCAGGCTAGGCCCTTCACCGCCAATTTGCGGATAGGTCCTGAATGGCACACGGCTTGGCACCGGTCCGAACGGAGTCGATGGCACGTCGCTCATTTGCCTGATCACATGGCGCAGTTCGTCGCGCCATGGCTTGGGCTTGATACCAAAGGTGCTTTCAATCCGGCTGCAATCGAGCACCGACCAGGCGGGCCTGGCCGCAGCGCGGGGCAGGCTCCCACTGGTTACCGGCAACACGTGAGGCGCCTTGTCGATCAGGCCGGCCCGCTCGGCTTCGCGGAAAACCTCGACGGCGAACTCAGCCCACGAACAGGGCGAAGTGCCGCTGTAATGATAAAGCCCCCATTCGAGATCGCCGTCGCGGCAGTAGCGCAGCGCCAATTCGATCAGCACCCGCGCGACACTGCGTGAGCGGGTCGGGCAGCCGATCTGATCACTGACGACTGAAATTTCGTCGGTCTTGCGACCGAGATTCAGCATGGTCTTGACGAAGTTGTTGCCGTGCTCGCCATAGATCCAGCTGGTGCGCAGAATCAGGTATCGATCCAGTGTCTCGCTGATGGCGATCTCCCCTGCCCGTCGCGTTTCGCCGTACACACAGATCGGCACTGCCGGGTCGGATTCCCGATAAGGCACCGAGGCGTCTCCCTTGAAGACGTATTCGCTGGACAGGTGAAACAATGGAATTCCGAAGTGCCTGGCGGCCTGAGCCAGATTAGCGGCACCGTCGCGGTTCACCGCTTCGGCATGGACGACCTCGGCTTCGGCATGATCGAGGTTGGTATACGCCGCTGCGTTGATGATCAGCGCCGGCTGGTAGCGTTCGATCGCCTGATTGATCTGCGCAGGCACGGTGATATCGAGATCCTGACGCGTCAGCCCGATGGCCTCCAGCCCAAAGCTGGCGGCTTGATTGACCAGACAACGGCCCACTTGGCCACCCGCGCCGCATACCAGGACGCGCATGTTCGGCCTGGGTTGTGGGGGATGTGTTGCTTCCAGCTTTTCCGGCTCCGCGGAAGGTTCGCTCGCCAAGGCTGATGGCGTCTCGGAGGGAGTCCGCGGATCAACCGTCGTCGAGGCAGCGCTCAACGACTTTGGGATCAGTTCGCGTACGCTTACACCCAGCGCCTCCACCGGTGCGTCGGCCCCTTCTGGTTCCGGCGAGAAGCGTACGCTTTCAAGCAGACCACTCATCACGATCCTGGCTTTGCCGAATTGACCACGCTGCAGCATTTGCGCAGCTTGCCCTAGGCGTGAAGCCAGCAACCCCAGCATTCGGCGCTTACGAAAGTATTTGCGCGCCACGAATAGTTCATTGCGCACCAGATGTCGATGCAACGCCACCCGGTCCGGGTCCGTCTCTCGGAGAATATCGATGGCACCGCTGACCCGTCGCATATGCAGCACCCTGCTCGCCGCCACCAGATAACCCGGTACCTCCTGGGTGATGCGCAAGGTGAATTCGGTATCGTCGCCCCACATGAACATGGGTGCGATAGGCAGGCCATGCTGCCGTAACGACGTCCGAGGGACGAGGATCGAGACGAAGGTAGCCGGACGCACGGGAATCACCCCGATGTCGAGCAGTGCTGGCCAATTCTCATAATCAATGGCATTGGTACGTTCATCGATGCGAGGAACATTGGTCAGTAGCCCGTCTTCGGTATGAGCCGTCGAAACGAGGAATGAGTGTGGTTTGTCACGCGCACGAAGCCGCTTATCAGCCTCGACCAACTGTTCCAAGGCATCCGGCTCGGGAATGACATCGTCATCCATCATCCAGACAAAATCGGCACCCTGTTGGTAGGCGATGCGAAACCCGGCACTGAAACCTCCCGAGGCACCGGTATTGCGCGACAGTACGTATACCTTGAGGTTTGCAATTCCTGACTCGAGCAGCATCTCCTCGGTCCCGTCATGACTGGCGTTATCGACGACGATAATGGCGTCGCATGGCCGGGTTTGAGCGCTGATGCCGTCCAGGCAACGCTTAAGCAAGCCTTTACGTTTGTACGACAGTACAACGGCGTATATCTGATCCATAGGTCGCTTGGTCCGTGATCGAGAGGCAGGTGTCATTTCGGTCTGGTCGTTTTGTCACCCGGCCGCGATAACAGGGGTCGCGCCAGATGCCGCTGCGGCGCTTTCTCTGGGTTTGAGCACAGCGCTCAGGTCGGACCGAGGAAGACGAATGAGGTTCAGTGCCTCGCAACGAAATGACGCCTAAACCGACCGTTAGCTATTGACATGTGTAAAGAAAGACCATTGCAGCCTATTCGGAAGTCGCCCAAGCGCGGTTCTTTTCCGGGGTGCGCCTCGCTGGCAGCGGTAGCTGGGCGCCCATCGCAAAACGCATCCCGAACTTGGCAGATCCGCCCCGTTCAGATGCTGGGCAGCTTGGCAACGAATGATTTCGTATTGAACAGAGCGTGCGTGGCCGCCCCGTTGCACATCGACACGGCTGCTCAAGACCATTAACCCTATCGGCTAAACGTTGCCCTGACAGTGGAGACATGCTCGATGATCCAGAATCCGCAACACAACCGTCGCGTTCACCTCGCCTCTCGCCCTCATGGCGCACCGACGACCGATAATTTCCGCCTGGAAACCGGGCCAGTCCCCAAACCCGAGGACGGCCAGTTGCTGCTGCGCACCGTTTATCTGTCTCTAGACCCTTACATGCGTGGTCGGATGAGCGCCGGGCCTTCCTATGCCCCGCCCCTGGAAGTAGGTGATGTCATGGTCGGCGGCACGGTCAGTCGGGTCGTCGAGTCCCGCCACGCGGATTACCGGGAAGGCGACTGGGTGCTCAGTGGCAACGGCTGGCAGGACTATGCCGTGTCCAATGGTGAAGGTTTGCTCAAGCTCGACCGGGAAATGGCCCATCCGTCCCATGCCCTGGGCGTGCTGGGCATGCCGGGCTTCACCGCTTACATGGGGCTTCTCGATATCGGTCAGCCGAAGGCCGGGGAAACGCTGGTGGTCGCTGCCGCCACCGGACCGGTGGGTGCCACGGTAGGGCAGATCGGCAAGCTGAAAGGCTGTCATGTGGTGGGCATCGCTGGCGGGCCCGAGAAGTGCCGGCATGCGGTCGAGACGCTTGGTTTCGATGCGTGTATCGATCATCGCGCGGACGAATTCGCGCAGCACTTGGCCAAGCACTGCCCGGACGGCATCGATGTGTATTTCGAGAACGTCGGCGGCAAGGTATTCGATGCCGTGTTGCCCTTGCTCAATACCAGTGCTCGAGTGCCGATCTGCGGCGTGGTTGCCCAGTACAACAGCACCGATTTGCCGGACGGGCCGGACCGCCTGCCCCTGCTGCTCGACACCATTCTGAAAAAGCGCATGCGCATGCAGGGCTTCATCATCTTCAACGACTACGGCCACCGCTACGACGAGTTCGCCCGCGACATGAGCGCATGGTATGCCGAGGGCAAGATCAAGTACCGCGAGCAGATAGTGCAAGGCCTGGAAAACGCCTCCGAGGCGTTTATCGGCCTGCTCGAAGGTAAAAACTTCGGCAAGCTGGTGGTCCAGGTGGGCGAAGCTTGATCGGCCTGTCGCTGCGCTTTATTCGGGTGGGCTAACGCCCACCCAAACGCGGTGAGCGCCGGACAGCTGAAGTGCAGCGTCGCTTGGTCCTCAGAACGGCCCTCACCTGCGCCTCAAGCGAATCAGCCATGGCTCGGGCCAGCCGACACATCGCAACGGCGTGTATCTCTGGCCTGTCGCTGGTGCGGCGGGCGGACCCCAGCAATCGGTTTGGCCAGGCGGATCTTCAGAAATTCGGTTACATCTGCATTCAGGGTCCGCCCTCCTCCATAAGGGAAATTATTGTCGTTGGTGACCAACAAGGTGCGCGAATCCAGCGGCAACACGCTTTCAATGGTCACGTAGGGAAATGTAAAGGTGCGCTGACCGTCGCCGTTCAAGTCGTCGGGATCGGCCAGCTGCATGAGGTCGACCACTTCGGTCTTGCGCACTTCCGCGCCACTGGCGACACCGCGGATGTCGATCAGGTAGATCTTCTTGAACGGAATGCCGTTAGTGGCGGTTGCGCCGTTGCGCTCGATGACCAGGAAGCGCGTCTCGTCGATCGCAGTCATGTCGCCAATGGCGTGTTCGGGTTCCTGCAGACGGTAGAAAAACACATTGTCGGTGTAGCGCTCCTGATCGATGTCGAACTCGTTGATACGCAAGGTACCGCCCGCATCACCGTTGATCGTTTTCTCCAGCAGCGCGTACAGGCGGTCACCGCGCGGATTGATCGCCATGCCTTCGAAACCGCCGGACCCGCCCAGGTTGGCGGTTGCTCGCCCCGCCACTACATCGGCGTGCTGCGGCGCGTAGACACCCGGCAGTGAGACGGCGCTGCGGGTGACGGTGCCGGAGGCGTCGGTCTTGATCAAATAAGGGCCGAACTCATCGCCAAACCACATCGCGCAGTTCTTGTCCCGACGCACCGACTCGATATCCAGATCGGCGCCCGTGAGCAAGCGGCCAAACTCAATTGAGCTGTCGACGCCTGGCTTGGAGCCGTCGTTGTAATAGAAGCGGTAATCTGCCTGGATCGGCAGCTCAAGCTTCTGATTGACGTCGTTCAGGGTGAGGCGCGACGTGTGGGTGAAGCGAGCCAGTGGCGCACCGCTGAAATAGTCGCTCGCACTGACTTTCCCGCTCCCGCCGCTGGCCGTACGGAAATCAGGCCGCACGCTGTAAAGCCGCAAAAGCGCGTCCGCAGAGTTCGTCTGACCACCGAAGCCGTTGTCGGTCATGAAGATGAAGCTGTGTTCATCCGCGCCTGGCAACACGGCGGAAAAGCCCTGCACCGGCTGACGATTTTCATACGGTGGCACGAAGGTGCCGTAGGGGTTGGCGTTGGCCATCTGAGCCGATGTCGGACCGTCGGAGAAGGTGTCGGCGGGCATCATGGCCCACCCTACCAAGGTGTTGCTGGCGGCCATCGCAGGGGCGGAGATCGCAGCGGCAAGCGCCACGACCAGCAGCTTCGGGATACGCATGTAGGGAGTCTCCATCCGGTCGGAGCCGGCGCCGCGCGACATGCACGGCGGCCTGGCATCAGAGAACAACCTTAGGAAATGACTGTGTCAGCAATATGGCTAAACCTGACGCAGCGTCGGCTAGCTGACGCTAGACCACTCGATTAGGCGATGCAACTAACCTCAAGCTGTCGCCTCAGGCCACCTCATGTCCACGTGCCGCCTGAGCGAGATAGAACCAGGCCTGGGTATCCAGCCGCAGCTCGGCGCCCTGCAGCGCTTCCTCGATCCGCTCCCAACGGAGGCTGCCGAGTATAGGCACCGGCTTGCCGGGTAGCTTGCGCAGCCAGGCCAGGGCGACCTGATTGGCAGTAGCGCCCAGTGCCGCGCCGACTTCTTCGAGTGCCTGCTGCAAATTGGCGCCGAAACGTCCACCGCCCATGGGCGACCAAGCCAGCACGTGCAGACCCTCACTCTCCATCGCATGCAAGCGTCCGTCCCATACGGTTTCCTGAGCCTGCAACGACAGCTCGATCTGATTGCAGCGCAGGGGCAACTCGCGCGCCAGCGTCTGGCAATGCAGCAGCTCGGCGTTGGATACGCCAAGCCAGCCGACCTTGCCGCTGCCGACCAGATCGTTCAGCGCCCGGGCAACTTCATCGATCTGCAGCAAAGGGTCCGGTCGATGCAGCAGGAAGCCGTCCAAGCGCTCCACGCCGAGCCGCTTCAGGGAGCCGTTGACTGCCTCGGTTAGGTACGCCGCCTGGGTGTTGTAATGCTTGACCTGCCAGCGGGATCGATCCTGCGTGGCTGGCACGATGTCGGCCTTGCCGATCAACTGGATCTGCTGGCGCAACGCCGGTTGCAGCTTCAGCGCGGCGCCAAAATGCGCCTCGCATTCACCGGAACCATAAATGTCAGCGTGATCGAAAGCGCTCACGCCACGCTCGACGCAGCGCTCGAGAAAGCTCAGCAATGCTCGCGGCTGCGCCAGCTCGGGGTATTGCATCAGGCGCATCATGCCCAACAGCAAGGGTTGTTCAACGACCTTGTTCAAGTGATCTCCACGATTCGTCTGGATTGAGGTCAGCGGCAATCATAGCCATGCCGCGACCGGAAGGTCGTGTACTGACCGAGCTCAACGCGCAAGGTTCGGCTCCGTATAGCTGCGCCAGGCGATTACCGATGAAGTCACTCGGCATATCGCCCCAAAAAAGGGAGCTTTTCACGATTCCGCACCTTTGTGGTTCAGCTTTGACGGTGGGCTGAAGCCCACCCTACAACAGCCTTGTCCCGCAGGGTGGGCTTCAGCCCACCAACCCCGCGCAGCCCCGCCCTCACGCCCTCCTTCAAGGTCGCTGGCACGCAACCTGCTATGGCCTAAGCAACGCCTGCCGAGCGATTCGGCAGAGCCTCCCGCGGTCAACGAAGACCATAAGCCTCAAACGGCACGGGACGGGTGCAACGGGCAACGTCGCTCGCATATCACCCCACAAATTCCAAATACCAGGCAAAGGCGCCTGGAGCTGCCCGACAGCTCCAGGCGCCTTTTTTGTTTTTGTACGACGACGCCGAACACGGCTTCGACGGAGGAACCGGTCATGAACGCAATCGTCACCCCGATCAAGAGTGAAACGCTGGTCGTCATCGGCAACGGGATGGTGGGTCACCACTGCGTTGAGCAGTTGGTCGAGCGCGGCGCCCTTGGCCAGTATCACATCCATGTCTATGGCGAAGAACGCCAGCGCGCGTATGACCGGGTTCATCTCTCCGAATATTTCGGTGGCCGCGACGCCGAATCGCTGGCCATGTGCGAAGCCGACTACTACGCCACCCACGGCGTGCATATGCACCTCGGTGTGCAGGTGCTGGAAATCGACCGTGAGCGCAAGGAAGTGGTCACCGGCGACGGCCGCCAGCCCTACGACAAACTGATCCTGGCCACCGGTTCCTACCCGTTCGTGCCGCCGATTCCAGGCGCCGAGGGTAACTCTCGCCTGGTCTACCGTACCCTGGACGATCTGGACGCGATTCGCGCCGCGGCCAGCAACGCCAAGCGCGGCGTGGTCGTCGGTGGCGGCCTGCTTGGCCTGGAAGCGGCCAATGCGCTCAAATCCCTCGGCCTCGAAGCCCATGTCGTCGAGTTCGCCCCGCGCCTGATGCCGGTGCAGCTCGATGATGAAGGCGGCAAGGCGCTCAAGGCCCGTATCGAAGCGCTGGGTGTGGGCGTTCACCTGTCCCGTGCCACCCAGGAAATCGTCATCGGTGAGGAATACGCCTACCGAATGAACTTCAACGATGGCGCTGATGGTAGATGTGAGTATCTGGAAACCGACCTCATCGTCTTTTCCGCTGGCATTCGCCCGCAGGATGCACTCGGCCGCAGCGCCGAGCTGGAGATCGCACCGCGCGGCGGCATCGTGATCGACGCCGATTACCGCACCAGCGACCCGTCGATCTTCGCCATCGGCGAATGCGCCTCTTGGAACGGCATGGTTTTCGGCCTGGTCGCCCCCGGCTACACCATGGCGCGTAACCTCGCCGCGCTGCTCTGTGGGGAGTCGCACCAGCCATTCTGCGGCGCCGATATGTCGACCAAACTCAAGCTGCTCGGCGTCGACGTCGGCTCCATCGGCGATGCACACGCCGCTACGCCCGGCGCAAAGAGCTACCGCTTTATCGACGAAGCCAACGCCAGCTACCGCCGGCTGGTGCTCTCCGAGGACGGCAAGCGCGTCATCGGTGCCGTGCTGATCGGCGACAACAGCTACTACGACACCCTGCTGCAGTACGCACAGAACGGCATCAGGCTGCCGGCCGATCCGTCCAGCCTGATCCTGCCGCTGTCGGATGGCGCACCAACGCTGGGCGCCGATGCCCTGCCCGACACCGCGACCATTTGCTCCTGCCACAACGTCACCAAGGGCGCCGTCTGCTGTCAGGTCGACGCCGGCATCACCGACCTCGGCGAACTCAAAGCCGCAACCAAGGCCGGCACCGGCTGCGGCGGTTGCAGTGCGCTGCTCAAACAGGTCTTCGAGCATGAACTGACCGCCCGTGGCGTCGAAGTCGACAAGAGCCTGTGCGAGCACTTCGCTCACACCCGCCAGGCGCTGTACGGCATCGTCCGCGTCGAGGGCATCATCAGTTTCAACGAGCTGCTGGCCAAGCACGGTCGTGGCCACACCGGTTGCGATATCTGTAAGCCGGCGGTGGGCTCGATTCTCGCCTCCTGCTGGAACCAGCCAATCACCGACCCCGGCCTGATCCCGCTGCAGGACACCAACGACACCTTCATGGCGAACATGCAGAAGAACGGCACCTACTCGGTGGTGCCACGCATCGCCGGCGGTGAAATCACCCCGGACAAGCTGATCGCCCTCGGCGCCGTCGCCAAGAAATACGACCTCTACACCAAGATCACCGGCGGCCAGCGCATCGACCTGTTCGGCGCTCAGCTGCATGAATTGCCAGATATCTGGGGCGAGCTGATCGAGGCTGGCTTCGAGACCGGTCACGCCTACGGCAAATCCCTGCGCACGGTTAAATCCTGTGTCGGCAGCACCTGGTGCCGCTACGGCGTGCAGGACAGCGTCGGCATGGCGCTGCGCCTGGAGGATCGCTACAAGGGCCTGCGCTCGCCACACAAGATCAAGTTCGGCGTGTCGGGCTGCACCCGCGAATGTGCCGAGGCACAGAGCAAAGACATCGGCGTCATCGCCACCGAGCACGGCTGGAACCTGTACGTCGCGGGTAACGGTGGCATGCGTCCGCGGCACGCCGAGCTGTTCGCCACTGACCTCGATGACGAGACCTTGATCCGTTACATCGACCGCTTCCTGATGTTCTACATCCGCACCGCGGACAAGCTGCAGCGCACCTCGGTGTGGCGTGAATCCCTGGAGGGTGGCCTCGACTACCTCAAGGAAGTCGTCATCGACGACAGCCTGAACCTCGCCGCCGAACTGGAAGCGCAGATGCAGCTGGTGGTCGACCGCTACGAATGCGAGTGGGCCAACGCCATCAAGGATCCGGAAAAGTTCAAGCGCTTCCGCACCTTCGTCAACGACCAGCGCGGCGACCCGGACATCCACTTCGTCAAGGAACGCGGCCAGCGCCGGCCGGTGCACGCACATGAACTTCACCTGATTCCCGTAACCGAGGAGGTGCTCTGATGAGCCAGTCCAACGCTGTACGCATGCAACCGAGTGAAAACGTCAGCTGGCGGGCGTTATGCAGCCGTCGCGATCTGGTGGCCAATTCAGGCGTGGTCGCCTGGCTCGATGACAAGCAGGTGGCGCTGTTTCACCTGCCCGAGACCGAGACCGGCGAGCAGGTGTTCGCCATTGCCAACAAGGACCCCAAGTCCGGCGCCAACGTCATCGGCCGCGGCATTCTGGGGCAGCTCAAGGGCGATCTGGTAATCGCCTCGCCGCTGTACAAGCAGCACTTCCGCCTGGCCGATGGCAGCTGCCTGGAATACCCGGAACAGCAATTGCAAGTCTGGCCCGTGCGCCTGAACGGTGAGGCCGTGGAAATCGCCGCAGGCTGAGCCTTATCCCGCTGGCCCTCTGTTGCGGTACGCCAGTGCCGCACAAGGGCTCGATGAAAAGAGAAACCCGACTCCAGTCGGGACCGGATCGCCAATACAGAGAATCGACTATGTCCTACATTATCCCTTCGGAATTCGTCACCAAAATGGTCGACGCCGGTGAGTCCAAGATCTACATGTCTACCCGGGACACCTTGATTCGGGCCTTCATGGCCGGCGCGATCCTCGCCCTCGCGGCGGTCTTCGCTATCACCATCACGGTGCAGACGGGCGCGCCGCTGGTAGGCGCCATGCTCTTCCCGGTCGGTTTCGTCATGCTGTACCTGATGGGCTTCGATCTGCTGACCGGCGTGTTCGTGTTGACTCCGTTGGCGCTGCTCGACAGGCGTCCGGGCGTGACGGTGAATGGCGTGCTGCGCAACTGGGGGCTGGTATTCCTCGGCAACTTCGCCGGCGCGCTGACCGTGGCCGTGATGATGGCCTTCGTCTTCACCATGGGCTTTTCCACCGACCCCGGCGCTGTAGGCGAAAAGATTTCCCATATCGGCGAAGCACGCACCCTGGGCTACGCCGAATTCGGCGCGGCGGGCTGGGCGACCATTTTTCTGCGCGGCATGCTGTGCAACTGGATGGTTTCGATGGGCGTGGTTGGCGCAATGATCTCCACGACGGTCAGCGGCAAAGCGATCGCCATGTGGATGCCGATCATGCTGTTCTTCTATATGGGATTCGAGCATTCGGTGGTGAACATGTTCCTGTTTCCTTCGGCGATGATCATGGGCGGCGAATTTTCGGTCATGGATTACATGATCTGGAACGAGATCCCCACCGCGTTGGGTAACCTGGTAGGCGGTCTGGCATTCACCGGCCTGACGCTCTATACCACCCACATTAAAACTGCACCCAAGCGCGCCCTGCGCTGAGTAGCCCAACGAGCCCCGGCCTGTCCGGGGTTCGCTGCATTTCATGACCGCACAACTCAGGGTTTCGGTGGGCCAACACACCGACAAGGGTCCCAAGGAAAGCAATCAGGATTTCCACGGCATCTACATTCCCAAAGAGCCGCAACTGAGCAGCAAGGGCATCGCCCTCGCCATCGCCGATGGCATCAGCAGCAGCGCCGTCAGCCATATCGCCAGCGAGTCGGCCATTACCGGCTTCTTCGCCGACTACTACTGCACATCCGACGCCTGGTCGGTCAAAACCTCGGCGCAGCGGGTGTTGATGGCGACCAACTCCTGGCTGCATGCGCAAAGTCAGCAGAGCCAGTATCGCTACGACAAGGACCGCGGCTACGTCTGCACCTTCAGCGCACTGGTGATCAAATCGACCACCGCGCACCTCTTCCACGCCGGCGACTCGCGCATCTATCGCGTTCAGGGCAAGACGCTGGAACAGCTCACCAATGACCATCGTCTCCGGTTATCCGAAGGCAAAAGCTACCTGAGCCGGGCGCTGGGCATTCATCCGCAGCTGGAAATCGACTATCGCGCCGAGCGGGTGGAAATCGGCGATACCTTCATCCTGGTCACCGATGGGGTATACGAGTTTGCCAGCGCACAGTTCATGAGCGAAGCCATCGCCCGGCATGCGACCGATCTGGACGCGGCCGCGAGGGAGATCGTCAACGAAGCGCTGCAACGCGGCAGCGACGACAACCTCACGGTGCAGATCCTGCGCATCGAGCAGCTGCCGATTCAGGCCCCGGACGAGCTCTACCAGCAACTCACCGAACTGCCCTTCCCGCCCATGCTCGAGGCACGGGCGCGGTTCGATGGCTACACCATCGTCCGCGAGCTGCACGCCAGCAGCCGCAGCCACGTCTATCTGGCGACCGACGATGACAGCGACACGCCGGTAATCATCAAGACGCCGTCGATGGACCTTCAACAAGATGTGGCTTATCTCGAACGCTTCCTCACCGAGGAGTGGGTCGCGCGGCGCATCAACAGCGCACACGTGGCCCAGCCGTGCCGGCAGACACGCAAGCGAAACTTTCTCTACAGCGTCAGCGAATTCATCGACGGCCAGACGCTGACGCAGTGGATGATCGACCATCCGCAGCCGGATCTGGAGACGGTGCGCGGCATCGTCGAGCAGATCGCGAAGGGCCTGCGCGCCTTTCACCGGCTGGAAATGCTGCATCAGGACCTGCGCCCCGAGAACATCATGATCGACGCCACCGGCACGGTGAAAATCATCGATTTCGGGTCCACCCAAGTGGCCGGCATCATGGAAATCGCCTCGCCGACCGAACGCAGCGAGTTGCTCGGCACCGTTCAGTACACGGCGCCGGAATATTTCCTTGGCGAGAGCGGCACGCCGCGCTCGGACATGTTTTCGCTGGCGGTCATCACCTATCAGATGCTGACCGGCAAGCTGCCGTATGGCCTTCAGGTCGCCCAGTGCCGCACCCGCGCCGCGCAGAACAAGCTCAGCTACAGCTCGATCCGCGAGCACGACCGCGAGGTGCCGGCCTGGATCGATGATGTGCTGCGCAAGGCGCTGCATCCGGACCCGTACAAACGCTACGAGGACCTCTCGGAATTCGTCTTCGAGTTACGCAAGCCCAACCAGGCCTTCCTCAATAAGGCCCGGCCGCCGCTGATGGAGCGCAATCCGGTGCTGTTCTGGAAAGGGGTATCGCTGGCGCTGGCCATTGCCCTGGTCGTACTGCTGGGGCGCTGAGAGGCTGCCGCTCCGCCCGCGGGCGATTTCACTCGGGGCGCTGCGGCGCGTATACGTTGAGCTCGGGATCGGTGATGCCATCTTTCGACGGGTCGAGAATCCAGCGCAGCTGGGCGACCAGCTCTTCACAGTTCTCCCCACGCTGCAGCCAATCCTGGAAAGCGATTCGCGATGCCGTCAGCGCCGCTTCGGCAACCTGCTCGGCCTCGGACGCTCGATCGCCGGGCTGCCATTGGTCGAACACGGATTTGAGCGCCTGCTGCGCTTCCTCGGCGCCCAGCTCCCCGTCCGACCAACGTGAGGTGATGTCCTGCGCCTTTTGCAAGGCCGCTACCGAGGGGGTCGGCGAATCCATCTTGAGCTACCTCCCGTAATCTGATGTATAGCGTTGGAGTCTGCATACGCCGCTGAATTCGTCTCCGCCCATCAGCGCGGCCTCAGATCGCACCGTTGATCCGCGCATGGCCCATGCAATAGTGCCGAGCGCGCCTGCCCGCGGTCGGATCAACTAAGCCAACCACGCACTGGGCCTGCAACATGTACCTGACCCAATTGCTGCTTCCGCTTTATGACAATGACGGACAAGCGCTGCCCAAGACCCTTTACGCCGAGGTGAGGAACGAGCTAGTGGAGCAGTTCGGCGGGCTCACCGCCTATGCCCGTGCACCCGCAAACGGTCTTTGGCGTGAAGATGACAGCCGAGCCGTGCGCGACGATCTGGTCGTCTACGAAGTCATGGCCGACGAACTCGACCGCACTTGGTGGGCCAACTACCGAGCCTCGCTGGAGGCCCGGTTCCGCCAGGAACAGGTGCTGATCCGTGCTCACCCGGTGGAACTCCTGTAACGATGCGCCGCCCTCGAGCCCGTGCACACCGCTAACCGGAACGAACCCGGCCTAGCATGAAAAGGTGAACATTCAGTGAACCTACAGCGCCTCGTGCTGTCAGTCCTGTCTGCAGGACCATGTGGGGCCTAGGCTCAACCACGGGAGAACGCATCCTCCCGCTCACCCATCAGCACATCCGACCTGCCAGCTGCCCCGTCGCGGCAAGCTGACTGCACAGTGCCGGCTCCGGATCCGCTTATGTTTCGGCCCGTTCATCGAGGCCATCATCCTTTTGTTAACGCGAAGACCACCATGTCCATATCCCGCCATCTCCTTGCTCTCCCTACTCGTGTTGCCGGATCTGCCACGCAACGCCGCGCATTGCGTGCCGGCCTGTTCGGCGCCCTGCTGGCCGTTGTCGTTCCAGCACAGGCGCAGCAAGCGACCAACGAGCGCTGGGTCAGCGACAGCCTGACCACTTACGTACGCAGCGGCCCAACCGACGGTTATCGCATCGTTGGTTCGCTCAAATCCGGAGAGAAGGTCGAGCTGCTCGACACTCAGGGCGATTACAGTCAGGTTCGTGGCGCAAATGGCGACCGAGTGTGGATCCGCACTGCCGACCTGCAAGAAATGCCCGGCCAGGCGGAGCGCTTGCCGGAGCTGGAACAGAAGGTTGCCGAGCTCAGCGAAGAGTTGCGTACCATCGACGACAGCTGGAAGACCCGGGTACAGGGCATGCAGGAGACACTCGACTCACGCAAGGCGCTGATTGACGAACTGGAAGCGCGCCGCCAGGCGCTGGATACCGCGCTTACCGCAACCGAATCGGATCTGCGCGACGCTCAGGCACGTCTCGGCGACGAGAACAATCAGGTACTGATGCGTTACATGGTCTACGGCGGCAGCATCGCCGGCGCAGGCCTGCTGGCTGGCCTGATCATTCCGGCCATGACCCGCGGCCGCAAGCGCAACGACCGCTGGTTTTGATCGCTGCCGTCCGCCCGACTCAGGCCGGCTCGCTCAGCCCTAGCCGATCCGTGGTGAAGGCGGTTTCTCCCGGTTGCGTCTGTTCGACCCGCGCGCGAATCTGCGCTGGTGTCATCGGCCGGTCCAGGAGAAAGCCCTGGAGCGTCTCGCAGCCAAGCCCGGTCAAAAACTGCTGCTGCTCGGCGGTTTCCACGCCTTCGGCGACTACCTGCAGCCCCAGCGCTTTGGCCAGTGCGATGATGGCCGAGACGATGACCGAATCTTCGTTGCCTACGCTCATTTCCCTGACGAAAGCGCGGTCGATTTTCAGCTCGCTGGCCGGTAGCCGCTTGAGATAGAGCAGACTGGAATAGCCGGTACCGAAGTCATCGATGGAGGCCTTCACGCCCATCGCGGTCAGTTTCTCCAGCGTTTCGATGGTGGTTTCCGGGCTGCGCATGGCCACGGTTTCGGTGACCTCGATGGTCAGCATTTCCGGCGCAATGCAATGGCGCTCGATGGCTTCGACCACTACATCCAGCAGATCCGGCTGTTCGAACTGCACGGCCGACAGATTGACCGCCACGGTCCAGTGGTCGAGGCCCTGCTCATGCCATTCACGCAGCTGCCGACAGGCCTCGTTCAGTACCCATTTGCCCATCGGCACGATCAACCCGGTCTTTTCCGCCATCGGCAGAAAGGCGTCGGGCGACAGCATGCCGCGCTGGGGATGCTGCCAGCGCAGCAGTGCCTCGAAGCCGCGCACCGGGCCGGCAGGTGCCTCGAACTTGGGTTGATAGTGCAGGCGCAGCTCGCCGTTGGCCTCAGCCAGCCGCATGTCGTGTAGCAGCTGCAGTTGCTCTACGGCGTTAGCGTTCATCGATGCTTCAAAGAAGCTGTAGCCATTCCGGCCCGCGCTCTTGGTGTGGTACATCGCGGCGTCGGCATGCAGCAGCAGGTCCCGCTCGACCTCGCCGTCGCCGGGGTATACGGCGATACCGATGCTCAGCGAGACGCTCAGCGTGTAGCGAGACAGTACGAACGGTTCGGCAATGCATTGCACCAGCTTTTCCGCGAGGGTGGCGGCATCATCTGGGCTTTCGATGGTCGCGAGCAGCACGAATTCATCACCGCCGAGGCGCGCCAGAGTGTCCTGCGCCCTCACGCAGTCGCGTAAGCGCTCGGTCACGCTGATCAGCAACTGGTCGCCGAGGTGGTGCCCATAGGCGTCGTTTACCGCCTTGAAGCCGTCCAGGTCCATGAACATCACAGCGAAGCAGGATTGCTCCCGCTGCGCCACCTTCAGCGCCTGGCTCAGCCGGTCTTCGAGCAACAAACGGTTCGGCAAACGGGTCAAGTTGTCGTGCAGAGCCAACTGCATTAATTCGGAGTTGGCCTTTTCCAGTGAACTGGCCAGCACCGATGTGCGTGTCTGCAGCCGTGCATCGAGCACCGAGACGGTCAGGGTTATCCCCAACACGGCCAACGTCAGCACGATGACCAGCAGTGCGAGCCAGTTGGTGTCGACGCCATTGGCTGCGCCACAGAAGCTGCCCTCGGGAAAACTCGCCGCCGCCATGCCGGTGTAGTGCATGCCGATGATCGCCAGCCCCATCACCAGCGCGGCCGCCCCACGCCAGACCTGCACACGTTGCAGGTTGGCACGCAAGCGGAAGGCTAGCCACAGCGCGGCGCCCGATGCCAGTACGGCGATCAGCACCGAAGCGATCAACCAGCCTTGGTCATACACAATTCCTGGCTGGATGCGCAGCGCAGCCATACCGCTGTAATGCATCACCGCAATGCCCGCACCGATCAGCAGCGCCCCTTGCACCAGCCGGCTCCAGCGCAACTCGTGTTGGCACACCAGCCATAGCGCCAGTGCCGATGCAACGATGGACACCACCAGCGAGCCGGCCGTTATCAACGGGTCGTAACCCAGCGGAATCGGCAGGCTGAACGCGAGCATACCGATGAAGTGCATGGACCAGATGCCCAGGCCCATGGCAAACGCGCCACCAATCCACCACATGCGGGCGGCACGACCCGACGAGGTCGCTACCCTGCCCGCCATGTCCAGCGCGGTGTAGGACGCCAGCACGGCAACAACAAACGAGAAGAACACGAGAATTTCGTTATAGCTACCGACCAGCATTGGCCTGTCTTCCTAGGTATAAGGCACGAATCTTGACCGAAAACGCAGAAAAGGCGAAGTGCCATCATCTGCAATTCAGACAATCGGTTCGGCGCATCGAGTCGGATCGACCCAACCTTGGTTTCGGCTTGGCAGAAGGCAACTTAAGGTTCGCTCGCCTCAATCTGCCGAATGGTCGTTGCAGCTCACGGCAGGAAGGCACTTGCCCCGGTCCGCCTGGAAGGTAAAGTTGTGACCCAACCTCAAATCGTCGAAAACCTTGACCATGCCGCCAACTTGGGGCGAAATGCCATCACTGCGCTTAGGCGCATATCGTGACACCATCTATCACCGTTTCGCCTGCTCTGGCTTAGCTAGCAGTCATCCACCGAACCACTATGCTCTGAACGCTTGAATCGTTAAGTCATGCTTACGAACATCGAGACAAGCGACTTTTGCCTTCTGCGGGCTTTTCAGACGCTCTGGAACGCCCGCAAATAATTCGAATCAAACCCGACTATCGCTTTGCCATCCGAGGATCCGCGCCAATGGCCACACTGCAACAGCGTACTTTCAACGTCATCGCCAGAAACGAGCAGGAGCTGGTCGAAAGCTGGACTCGCAACCTCGAGGCCAGCGGCACTTATCGCAACGTAAAAATCGATGAGTTCCGTCAGCAGACCAGAGATTTCATAGGCTTGCTAATTGCGGGAGCTGGCCAAGGCGACTCTACCGATTTGAGGGCCTCAAGCTGGGATCCGATGCGCCAGTTTCTCGACAAGCTCTCTCAAAGCCGCGTGTTGCTCGGTTTCGATTCCCAACAGACGGCCGGATTCATCTTCTCGTTGAAGCAGCCGTTGATGCCATTGTTACAGGCCGAATACGCCGATGAACCGGCAGCGCTCGCCGAGCAGCTTTGGGCCCTGTCCGAGTTGATCGATCAACTCGGGCTGCATACCGTGAACACCTTTCAGAAATCGCGCGAGTCTGTAATCAAGCGTCAGCAGGAAGAATTGCTGGAGCTTTCCACACCCGTGGTAAAACTGTGGGACGGCGTACTCGCCCTGCCAATGATCGGCACATTGGACTCACAACGCACTCAGGTGGTGATGGAGTCGCTGTTGCAACGCATCGTCGATACCGGTTCTGAGATCGCCATCATTGATATCACTGGCGTGCCAACAGTCGATACGCTCGTGGCGCAGCATCTGCTCAAGACCGTGACGGCGATCCGCCTGATGGGCGCCGATTGCATCATCAGCGGTGTGCGCCCGCAGATCGCCCAGACCATCGTGCACCTGGGGCTCGATCTGCAGGGCATTGTGACCAAAGCATCGCTCGCGGACGCGCTCGCACTCGCCCTGCGCCGCTCGGGTCTGACCGTCAGCAAGGCCGTCTAAATGGAGCGCATCCCTATATTACGGATGGGCGAGTTTTTGCTCGTGACCATTCAAGTCGACATGCACGACCAACTGGCGCTGACGCTGCAGGATGATCTGGCCGAGCGCATCAGCTCGACCTCCGCTCGCGCGGTGCTGATCGATATCTCTGCGCTGGACATGGTCGATTCTTTCATTGGACGCATGATCAGTTCGATATCCGGTCTCTCCAGCATCATGGACGCCGAGACCGTGGTCGTCGGCATGCAGCCAGCCGTGGCGATCACCTTGGTCGAGCTGGGCTTGACGCTGCAGGGCGTCAGCACGGCCCTGAACGTCGAAAGAGGCATGCAGCTGCTGCACAAGCGGATGGCCGACAAATGACCCCCCGTGCCAGCGGCAGCATTGCGGTACGTATCGAGCAGGACGTCGTGATAGCACGGCAGGCAGTCCGCAAGCTGGCACAAGATTGTGGTATGCGCCTGATCGACCAGACCAAGCTCGTCACTGCGGTCAGCGAACTGGCTCGCAATACCGTCGTGTATGGCGGCGGTGGCGATATGGACTGGGAGGTTCACGACGAAGGCCCACGCACCGGTATTCGCCTGACCTTTCGAGACGAGGGCCCCGGCATCACCGACGTCAAGTTGGCGCTGACCGATGGCTGGACGTCCGGCGGCGGTCTCGGTCTCGGCCTGACCGGCGCAAAGCGTCTGGTGGATGACTTCGAGCTCGAGAGTACTCCTGGCGTGGGCACTCGCATCAGTATCTTCAAATGGTCGTGAACCTTAGCGGCTCGACGACGACGGTATTGGCGGTCGAGGATGCCAGTCAGGTAGGCCATGCGCGCCGGGTTGCACAAGCGTTGGCCGTCCAGCTTGCATTCAATGAAGCCGATGCCGGTCGCGTGGCGCTCGCCGCCACCGAACTGGCGACCAACTTGCTCAAGCATGCCCACCATGGTGCCTTGCACCTGCGCCCTATACCGGCGCTGACCGGAAGCGGTATCGAACTGGTCGCGGTTGACCGCGGGCCGGGGTTCGACCCCAGCAAGTGCATGACCGATGGCTTTTCCACCGGCGGCACCCAGGGAACCGGGCTCGGCGCGCTGATGCGGCAAGGGCAGCTTTTCGACGTCTATTCCGATAGCCGGGGTTCGGTCGTGCTGGTTCAGCTGTATCCCCGGCAGGTTTCACCCATCCCGCTTCGCTTCGGTGTCAGCCAGCATTCGTTGCTCAACGATCCCGCCTGCGGCGATGTCTGGCACCTGGCTGTCGACGGGCCACGGCTCAGTGCGCTGATCATCGATGGCATCGGGCATGGGGAGGATGCTGAACGAGCGGGGCTCGCTGGGGCCGGAGTTTTCGCCGCGGCGCCGTTTGCCGATCCCGCGACCAGCATGTTCGACATGCATCAGGCAATGAACGGCACGCGTGGCGGTGCCGCGGCCATTGCCATGTTCGACGGCCACACGGTGCGTTTTACCGGGATTGGCAACATCGGTGGCTGCCTGTTGAGCTCCGAGAAGACGCGCGGCCTGGCTTCGCATCCAGGCATCGTCGGTTCGCGGTTTCGCAAGGCCGTGACGTTCGATTATCCGGTCGACGCCCCGCAGATCCTGGTCATGTACAGCGATGGCCTGCAGTCGCGCTGGGATCTGCGTGACTACCCCGGCCTGTCGCATCGCCACCCAGCCATCATTGCCGCGTTGCTGCATCGCGATTTCTGTCGAGGCCGAGATGACGTAACCGTGATGGTGATTGCCCTGGAGACAGTCAATGACTGAACCGACTCACGATGAGCTCAGCAAACGGCTGCAGCAGGAAAACGAGCTGCTGCGCGCGGAGCTCGAAGAAACCAACCAGGGGGTCCTGGCGCTGTATGCGGAACTCGATACGCAAGCAGAGCAGCTGCGCCAGGCTTCTGACCTGAAAAGCCGCTTCCTTTCCTACATGAGCCATGAGTTCCGTACCCCGCTGGGTTCGATTCGCAGCATCACCCGTCTGCTCAGCGATGAGCTGGATGGCCCGCTCAGTCCGGAACAGCACAAGCAGGTCCTGTTCATCAGTGGGGCTGCAGGCGAGCTCAGCGACATGGTCGATGACCTGCTTGATCTGGCCAAGATCGAAGCCGGACGGATCACCATTTCGCCGGCCTGGTTCGACATGTTTGACCTGTTCGCTGCATTGCGCGGAATGTTTCGCCCGATTGTCGATACCAACGCAGTGGACCTGATTTTCGAAGAACCGCAGGACATGCCGCGCCTTTATACCGACGACAAGAAGCTTGCGCAGATTTTGCGAAATTTTATTTCCAATGCGCTCAAGTTCACCCAGAACGGTGAAGTGCGCATCTCCGTGCGCCCCGAGGGCGACTCGGAGGTCCGTTTCGCCGTAACAGACACCGGCATTGGAATTCCAGAGGACATGCACGGCAACCTCTTCGAGGATTTCGTTCAGATCGACACACCGCTGCAGAAGCGTCTGCGCGGCACTGGGCTGGGTTTGTCGCTGTGCAAGCGCTTCGCCGAATTACTGGGCGGTCGAGTGGGTGTGCACAGTACGCCTGGGATCGGCTCGACATTCTTCGTCGTCATCCCCGTCGCGATTTCCTCGGAGCCCGGCAATGGCGGATAACAACAGCGTTCTCATTGTCGACGACAACGTGGCAACGCGTTACGCAATCCACCGGGTCCTACAGCGCCACGGGTATTCAGTGCTCGAGGCCGGGACAGGCAGCGAAGGACTGGCCCTGATTGCCAGCGAAGCAGTCGACGCTTTGATTCTCGATGTAAATCTGCCCGACATGAGTGGCTTCGACATCGTCCGACAGCTGCGCACCGATGACCGGACCCGCCTGTTGCCGGTCATTCATGTGTCGGCGGCATCGATCCAGACCGGCGATATCATCACAGGCCTGGACGCGGGCGCCGATGCCTATCTGATCCATCCGGTCGACCCGGACGTCCTCCTCGCCACGCTGCGTACGCTGTTGCGCGTTCGAGACACCGAGCATGCACTGCGTGAGAGCGAAGCGCGTTTTCGGGATATTTTCTCGCAAGTCTCGGCGCCCATTGCGGTCATCGATCCGCAGTTGCACATCCATGAGAGTAACCGTGCGCTTTCCCAGCTGCTTGGCGGGCAGCCAGATCCGGCCGCGCTAACCGCCAGTCTGGCCGAGGGGCAGGAAAGCAAACTGCAGGCCCTGCGTGACTGCCTGACCAACGAAACCCGCTGGCAGGACACGCTCGTCATGCGAGTGGCCGGCGAGCGACGCGAGACCCAGTGGCAGGTATCACCCTACCGAGCGGCCGAACTCGGCCTGGTCGTCATCGAAGACATCACTGAGCAGCGCCAACGCGAGCGTTCGCAACGACAGCAACTGGAGAACGTGAATACCGAGCTCGCCCGTGAGGTGGCCGAACGCGTGCGCACCGAAGCGCAGCTGATGCAGGCGCAGAAGATGGATGCGCTAGGCAAGCTCACCGGCGGCATCGCGCACGATTTCAACAATCTGCTGACGGGCATCATCACCGGTATCGAGTTGCTGAAGAAACGGATGAGTGAAGGCCGTACCGACGCCGTCCTGCGCTTTGCCGATACGGCGCTCAATTCGGCGCGCAGCGCTGCTTCGATGACCAACCGCCTGCTGGCCTTCGCCCGCCAGCAGCCCTTGGACGCACGTCCAGCGGACCTGAACGAGCAGATCCGCTCCTTGGAAGAATTGTTGCAGCGAACCATTGGCGAGCATATCTCGCTCAATCTCGAGCTATGCGACCACGGTGCCGTGGCCCAGGTCGATGCCAACCAGCTAGAAAGTGCCGTGCTCAATCTGGTGATCAATGCGCGAGACGCCCTGCCTCACGGCGGCACCATCACCATTCGCACGGCGAAATTGGAGGCGCAGGCCGACGCAGACCTGGCCGATGGCAGCTATGTCGTGCTTACCGTAAAGGACAACGGCACCGGCATTGTGCCGGAGCTTCTGGACAAGGTATTCGACCCGTTCTTCACCACCAAACCGCTTGGTCAAGGTACCGGCCTGGGGCTCTCCTCGATCTATGGCTTCGCACGCCAATCGGGTGGCGAGGCCAGGCTCAGCAGTGTGCTCGGCGAAGGCACCGAGGTGTCGCTGGTCCTGCCGGCGGCCGTCGCGACCAGCGCTGCCACGACAGTTGTCGATGACATGCCGCAGGGCAACGGGGAGCACGTACTCATCGTCGAGGACATGCCGGCAGTGCGCATGCTGGTGGCCGAAATGCTGACTGAAGCAGGTTACCGTTGCAGCGAGGCTGGAGATGTCACAACCGCCCTGTCAGTGCTGCAGGATGATCCCAGCGTCGATCTGCTTCTGACAGACGTCGGGCTGCCGCAACTGTCCGGACGCGAATTGGCTGACGCAGCGCGTATCCACCGCCCGGCTCTGCCGGTCCTGTTCATGACGGGCTATGCCGAAAACGCGGTGCGTCGTGACCGCTTCCTCGTGGCCGGGATGGACATGGTGATCAAACCGTTTCAGATCGGTGACCTGCTGAGCAAGGTACGGCAGATGCTCAATCTCACGCCCCGCGCCCCGACCGAGTGAGCATGAGCGATGTGGCCAGTTTCAGGATTTGCTTTCAGCCTTGCTGCGGCTGTGGATAGCGATCAGATCGCCCCCAATCACCGTACAGGTACCAATCGTCGCCCATCATTTCAGCCGGATGCTGGGTTGCCCGCACGGTGATTTCGACATTGGCCTCACAGGTCGCCGCCTGGAAGCGTTCCTGATGAAACCTGGTCTCGGCGATGGCGGCGTCGATCGAATTGGCGCAGTAGTGGACACCACAAGAGACGTGTCAATCCTTCAAAGCACCACCGCAGCTCGATCCCTGCCCAGCGGTACAGGCATAGCAATGATCGCGAGTGACGATGGGATTGCCGTTCAGACTCGATAACTGAAGCAAATCACGCAGATGCGCGCGGTCCCGGCCGATCAGCCCGGTAAGTGTCATCGACAGGTTGAGCATCTGATTGAAGTCACAGTCATACAGGTAGCCCTGCCAGTCGACGCTCACCAGATTGCGGCACATCACGGCATTTAGATTTTCCGGCCGATAGCTGTCGCGCAGCAGCTGCATGTAGTCATTGAACTGTCCTCTGCTCACCAAGCTACTGCCGAAGCGCGCGATCGGCTGATTGGTGATAGTCAGCAAGTGATTGAAGCGAATGTCGAAATCCTCGGCCAGATGCCCCTTGTAGTCCGCCTCCAGTTGCGCCTGTGGAGGGGGCAACGACGGGCCCTGCGGGTTATAGACGAGGTTGAGCACCATCCCACCGTCGTCGTCTCCGTAGCCCAACGCGTTGAGCTGACGCAGCCCGGCGATGCTCGCTTCGAACACGCCATCGCCGCGCTGCCGATCGACGTTTTCCCGCGAATAGCATGGCAGGGACGCCGTTACTTCAACATCCTGCTCGGCAAGAAACTCGGCCAGATCCTCATGCCCCGGCTCACTCAGAATGGTCAGGTTGCAGCGATCGATCACGCGCAGCCCTTCGCGGCGGGCGTGCCGGACGATCTCGCGAAAGCGCGGGTGCATCTCCGGTGCACCGCCGGTCAGGTCGAGCGTCTGCACCGGGTGCGCATCGATCACCTGATGCAGCACGCTCAGGCTGTCGTCGGTCATCGCTTCCTGACGCGTCGGTCCGGCATTGACGTGACAATGCAGGCACCGCTGATTGCAGCGATAGGTCAGGTTGACCTGCAAGGCCTCCAGCCGGCCGCGACGGATCGGTGGGAAGTTCAGCGCATCGAGCAGGGGCAAGGTGTCACGCATGGCGATCGCTCACTCCACATTCAGTTGTTTCGAACCTCAGGCATTCCAGACTACAGTCGGCGAGCATCGCCAGATAACGGACAGCCTTCAACCAAGAATAGCCAAGGCTGCCCGACCGTAGCGTCGACAGGAGAACCGATCGTCCATGGATTCAGCCACGCCCTGCCTGGTACTGCTCTGCAAACGACCCGCCCCGGGCCACGCCAAGCAGCGACTGGCAGCCACGCTGGGACAGGATGCGGCGCTCTCGGTGGCGCAGGCTCTGCTGGCCTGCGCGCTGGAGGACCTGCGGCAATGGCCCGGACAACAGGTGATCGCACCGGATCACCGGCAGCATCTGAGCTGGGCACAATCGCTGAATGGCGAGGCCCTGTGCAGGGCACAACGCGACGGCAATCTCGGCGAGCGGCTCAACGGACTGGACCAACAATTGCGCGGCGAAGGCCTGCACCAACTGATGTTCATCGGCAGCGACTGTCCGGCCCTGCGCCCCGCAGACTACCTGCACGTCACCCAATTGCTGCAACGTTTCGACACGATACTGATCAACGCCCGCGACGGGGGCGTCGTGTTGATGGCGTCCAACCGCCCCTGGCCGGACCTGCGATCTTTGCCCTGGAGCACCCACCGGCTCGGCAGTGCCCTGGCTCAGCGATGCCGGCAGGCCGGACACAGCGTCGCCATCGCCGGCGAGTCCTTCGACATCGACCACGCTGAAGACCTGTCGCACCTCGCCGCTGTGCTGCGCGACGACAGGCGACCGGCGCGCCAGGCGTTGCACGCTGCCCTTGAACGACTCGGAATCGGCAGCGATGCCTGAACGTGCCTCCATCAGCGTGATCATCCCGTGCTGGCAGGATGAGCGGCCCTTGGCACGGCTGCTGGAAAGCCTTGTCGCGCTTTTGCAGCGTGCAGGCATAGAGGGTGAAATCATCGTCGTCGATGGCGCCAGCAGCGAGCAGTGCCGACTGCTCTGCGCACGCCATGGCGCATTCTGGTTGCCTACCGCGCCCTGCCGCGGCAAGCAGCTTCGCCTGGGCGCCAGCCATGCGCGGCATCCGCTGCTGTGGTTCCTGCACGCCGACGCCTATCTGCACGGCAACCCGTTACCCCCGATACTGGCGGCGGTCACCGGGGATGCGGTAGGCGGCTATTTCAAATTTCGCTTCGCCGGCCGAACCGGCTGGCAGGGCACGCTGCTTGAACGCTTGGTCGCGTTGCGCACTCATTTCGGCGTGCCCTACGGCGACCAGGGGCTGTTCGTAACGGCAGAGGTCTATCGATGCTGCGGTCAGCACAATCCCTGGCCGCTGTTCGAAGAAGTCGAACTGGTCAGACGCCTGCGCAAACAAGGCCGCTTCGTCAGGCTGGATGATGGTGTACGGGTCGATCCACGACGCTGGCAACGCGACGGCTGGTGGCGACGTTCGCTGCGCAATCGCCTGCTGGCGCTGCAGTTCGCCTGCGGCGTGCCCGTCGAACGCCTTGCCGAGCGCTACACGGCGCGACCCTCCGAGCGTTCGGATGGCTAGCATCCGCTAATGTCCCTTCAGAACAACCCGAGTTGCTCGTCGATCAGGTCACTAAAGCGGTCGTTCACGAACGGCAGGATGGCATCGGCGATCGGCTGCAGCTGGCGCGTGACGTAGTGGTCGTAGTCGATTGCAGCACGGCGGACCTCGAGCGGCTCAGGCCCTGCCACCGTGATCAGGTAGCTGATCCAGCCACCGTTCTGGTATTGCCGCTGACGGCCCTGCTGCAGGTTGTATTCATCGGCGATCCGCGCGGCGCGCACATGCGGCGGGACGTTGCGCTCGTAGTCATCCAGACGACGGCGAAGCCGTTTTCGAAAGATCAGCAACTCGTCCTGTTCACCGTCCAGGGTGCGGCGTACATAGTCGCGCACGTAGTCCTGATAGGGTTCACGGCTGAAGATGCGGCGGTACAACTCCTGCTGAAATTGTTGGGCCAGCGGCGACCAGTCGGTGCGCACCGTTTCCAGCCCCTTGAACACCAGCCCGTCGCTGCCGTCCGGGCGCGTGACCAGCCCGGCATAGCGTTTCTTGCTGCCCTCTTCGGCGCCGCGAATGGTCGGCATCAGGAAGCGTTTGAAGTGGCTCTCGTACTGTAGTTCCAGCGCGCTTTGCAGACTGAACTCGCGCTGCAGATGCTCGCGCCACCACGCGTTGATCTGAACGACCAACGCTCTGCCAATGCGCGCCGCATCCTCGTCGTTGTGTGCCTCCTTGAACCAGACGAAGGTGGAGTCGGTATCGCCGTAGATCACGCTGTAGCCTTCGGCTTCAATCAGCTCGCGGGTGCGGCGCATGATCTCGTGGCCACGCAAGGTGATCGACGAGGCCAAGCGTGGGTCGAAAAAGCGGCAACCGCTGGATCCGAGCACGCCGTAGAAGGCATTCATGATGATCTTCAGCGCCTGGGACAGCGGCTTGTTGCCCTCTCGCTTGGCGGCCTCGCGCCCGTCCCAGACACGCTCGACGATGGCCGGCAGGCAATGCCGGTCGCGTGAAAAACGGGCGCCGCGAAAACCCGGCACCGAGTCGCTGTCATCAGGATTGCGCATGCCTTCGACGAGCCCCACCGGATCGATGAGAAAGGTACGAATGATCGACGGATACAGGCTCTTGTAATCCAGCACCAGCACCGATTCGTACAGGCCCGGCTGCGAGTTCATCACGAAGCCACCGGGGCTGGCTTCCGGCGGCCGCTCGCCGAGGTTGGGCGCAACGAAGCCCTGGCGGTGCATCAGCGGGATGTAAAGGTGCTCGAAAGCGGCCACCGAGCCCCCCATGCGATCGGCCGGCAGACCAGTGACCGTGGCGCGCTCGAGTAGAAAGGTCAGCAGCTCGGTCTTGTCGAAAATCCGCGTGACCAGCTCGCAGTCCTTGAGGTTGTAACGCGCCAGCGCCGGCTTGTCTTCGGCGAACATGCGGTTGATCTCATCCATGCGCTGATAGGGCGTGTCGATCGCCTTGCCTTCACCGAGCAGGGTCTGCGCGACGTTCTCCAGACTGAACGAGGGGAAACTCCAGGTTGCCGAACGCAGCGCCTCGATGCCATCGATGATCAGCCGCCCCGCCGCTGCGGCGAAGAAATGATTGCCGCGGCTGCCGTGCTCGCGCCAGGCCATCTCTTCGCCGTCGCGCCCCAACCGCAGCGGCACCTGATAGCGCTGGGCCTGTTCACGCAGCACGCGCAGGTCGAACTGCACCAGATTCCAGCCGATGATCGCATCCGGATCGTGCAGCGCCAGCCAATCGTTCAAGCACTCGATCAACTGCTTGCGGCTGTCGCAATACGCCAGCTGGAAATCCACCGTACTGGCATCGCCGTTGGCCGGGCCGAGCATGTAGACCTGGCGCTGGCCGCAGCCCTCCAGCGCAATGGAATACAGCTCGCCGCGCATGGTGGTTTCGATATCCAGCGAGACCAACCTGAGTGGCGGTCGATAATCCGGTGCGGGCTTGAGCTGCGCTTCGACGAGCACGCCTTGGTCGTCCAGCTGGCCAGCAAAGCTGACCGGTGCGGTGATGAAACGCTCCATCAGATAGCGCTCCGGTGGGCGAATGTCGCCTTCGTAGACGTCCAGCCCCGCCCCGCGCAGGCGCTTGTCGAGATTCATCAACTGGCGATGCTGCTTGCAATAGAGCCCGACCACCGGGCGATGGCGGAAATCACACAGGTTCAGCGGACGCAGCTCGACGTCGCGTTCGCCCTTGAGTAGCAATTCGACCTTGCGTTGCTGCGCCGCCGGGATGAACGCCACCGAAGGTTGGCAAGGCACGCGAACCCGACGCGGACCGGCATCGGTCGCCAGCCAGAACTCCACCTCGGTGCCGGCCGCCGTATCGCGCCAGTGTCGGGTCAGGACAAAGCCCTGTTGCAGATTCACCGTCCGCCTTCCTTATTCTTTCGAGGCGGCCATTCTACGTGGCAATGCCCCGGCGGATGCGACAAGCGATACAGCCACTCGTACGATCTCGAAGAAGAATATACACACGCAAATATCTTTTCCCGCCAGCAAGAATCGGCTTTGACAGGCAGCGATACGCTAACAATACTCACCGAGGTTGTACGACAACCTCTACCTACAATAACAATGGATAGTCCCATGTCCCCTTCGCCACGCCCGGCCGCCGAGCGCGTTCTGCCCTTGTTGCGCCACGCGCACAGCCCGCCTCGACTGAATAACTGATCCCTTGCGTATCTCCTGTCCGCTAATTCCGGCGGAACGGATTCGCTTGCCTATAAAACCTTACGTAGGACGCACGCCATGACCGCAATGAACGACGATTCCGCCAACAACGAGCCGTGCGACGCCCGCCGAGCCTTTCTAAAAAACTCGCTGATGGTGTCAGCAGGAATCGCCTCGATGGGCAGTCTGGGCCTTTCCAGACTTGCCACGGCCGAACCGCTGACCCAGCGCTACCCGGATGAACTCGTGGAAATCCTCGACGAGAGCTTCAGTAAATACCGGCTGTTCAACGCCAGCGTCGAGAAGATCGCCAGCGGCATGCGCTGGGCCGAGGGCCCGGTCTGGGTTGGCGATGGTCGTTATCTGCTGGTCAGTGATATTCCGGAAAATCGCATCATGCGCTGGGACGAGATCACCGGCTCGTTCGATGTCTATCGCCAACCCTCGAACCACTCCAATGGCCTGAGCCGGGATCTGCAAGGACGGTTGCTGGCCTGCGAAGGCTCGACTACCAATGACCAGGGCCGTCGCGTCACACGCACCGAGCCGGACGGCAGCATCACGGTGTTGGCCGACGCCTTCGAAGGCAAGCGTTTCAATTCGCCAAACGATCTCGCGATCAAGCAAGACGGCTCGGTGTGGTTCACCGACCCGCCCTTCCAGACCAGCAATTTCTACGAGGGACACAAGATTCAAACCGAGCTGCCGGACGCCGTCTACCGCATCGACGGCCAAACCGGCGCTGTGACACGAGTGATCGACTCGATCTCCGGCCCCAACGGGCTGTGTTTTTCACCGGATCAGAAAACGCTGTACGTGGTAGAGGGTCGAGCCAAGCCGAACCGGCTGGTCTGGGCCTACCCCGTCAACGACGACGGCACCCTAGGCGAGCGCCGCAAGCACATCGAGGCACCTGCCTTCGGCGCCTTGGATGGCATCAAGTGCGACGAGGACGGCAACCTGTGGTGCGGTTGGGGCAGCTCGGGCGCACCGGAAGCCGTAACGGCCGATCTGGATGGCGTGATGATCTTCAATCCGCAGGGGAAAGCGATCGGCAAGATCAGGTTGCCCGAGCGCTGCGCCAATCTCTGCTTCGGCGGCAACAAGGGCAACCGGCTGTTCATGGCCAGCAGCCATTCGCTGTACGCGCTGTACGTCAACACGCGTGACGCGACGTTCGACAAACACGGCGCCTGACCGAGCCAAAGCGGCGGTGGCCGAGCCGGAAACCACCGCCGCTACCCACCAGGTTTTCAAGCGACCGAGGCATCCTCACCGAGATGAATCACCCGCGCCGCGCGCAGCATGCACTTGGCCATTTCCGGCGGAGAGAATTTGGTGAGGATGTCATTAGCGCCGGCGGCCTTGGCCTTATCGGTGCTGATGGTGCTGTCGAGAGAGGTGTGCAGCAGGACGTAAATGGACGCGTAATCCGGATGCTTGCGCAGCGCCTGGGTAAAGGAATAGCCGTCCATCTCCGGCATCTCGATATCCGACACCACGACATTGATCGCTTCGTAACTGCCCTTCAGGCTGTCGAGCTTCTCGAAGGCCTCACGGGCGCTGCGCACCGAATGGCAGGTGACGCCCATTTTCGTCAGCGCTGATACCGACATGTGGATCGCCACCTGGCTGTCGTCGACGATCAGAGCGCGGGTTTCGGTGAGCAGCTGGGCATCCTGATCATCGAGATGGGAAATGTCCGCCTCGCCGGGAACCGGCGCGATGTTGTGAATAACCTTTTCCACGTCGAGGATCTGTATCAGCTCACCGTCTACTTCTGCGGTGCCAGTGATGAACGAACTGTTCCGCGCGCCATAGGGTGGCGGCAGGATCTTGGACGACTGGATGTGCACGATCTTAACCACCGCCTGCACATGCAATCCCTGCTTCGAACGGCTGATTTCGGTGACGATCAGGCAACCGCCTTTGGGATCCTGCAAGGGCGCCATGCCGATAGCCAGGCTCAGGTCGATAACCGACAACGGCTGACCGCGCAACGTGGCGACACCTCTGACATGAGGGTGCGACTCTGGCAGCCGGGTCAGCGACGGCGTCGGGATGATCTCGCTGACCTTCAACAGGTTGATCGCCATCTGCTTGCCGCTGCGAAGCGTGAACAGCAGAAGCGATAAGGCGTCGGTGGCGGATGCGTTGTTCATGAATAGTCCTGTGGAAAAGCCGGTCTCTTGGCGTAGATGTCACCCTCGCCAAAGCTTGTCGGCTGTCCCGACAGAATCTTCAATCGAAATGGCCATGCCCGACGAACGCGAGCGCTGCTATTCAGCAACGCTCGAAAACTGCCGCGATCCCCTGCCCGCCGCCAATGCACATGGTCACCAACGCATAGCGGCCCTGTATGCGCTGCAGCTCGTGGATGGCCTTGACACTGATAATCGCGCCGGTCGCGCCCACTGGGTGCCCGAGGGAAATACCGGAGCCATTGGGATTAACGCGCGCCGGGTCCAGCCCGAGCTCCTGCATCACGGCGCAGGCCTGGGCGGCGAAGGCTTCGTTGGCTTCGATCACATCGATCTGCTCCAGGCGGATCCCGGTGCGTTCGAGCACCTTGCGCACGGCCGGCACTGGGCCAATGCCCATATAGGCCGGGTCGACGCCGGCGTGGGCATAACCGACCAACCGTGCGATGGGCGTCAAGCCCAGGGATTGCGCCCGCCTCGCCTCGGCCAGCACCAGCGCTGCAGCGCCATCGTTGAGCCCAGAGGCATTGCCGGCGGTGACGGTACCGCCTTCCGTTTTGAATACCGGCCTCAGCGCGGCGAGCCGCTCAGCGGTCAAGTCCGGACGCAGGTGCTCGTCTGTGTCGAAAAAACTGCTGCCCTTGCGGCTGCTGATTTCGACCGGAACGATCTGCTCGTGAAAATAGCCATTCTCCAGCGCACGGGTGGCACGCTGCTGGCTTTGCAGTGCCAGCGCATCCTGCTGTTCACGGCTGATGCCGTAGCGCTCGGCGACGTTTTCGGCCGTCACGCCCATGTGGAATTTGCCCCAGGGATCGTGCAGCAGTGTGTTCATATAGTCGATCGCCTGGCTGTCCCCCAAGCGTGCACCCCAGCGCATGTTCGGCAAGATGAAAGGGCCGTGGCTCATGCTCTCTGCGCCGCCGCCAATCGCCACATCGGTATCGCCCAGCAGGATCGACTGCGCAGCCGAGATCACCGCCTGCAGGCCGGAGCCGCATAGGCGGTTGACATTGAAAGCAGGGGTTTCCAGCGGGATGCCGGCGTCCACCGCGGCGACCCGGGCCAGGTAACCATCGCGTGGTTCGGTGGGTATGACATTGCCCATCACGACATGACCGACCGCCTCGGCCGGCGTGCCGGAGCGCTCCAGTACGCCGCGGCAGGCGGCGGTTGCCAAGGTGATCAGATCGACGTCCTTCAGCGCGCCGCCAAAGGAGCCGATCGCTGTGCGGACGGCGCCGACAACGACGATTTCGCGTTCTGCCATGGGATTCTCTTCTTCTGCTGATTACCGGGTGCGCCGGTCACGGCGGTTCAAGGGTCTGTTCGATCGTAACCGGTTGAATCAGGAGAACAACCTCGAAAGCTGCAGAGCGAGCCTGCGTTTTTGCAGAACGCAGCGGCAGCGGGCCGGGCACCATGCGACTGCGGGTGGTAAAGACTGTACTTCAGCCTAGGTTCGGCTCCGTAGACAACAGTTCGGGCAGGCGAGACGTGCACGGGCAGGCTCACGTTCATCGCACGCATCGTTGCCGTCGGGAACGATGAGCCCCGGTCTCGGCCCAATCCAGACAACCCAAGGAGGTCCAGCGATGAGCAAGGCCGTCAAACCGGACGCCGAACAGCCCTACTTCGACACGCCCGCACACATCCCGAGCGGCAGCAGTCACCAGATCCCTCACAGCCATAGGCTGGTCTACCGTGATCACGAGGTGATCGTGCACATCACTGGGTACGAGTACGAAACCTACGGTGAAACGCTCTGGGCCGTGGGTGCGGAAGTGGTGCAAAACCTCGAAATCGTCGTCCCGGTGAGCGTCGACCAGACGCAGCACTACCGCAGCTTCGACGAAGCGCTCCAACGCGGCTGCGAGATGGGCCGAAAATTGGTCGACTCGCTGTAGCGGCTACATCCTCCCCGGCTGCTATACAGGCAGGGGCCTGATTTCCGTACGGAAGGAACATTTCGATGAGCGACGCAACAGTACGGCACGACGGAAATGCGCACCGCTACGTGCTGAACGTCAATGGCCAAGACCTCGGTTTCGCCGAATACCGAGAGCAAGGCCCGCGCCAAGTGTTCACTCACACCGAAGTGGACCCGAGCCTTGCAGGGCAGGGAATGGGCAGCAAGCTGATCCGAGAATCGCTCGACGATGCCGTCGGCGCGGCAAGCGCGTCGTGCCGGTATGCGATTTCGTCGCCGATTATGTGAGCAAGCATCCTGACTGGAACGACATCATCGATACGTCCTCGCCCTGAAAAGGGCCGGCACGGAGCAGAATTATTCCGCTTGGCCGAGTACTATTCGCGCCCCGGAACAGGCATCCCCTGATGAGCTGCACCAATCGTAAGATCGACCACCTGCGACGACAGATCCCGGGCTTCGCCTGCGTAACCGGCTGCCATGACTGCTGCGGGCCGGTGACGGCATCCTCCGAAGAAATGGCGCGACTGCCTCGCCGCAGCGACGCCGAACACGACGCCGCCCTGGCGCACTGGAACTGCGTGCACCTCGGGCCGAATGGCTGCGAAGCCTACGCCGAGCGTCCACTGATCTGCCGATTGTTCGGTACCACCGCGAGCCTGCCCTGCCCCCGTGGCCGCGGCCCGGAACACGCCACTGCGCCCGAGGTAGAAAAACAGGTGCACCAGCTTATCGCCAGCACCCGCCAGGTGCTGGTCTAGCCCGGATCATCCAACGAGAAAAACTGATGAGTGACGAACTGCAGATCGAGGACCTTCAAGTCGGCGACGGCAAGGAAGTGGTCAAAGGCGCCCTGATTACCACCGAATACCGCGGCCAGCTGGAAGACGGCACCACCTTTGACTCGAGCTATGAGCGCGGCAAGCCCTTCCAGTGCGTGATCGGCACCGGGCGAGTGATCAAGGGCTGGGACATCGGCCTCATGGGTATGAAGGTGGGCGGCAAACGCAAACTCTTCGTCCCCGCCCATCTTGCTTACGGCGAACGGCAAATCGGCGAGCACATCAAGCCGAACTCGAACCTGCTGTTCGAGATCGAGCTGCTGGAGGTGCTGACCCGCGACGATTGAACGTGACGTAACGAACATTTCCCATGTTTTCGTCCAACTTTGCGTCATTGATGTAATCAAAGCGCTATCAGTCATGGCCTGCGGCGTTGCGCGCTGTACGACCGGGAAGGCGTACCGTTTAAACTGGTAGCCCTTCGCCAGCACTGCGCCCTCACGTTGAGAAGATTTTCGATGACAGCCGAAGTAAACGCCGCGCACGAGGCCATTGGCCCGTCCGTGTTTCCAATTGGTGGCGGCGAGCTGGGCGCACTCATTCGCGCCCATGATTGGTCCGGTACGGAGCTCGGCCCACCGGATCAATGGCCGCAGAGCCTGAAGACCGTGACAGCCATGCTGCTCTTGTCACCAGTGCCCATGGTGCTCCTCTGGGGCCACCAGGGCATCATGCTCTACAACGACGCCTATTCGGTGTTCGCCGCGGCGCGACATCCGCAGCTGCTCGGCTCGGAGGTCCGCAAGGGCTGGCCTGAAGTGGCGGACTTCAACGACAACGTCATGAAGGTCTGCCTGGCGGGCGGCACCCTTGCCTACAAGGATCAGGAACTTACCCTGCACCGCAACGGACGCCCGGAACAGGTCTGGATGAACCTCGATTACTCGCCCGTGCTGGGCGAGACGGGACACCCGGCCGGAGTGGTCGCCTTCGTGGTGGAAACCACCGAGCGCGTCAGGGCCGAGCGTCGGTTGTTGGCCGAAAAGGACCGGCTTACCCGCCTGTTCGAGCAGGCACCCGGCATCATGGCGATGCTGGGCGGCCCGGAACATCGCTATGAAATGGCCAACCCGGCCTACGCCAACCTTGTCGGAAACCGGAATCTGCTCGGTTTGACCGTTCGCGAGGCGCTTCCCGAGATCGCCCGGCAGGGCTTTGTCGAGCTGCTCGATCAGGTTTACCAGACGGGTGAGGCCTACGTTGGCAACTCAGTGGCAATGACCATTCAGCACACCCCGGGCGAAACTGAGGAGATGTTCATCCTCGACTTCGTCTTCCAGCCTGTGATCCAGACCGACGGCACCGTCAGCGGCATTTTCATGCAGGGCCACGATGTAACCCAGCGGGCCCTGGCCGAGCGGCGCATACGTTTTCTCGATGCACTGGGCAAAGCCATCGCGCCCAGCACTGACGCCGATACGATTCTGGCGACCACTACCCGAGCGCTGGGCGAGCATTTCGGGGTGTCGGTCTGCGCCTATGCCGACATGGATCCGGATGAGAACGGCTTCACCATCAGAGGCAACTGGGCTGCACCCGGCTCCAGGAGCATCATCGGCCGCTACCGCCTCGCGGACTTCGGTCAGCTTGCACTGACCAACCTGCAGGCCGGTCGGCCACTGGTGCTCAACGACAACAGGCAACTGCCGGCCCATGAGGCGGCGACCTTTTTGGCACTCGACCTGGCGGCCACGGTCTGCATGCCGCTGACCAAGGAAGGCAAGCTGACCGCGCTCATGGCGATCCACGCCAATACCCCTCGAGTCTGGAAAGTCGAGGAGCTGGCCCTGCTCACCGAGGTGACCGAGCGCTCGTGGGCACATATCGAGCGGGTTCGTTCCGAAGCGACAGTAAGGCTGGCCGAACAGCGATTTCGCCAGGAACTCGAACGTCAGGTTGCCGAACGCACAGCGGCACTGGCCCAAAGCGAAGCACAGATACGCACCGTGGCGGCGAGCTCGCACCTGTATCAATGGTTACTGAGCACTGAAGGCGCCATCCTCTACGCCAACCCGACGTCGCTGGCCGGTATCGGCAATCAACGCGAGACGGTGGTCGGCATGGCGTTTTCGGACGCGCCCTGGTTTGCCGCCACGCCAGGTATGCATTCGACCGTCATGGACTGCGTCGCAACCGCAGCCAGAGGCGGCAGCGAGAGCTTGAGCATGCGGCTGCAGCTGCCCTCCGGCGTGCGTTCGTTCGACTTCTCCATCAGGCCGGTTCTCGACGAGGACGGTCGCGTGGTCGGCATCGTCCCGGAGGCGGTGGACAGCACCGCACGGGTCGAAGCCGAGCAAGCCCTGCAACAGGCGCAGAAGATGGAAGCGTTGGGCAACCTGACCGGTGGTATCGCCCATGACTTCAACAACCTGCTGACCGCGGTAATGGGCAACCTGGAGTTGCTACGCAAGCGCGTCCCGGCCGACTCGCCATTGCTTCGGCTGATCGACAATGCACGCATCGGTGCCGAGCGCGGTGCATCGCTGACACGCCGTATGCTGGCATTCGCCCGCAAACAGGACCTGCTCGCCGAGCGGATTCAACCTGGCAAACTGATCGAAGAGATGACCGAACTGCTGGAGCGCTCGCTCGATCCGACCGTGATCATCGAAACCCGCGTCCAAGCGAATCTGCCAGACATCGAAGCCGACCCCAGCCAGCTGCAGACGGCCCTGCTCAACCTTGGCTTGAATGCCCGCGATGCGATCGGCGGACATGGCCGCATCGTCATCAGCGCCCAAAGCGCGAGCATCGACAGCGAGCACGGATTGGCCGCAGGAACGTACCTGTGCCTCTCCGTGGCTGACGAAGGCGAAGGCATGAACGAAGCCACACTGCAACGCGCCATTGAACCTTTCTACACCACCAAAGGCGTCGGCAAGGGCACCGGCCTCGGATTGTCCATCGTGCATGGTTTCGCCGAGCAATCTGGGGGCAAGCTCCTGCTGCGCAGCGAGGTCGGCACCGGCACCACCGCACAGATCTGGCTGCCCGCAGCGGTGGGCGACGGCCCCGCTGCAATCGCCACGCAGGCGACCGAGCAAGGGGCTGGACAACGTCCAGGGCTGAACATTCTCGCTGTCGATGACGACGTGCTCGTCTTGTTCAATACCGCGGAAATGCTACGAGACGAAGGCCATCAGGTGACCACCGTGCACTCAGCTGCGCAGGCCCTCGATCACCTTCGCGAGACTCGCTTCGATCTGCTTATCACCGACCATGCCATGCCGAAGATGACCGGCGCGCAGCTGGCGCTGGAAGTCCAAAGCCTGCAACCGAGCCTGCCGGTTCTGCTCGTCAGCGGTTACGCGGAGTTTCCCGCTGGGACGGCTGCCCAACAATTACCCTTACTGGCCAAGCCGTTTTCGCAGGCTGCCCTGCTCCAGGCCGTCGCAACGGTCACCCGCCGCGATGCCCTGATCTGAAGGCGGCTCGCCCAGCCTAGCGATGGCACGACTGTCCACCGCTGAGGCTGACCTGCAACGCGCTTTGACCGTCGCGCCTGATCGAATCAATCAACCGCCCCGGATGCGTAAAGCGCTGCAACCAAGCGGCCGCTACGCGTGGGCCGGCTGCGGCGTAACAGCAATGGGCGCTGCGGTCGTGCCCATCGCCTGGCTCACCACATCGCCGATCATGTCCGCGGTGATCGCGCTCAAGGTCCAGCCGAGGTGGCCATGGCCGGTGTTGTAGAACACACACGCCGAGCTGCCGCGGCCGACCTTGGGCATCATGTTCGGCATCATAGGACGCAGCCCGGCCCAGGGCACCACGCTCTGGGTGCTGACGCCGGGGAAACACTCGGCGACCCAATCCACCAAGGGGCGGATCCGATCAGCCCGGATATCGCGGTTGTAGCCATTGAACTCGGCCGTACCGGCCACACGCAAACGGTTGTCGCCAAGGCGGCTGGTGACCAGCTTGGTTTCATCGTCCAGCAGGCTCACGGTCGGCGCGGCAGCACGGCTGGCCTGATCGTTGAGATTGACGGTGATCGAATAGCCCTTCACCGGATAGATGTTCACCCGATCGCCCAACTGCGCAGCCAGCGCCCGGCTAGCCGTACCGGCACAAATCACCATGCCATCGAACTGCAGGGTTTCGTCTCCGCCTGGCTTGCCGAGAATGACGCTGGCGTGCCCGCCATCTGTCGTCACGCCTTTCACATCCTGGCCATACCGGCACTCGACACCGAGGCGAACGGCTGCCGCCGCCAGGCCGTTGGTGAATAGGTGAATGTCGCCGGTGGAATCGCACTCGGTGTAATAGCCACCGTAGTATTGCCCCGCAAGCGTCGGTTCGATGGCACGCATCTCGTCCGGTGTCACGCTGCGGCGCGGCAGGCCGCCCTGGGCCAGCAATTTGGATACCTTGCCGGCGTGATCGAAGCCAGCCTTGTCGCGGTAGATGTGCAGGATGCCGGCCTTCTTCAGGTCGAAGTCGATGCCCTCTTCTTCCGCCCAGGCGAACAGGTGCTCGCGGGCGGCGATGGCCAGACGCGCGGTTTCGATGGTGTTGTGGCGATATTGCGGAATGGCACCAATGAACTCGGCGAACCATGACAGTTTGTGCCAGCTGGGCTTGGGATTGACCAGCAGAGGCGCATCGCTCCTGAGCATCCACTTCAACCCCTTGAGGAGGGTCGACCAATGATTCCAGACCTCGGCATTCGACGCCGAGAGTTGGCCGCCGTTGGCGAAGGAGGTTTCCATCGCTGCGTAGCGATGCTTTTCGAACAGGGTAACGGCGAAACCGCGTTTGGCCAGCGCATAGGCGGTAGTGATGCCGGTAATACCGCCACCAATGACAGCGATCGTTTTCATTTTTGAAGCTCCAGAACGTCGGGAGGTTAGAGCCCGTCCGCGATAGGCGGATCGAGCGCCCCCTCTGTTCTGGACCTGAGAGTTTCACGAGCAGCCTATGCGGCGTTCGCTTGCTCCTTCGGTGCGGCGGGCGACGACGGCCCGGCGGCTCTTCAGAGTCAACAGCTGTGGTATCGGTCCTTTTGCCTGAGAGTTTCCGGGGCGGTTGCTCCTTCGGCGCTGCGACGGCGATGCCGCTACAGTCTCTCCCGATACCACTTCATTGCGCACCAGAACGCTCGACGTCGCCCTGGCAGCTACAAATCAGATGGCCAAGGTGCCAGAAATATCCGCGCCCGGCACCTGGTTTTTGCTGAGCATCCGACGGACCGGCATTTTCAGTAGGCCCACCGCGCGCTAACGCTCCGCCAGAGAGCCAGGGCGCTTGCCTCTACAACACGAGCGGATAGCGACAGGTTGCTGAAACTTCAGCAGGCATGGTTTCAAGCGCCCACTAGGGAAATCAGCCGGTTGATATCGACGGGCTTGGTCATGTGCACGTCGAACCCGGCCGCCAGAGCATTCGCCTTGTCGCTCGGCTGTCCCCAGCCGGTAATCGCCACCAGCCGAACGTGGGGCCCCGCGGGCTGTGCACGGATCATCCGCGCCACCTCATCGCCGCGCAGGCCAGGCATACCGATATCCAGCAAGACCACTTCCGGCTGGAGCTGCTGATAGCGCTCGAAGGCTTCACTTCCGTCGAAGGCCAGATGCACCTCGTGGCCTTCCAGCCGAAGGACTTCAGCCATGGTTTCGGCGATATCCCGGTTGTCATCCGCGACGAGGACCCGCCGCGCATGGACCGTAACCTTGCCGGCGTCCGCACGTTGTTCGTCGCTCGGCGACAACACGAGTGTCGGCAGGATCAGTCGGAACTCAGCGCCCTGCCCCAGCCCCGCACTACTGACGCGAATGTCGCCACCATGAAGATTGGCCAAACCCCTGGCCAGGGCCAGACCAATACCCAGACCGGAATTGACCTGGGATCGGCTCGTGGGGATCTGCGCGAAACGTTCGAAAATCAGCTGGAGGTGTTCGCAAGCGATACCCAGGCCGTTATCGATCACTGAAATCATGGCCGTGTCGCCCATCAGTGTGGCGCTGATACGAATCCGTCCGCCCGGCGCGGTGAACTTGGCCGCATTGTTGAGCAGGTTAACAAGTATCTGTTCGAGCCGAAGCGGATCGGCTTCCAGCAGGATCGGCTGCGCCGGCACCTCCACGATCAGCTCATGCTGTTTCGCCTCGATCTTGGCGCGAGCGGTCTCGACCGCCGCCTCGATGACCGCGCCCAGATCCAGCGACTCCTTGCGCAGCACCAGCTTGCCGAGAGTGATACGCGAAATATCGAACAGGTCGTCCAACAGCAACGCCATGTGCCGCACCTGCCGCTCGATGATCTGTTGGCTGCGCTGCTTCTGCGCTTCGGACGCGCCGGGTGATCCGAAAAGGCCCGCCGCCAGGCGTATCGGTGCGAGCGGGTTGCGCAGTTCATGAGCCAATGTCGCGAGGAATTCATCCTTGCGCCGGTCAGCGTCCAGGATGGCTTGCTCCTGCTGCTTGGCTTGCGTCACGTCGGCGAACCAGACGGCAATGCTCTGCTCATATGGTGTTGCGACCAGACGTACCCAGCGATCGCCGCCGAACGCGGTGCTGCGCAATTCCAAGTCATGCGGTTGTTTATAAGTCGCCACCGCCACCAGCGTTTCCAGAACCTGGGAGTTGGCGTTGGGGCCCAGCACGTCGGTCAGACGACGGCCGGTCAGTTCCGTCACCGTTCCGCGCAGGAAGGCGGCTCCCGTCGGGTTGATGAAGGCCAGCAGAAAATCCGTCGCCTGCCCTGCCGCATCGTGCAGCGTAGAAAGAATACTGAACGGCACCGAGGACGAATCCAATGCAACCCGTAGACGCTGCTCGAACATGCCGGCTTTGGTCTGGGCGCGTGCCCGATCGATGAAGACGGCGGCGAGCCCCGCCGCGAGATCGGCCAGGCGCACTTCGCGCTCAGTGGGGAACCGTCTATCCACCAGCTGCACGGACAACGCCCCGAGGACACTACCATCACTGTGCCTGATGGGCGTGGCATGCACCGAGCGGAAACCCTCGGCACAGGCTATCGGGACGAGCTCGACAAAACGTGGATCGCCTTCGGCATCCGCGACGGTCACTCGACGGCCTTCCAGGACAGCGGCTCCATCCACGCTGCCCTCAAGCGATTGGTTTTTCAACAGCAGCAGCGATGAAGCTGAAAAGCCTTTCGACGCATGAATGCACAACGAAGAATTTCCTTCCCTGATCGCCAGCAAGCCGTGCTCGGCACCATGCAACTCACACAGCACCTCAACGATTGCCTGCAGTTGATCGTCCAGTGTCGGCAATTGCAGCAATCGGTTGCCGAGTGCCTGCAGTGATTCCAGATCGCTGACCTGCTCCGTGAGATCCTGCTGAGCCAGTTCCAGGCGCGCCAACATGCTGTCACGCTCGGCTTCGCTCTCCTGGCGCGCCTGCGCTGCGGCAGCGAGCGCCCGTCCCACCTCGCGCACTTCCTCGATCTCGCTCTCCGGCGCCTGAAGCACCGACTGGCCTCGACCGATGGCCTGCGCCGCCCGACGCAACTGACGCATCGGTACATTGATCCGCCGCGTCGCGAACAGCGCCGCAGCGACCGCAAACAACAGAGAGAGCAGCAGCCCCCCGCCGTAAAACGTAAAGGCTCTGACGGCACCGGCCTGAACATCGTCGGTGGGGACCCCGGTCGCCACCACCCATCTTGAAGGAAACAACCGCACGAACGCAGTGAAGACAGACGCACCCTCGATAGTCTCCGTCAGGCCCATGCCTTCTTCTGCCTTGTCCTCCTCCAGCAACTTCGCCAGGGTTGGAGAAGCAGGCTGTCCCAGGGTCTCGATATGGTGTTGAGACCTGGCGATACGGGAACCACCGGCATCCAGCACAGTGGTCACCCAACCCTTCGGCAACCGCCTGTTGTTAATGACGTCAGCGATGGCTTCGGGGTCGAGCACCGTCGTCAGGATGTAGCGGATATCCTCGCCAGCATGTACCGGTACGCGCAAAGGAATGCCCCACGAGCCACGAGGCCCTTGCGCCATGTTGCCAATCTGCGGCTCTCCCGTGCTAAGCATTTCAATGAAGCTGCCAGGTTCCGCTATCACTTTCGATCCGGGCGAGTTATGCAACGAAACGCGCTGAACGACCTCGCCCTCCGGCGTGATGACCAGCAGCGAATGCCAGCTGGGAACCGTCGGCAATACGCGCAAAACCATCTCGGCAAAGGTTCCTAAGTCGCCTTCCTCCAGCAAGGGTGATTGCGACAATGCCTGCAGCAAGTTCATAGAGCGCACCAGCTCGATCTCGATTGCAGTAGCGGCCAGGCGCGTTACTTCAAGGCTGCGTTGCTGAGCTATATGCTTCTGCTCGCTGACGATCGATACCAGACCCAGACCGGCGACCAGTGCCAGGGGCAGGATTCCGGCAAGCGCGATGGTCAGCAGACGGCTGCGCAACGGTACGGAACGGACCGGTTTCGCTCTACTTGCGTGGCTCAAAATAGCGTTACCCCTGATGCCTCGACCAAGAGGCATGAATATCGTGTTATGCACATGCAGTGCGGCATCGACAGTACTCAAGTCGTCCGACGTTGCGGGAACAAGGAGGTACGGTGTTGAATGAGCGCTTTAGCTTAAGCGATCCGTGCCGACGATCCTTGACTCCAAAACATTCGCGCCAGGCGGCCCATCAGTTCAATCGCTGCGGACGCACTCGATAGACCATTCCAAAAAGAGGGACATTGATATGTTGGAACTTCGGCCCGGCTGCGAATGTTGCGACATCGACCTGCCGCCGCAATCCTCTGACGCATTGATTTGCTCCTTTGAATGCACCTTCTGCACGACCTGCGCAGAAGCCAGACTTGGCTTCGTCTGTCCCAACTGTGGCGGTGAGCTGGTCACCCGTCCCCGCAGGCCGGTCGAGAAGCTTACCAACAACCCCGCCTCCACCCAGCGCGTGTACAAGCCGCAGGGATGCAACCCGGCAAACCGGGACACCTAAAAGGGTCATTCGTGAACTTGAACGGCATTCCATTCGGCATTACCGACTGGTCATTGATTCAACCAAATGAACATTCGGGCGAGCGCGGCAGCGCCCTCTGGCGCACCTGCCAGTTTGGCGAAATCCGCGTACGGATAGTCGAATACAGCGCAGGCTATCTCGCCGATCACTGGTGCAGCAAAGGCCATATTCTGTTCTGTCTCGAAGGTGAGCTGCATACCGAATTGGACGATGGTCGTGCCTTCGTCCTAAAACCCGGCATGAGCTACCAAGTCGCCGACAATGCCGAAGCGCACCGCTCCTCTACAACGGTCGGCGCCAAGTTGTTCGTGGTCGACTAGGCAATCTCCAGATAGCGAAAGGCCCGCACTAAGCGGGCCTTATCAGCTGTAGGACAACCCGAACGGGTTAGTCGGGGAGCCTGAAGGTAATGAAGCTCGCCCGCCCTTCACGCAGGACACGCATCGACACGGAGCGGTTCTTCGGCAGCGCCTTGACCACTTTGCTGAAGGTTTTGACCGAATCGATCGCCTCGTTGTTGAGGTGCGTGATGACGTCTCCCGGGCGCAGGCCGATCATCGCCGCAGGCCCCTGGCTGACGTCCCTGATGACGACCCCACCGCTGATTTCGAGCGACTGACGCTGCGCGTCGGTCAGCTCGGTTACGGACACACCCAAGCGGTTATCGCTGCTCATGGCGCCACCCGAGCCGCCGGCCGAGGCCAGTAGATCACCATCTTCGGGCAGGGCGCCGATTTCCAGCGTCAACGTCTTGCGGTCGCCCTCACGAACCACTTCGAGTTTGGCCGAGCTGCCCGGCTTCATCGCGCCAACCAGATGCGGCAGATCGCCAGACATGTCGATGGCTTTGCCGTCCAGGCTCAGGATGACATCGCCGACCTTCAGGCCGCCCTTGGCTGCCGGACCGCCGTCCATGACCTGCGCAACCAGTGCACCGGCTGGACGTTCCAGACCGAAAGACTCGGCCAGATCCTTATTTACTTCCTGAATGACCACGCCGAGCCAACCCCGGCTGACCTTGCCGTCTTCACGCAGCTGATTGGCGACATCCATGGCGACATCGATCGGGATGGCGAACGACAGCCCCATGAAGCCGCCGGAGCGGGTGAATATCTGGGAGTTGATGCCGACTACTTCACCGTCCAGATTGAATAGCGGGCCGCCCGAGTTACCTGGGTTGATCGCCACGTCCGTCTGAATGAACGGCACATAGCTCTCGTTCGGCAGGCTACGCCCAGTCGCGCTGACCACCCCAGCGGTGACCGTATGATCGAAGCCGAACGGCGAACCGATGGCAACGACCCACTCCCCCGCCTTCAATTGCTCGGAGTTGCCAATCTGCACGATTGGCAGATCGTCTCCATCGATTTTCAACAGCGCGACGTCGCTGCGCGGATCGGCGCCAACCAGCTTGGCCTTTTGTTCGCTGCGATCAGGCAAACGCACCATGATTTCGTCGGCATCGGCGACCACATGGTTGTTGGTCAAGATGTAGCCGTCTTCGGAAATGATGAAACCGGAGCCCAGAGACTGAACCTCGCGCTGACGATCCGGCTGTTGCGGCATGCCGCGCTCGAAGAAGTCACGGAACATGGGGGGTATGCCTTCGAGGTCTGGCATCTGCGCCGGCCCGCCACGTACAGGCGTGGTCTGCTTGGTGCTGATATTGACCACCGCCGGCGAGGCGTTCTCGACCAATGGTGTGAAGTCCGGCAGTTCGGCATGAGCGACGAGCGTCTGCGCAAATAACGCAACGCCAGCCACGACAGCCAGGAAATTTTTTTGAGCGATCATGGTGACGGGTCTCCCCACGAAATGTTTAAACCGACCTGCTTTCGCACGATGCCAAAGTCAAGGTAAAAAAATAGCGGACCGCCGCGTCTGCAACAGCTGTCGGAATAGACAGCCCGGCCGCGGCGGGTCCACCCAATGGAGCCGGCTGTTCCATCAGCCTGAACAGAACTTTACGCCGCTGACCGTCAGCTTCGTGTGAAGCGGACGTAAAGGGAAAGTAAGGTTTTGTTCGCTACCGGGCCGATAGCCGACTTCCGCGGAGACAGCTATTGGCTTGGAGCAGTCATGGCAGGATATGGCCAAGATTTATTGCCAATGATGTGCTTCTGAGACGACGTATAGCCCCAGTTTCAGTCGCGGTCACGAACTAATCGTCGGGGCTAATGATTCCTTCGCGCACTGCGTAGAGGACTAGGCCGGGAACGTCATGGATGTTCAAACGCCGCATGATCTGTGATCGGTGCGCTTCCACAGTCTTGACACTCAGGCTTAGCCCTTCGGCGATGGCGCGTGTCGAGGTACCGCGTGTGATCAGTCGAAGAATTTCGATCTGACGCTGGGTCAGGCCTTCGGCCTCTACTGCAGGTTTCGCCAGCGCCTGGGCAATGACCGGCTGCATGATCGCCGAGCTGAGATACCGCTCGCCGCGACTGACCGCGCGCAGCGCCAGGTGCAGCTCGGCCTTGGCTGCGTCTTTCAGCAAGTAGCCAGTCGCACCCTGCTGCAAGGCCTCGAACACCGTTTCCGCATCGGTATGCATGGATAACATCAACACCTTGCTTGTCGGGCTGACCTCAGCGATCGAGCGCAGCGCTTCAAGCCCACCGCCTCCCTTCATCGAAATGTCCAGTATCACAATGTCCGGTTTATGCTCGTTGGCAAGTGTGACCGCTTCGGGGCCATCCTCAGCTTCTGCGACGATCTCGTACTGATCCATCCCCTGAATCATGATCCGGACACCGGCTCGGATCAGTTCGTGGTCATCGGCCAGTAATAGACGATACGTCATAGCTTTGCTCCTTCAATATTTCATCCCTGTACGGTTATGGCTTGTCACATCCGTCCCATTTGACGTTACCCGCTCAGACTGAATCGTCGTGGTATTGCCCCGCGTTCCGCGGAGCATGAATAGCTGCCTTCATTTTCCAAACGCCTGAATCGCGTGGACCAGGCCATCCAGATCGACCGAATGTTGCACCGCACCCAATCGTAGCGCCTCCTTCGGCATGCCGTAGACGACGCAACTGGCCTCATCTTGAGCCAGTGTAGACGCACCGGAGTTGCGCATGGCCAACATCCCCCTCGATCCATCATGTCCCATACCGGTCATGATGATGCCCAGAGCATCGGCGCCGACGCAGCGGGCCACGGATTCGAAAAGTACATCCACCGAGGGTTTGTGATGATTCACTGGCGGGCCGTCGCTGATCTCGATCAGCGTCTTTCCGCCGTGCCGCTTTACCGCAGTCTGTCGTCCTCCCGGTGCGATGAATGCGACGCCGCTGCGCACAACGTCATGATGGCGGGCCTCTCGCACCTCGATCCGGCAGCGATTGTCCAGGCGCTGCGCGAACGCGGTGGTAAAGCCGGCAGGCATGTGTTGGACGATGACCAGTCCAGGACAGTCCTTATCCAACTTACACAGCACGCGCTCCAACGCCTGGGTTCCACCGGTAGAAGCACCAATTGCCACAAGCCGTTGGCTGCACGATTGCTGGTTTAACGGATGCATAGGTGGCTCGCCGGCCGACATACTCGCTTCGAGCAACCGTTCTGTTGGCTGCGGACGGCTGCGCGCGGCGATCTCGATCTGCCTGAGCAACTCGCCGGACAGTTGCTGCAACCCGTCACGAACCCCTAACCGGGCTTTGATCAGCACACTCACTGCTCCCGCTGCGAGAGCCTCCAGGCTGGCCGACGTGTGGGCTTTGTCGAGCGCCGAGCAGACGATGACCGGTGTGGGTCGCTCGGCCATGACCTTGCGTAGAAAGGCCAAGCCATCCGTCTCTGGTGTCTCGAGATCCAGCACCATGACATCCGGCCAGCGCTTTTTCATTTTTGCCAGCGCGAACAACGGATCGGACGCCTGACCGATCACCGTCATCTGTGGATGGGCATTGATGCAGCCCGCCAAAGTCTGCCGCGCCAACGCCGACGGATCGATGATGAATACCGCTATGTCGCTGTCTTGCTCAGCTTGTTTCGTCATAGGCGCTCGAATATCGACGGTTGCACGGCCCGTAACGGCAGCGCCATCCCTTGAACGTTTTCTGCATGGGAAATGAACAGCAACCCTCCAACACGGAGCCGCTCGAGCAATTGCGCGAGGATCAACCGCTTGTGCTGCCTATCGAAGTAGATCAGCAGATTACGCAAAAAAATCACATCAAACGGGCCGAGCGAAGCGGGCAATGGCTGGATGAGATTGATCTCGCCGAATTCGACCCGCTGGCGAATCGGCTCGGCAATGCGAAACAGACCCTCGCTGGCACCGATGCCGCGAAGACAGTAACGCTCAAGCCAACCCGGGGGGAATTGGCTCGCCTGCGCCATCGGATAAACGGCGCGTCGGGCCTGCTCCATGACCTTTCGGCTGATATCGCTGCCGATGATCGACCAGCTCGTGCTGGAGCAGTGCTCTGCCAGGGTCATGGCGATGCTGAACGCCTCCTGGCCGGAAGAGCCAGCGGCACTCCAAACATGTAGAGGACGGTTTTGCTCCTCTACCCAGCGTCCGAGCATTTCAAAATGAGCAGGTTCGCGAAAAAAGGACGTCTCATTGGTAGTCAGAAGGTCGATCAGCAGCCGGCGTTCTCCCGGCTGCTCAGCGCTTCGGAGTTGCTGCACATAATCGGCGTAGCTGCAAAGCCCCAGCGCACGCAACCGCGGCATGAGACGTCCCGCAACGAGGGAGCGCTTGTGATCGGCCATGGAAATACCCGAGGCGTCGAACATCAGGTCACGGATGAACTGAAAGTCTTCGTCGGCGAGGCATGGCGGCCGGCGCTCGACAATCACGGCGCGGCGGCCCGAAAGATCGGCTGCAGGTCTCCGAGCATCACCAACTGCTGTAAATCGAGAATGACCGTATCGCCCGGGTTGCCGTTTAGTACACCCGCGATGAAATCCTGGCGGATGTCGCTGCCAAAAACTGGCGCCGGAGAGATATCGTCTGCATGCACGTCTAGCACCGTTTCGACGGCTTCCACCAGCAGGCCGATACGATGCGACTGTTGATCGAACAGCGCTTCGGCAACCACAACACAGCTGCGCTTGCTCCGTTGCGTTGGGGGCAGGTCGAGCCGGGCCGCCAGGTCGATGACGGGTACCATGCAACCTCGGACATTGACGATGCCAAGCACGAACGATGGCATGAGCGGTACGGGCGTTACCGGACCGCAATCGATGAGCTCTCTGACATGATCGAGCGCCAACGCATAACGTGCGCCCTGCACGCGAAACGATAGATGCTGCTTATAGCTGATCGAATCCACACGAACCTCAGGTGAAACGCACGAACTGACCTTCGTCAGTGCTTTCGGCGTGCACGAACGGAGGTCGGTGGCTCGTGCCCACATGCCGAAGCGTGCCTGGCCTTGTGCCGCCTCCAAAGGAGAGGTTGCCAAGGTGAAAATAGCTGATCAGTTCGAGCAGCTGTTCAGCTTGCGCGTTCATCTCTTCCGCGGTCGCGGCAAGTTCCTCCGAAGCGGACGCGTTCTGCTGGGTAATCTCGTTCATCTGGCCCATGGTCGCGCGAATTTGCGCCGTGCCGCTGCTCTGCTCCTGGGACGCCGCCGAGATTTCCTGCACCAGATCGGAGGTGCGAAGGATTTCCGGCACCATGTCTTTGAGCTGTGCACCGGCTTGGTCGGCCAGTTGCACATTGGCAGCGGCCAGGCCACCGATTTCCTGCGCAGCAGCCTGGCAGCGCTCGGCAAGCTTCCGAACTTCTGCTGCGACCACCGCGAACCCACGGCCATGATCGCCCGCGCGTGCCGCCTCGATGGTGGCATTCAAGGCCAGTAGATTGGTCTGGTAGGCGATATCGTCAATGACGCCTACCCGTGCGGCGATCTGTTTCATCGCATCGACCATGTCGTTAACCGCACGACCACCGGCCACGGCTCCGGCCGCAGCCCGGCCAGCTATCTGGTCAGTCTCTTGCGCGCTATCGGTATTGCGCATGATCGAGGCAGCCATCTCGGCGACTGCCGCCGAGGTTTCCTCAACGCTCGCAGCCTGCTCGGTTGCCGCCTGGCTGAGCGACTGTGATGTTGCGCTTACCTGTTCAGAAGCTGAGGACAGCGCATCCGCCGCGCTCCGAACATCACTCATGACGTCTCGCATCCGCCCAGCCATATGTTGCATGGCGCCCAGCAGCTGGCCGGTCTCATCCCGGCCTTCGGCTTCGATGGCAGCATCCAGTTCACCTTTCGCCAGGCGGTCCGCCGCTGCCACAGCACGACCAAGAGGGCGGGTGATGCTGCGCGTGATCAGCGCCCCAACGGCGAAGCCGATCGCCGCGGCAAATAACACCAGCACGATCATCTCCAGCCGTGAATCGTCATATATCTCTGCGATCTGCTGGTTAGCCTGCCCCGCACGTTCGCGCTTGGCATCCACCAGCGTATTCATCGCGGCGTCTGTCTCCGAGCCATAGTTCTGTAATTGTGCAAGCAAGGGTGCGATCTCGTTCGGCGTCATCAACTCGCGAGATTGACTCAGCTCCAAAACATCGCTGAGGACACGTTCGTAACGGCTGGCATGTGCGTCAAGCTCGTCGAGCTGGGCCCGAGACTCCGCTGTGTCGAAGCTTGGTCGCGCCTGATCGATCGAAGCGTGCATGGCTTTCAAGGCTTCTTGAAGCTGACTCGAAGCGGTGTCGCGCTCGATGTAAGTGGTGGCTAAAAGACTGCTGCGCAGGCTGCGGCCCGCGTAGGCAAGGTGCACATTTGCATCCTGGATACTTTCCAGCGCGCCCATTTCACGATGATACATCTGGTCAGACAACGCATTGACACGCGCCAGATTGACGATGCCAACCGCGCCGACTGCGGCAGTGAGCAGAACGACCAGACTGAAGCCTGCAATCAGGCGCGTGCCGATTTTTAGGTTATGGATGGCAAGCATGGTTACTCCTCAGCATGGTGTTCTGGTTCGGTAATCTTGGCAGACGGGTTGGGCGAGCCTGCCTCGATGTATTGCGCAATATTGTGAAAGAGGTGGGCGACGTCGAGTACCAGAGCAATTTCCCCTGAACCCAACACGGTCGCTCCGCTGATACCCGGCAGGTTCCGAAATATCGGACCAAGCGGTTTGACCACGGTCTGCAACTCGCCGTATAGGTCGTCTGCAATCAGTGCTCCAACCTCGCTTCCATAACTGACCACCAATGCGTTGCGGCGCGCCCCGTTGGATGCCGTCCGGCCATCGAAAAGGCTCGCCAGATCGATGCATGGACGTGATCGGCCATGACGGGCGAAGCTGCCATGGATCTGGCCGGTGGGACCCAGCCATTCCTGGCATTCGAGAACCGTTTCCAGCGGCACCACATAATGCTGGGTACCGACGCTGAACTGGAATCCATTGATGATGGCCAGTGTCAGTGGCACACGGATACGAAACAGCGTACCAGCGCCTCGGACCGACTCCACCTCGATCTCGCCACGCAAGTCAGTGACCACCTCACGCACGACATCAAGCCCTACACCGCGCCCGGACAGCTCCGATACGGTGCTGGCGGTGCTGAAACCAGGGCTGAAAATGAGCGAGCGCAGTTCGCGCTGATCTACCTCGCGGTGTGCATCGATCAGGCCAAGCTGCACGGCCCGACGGCGAATTTTGTCCCAGTCCAGCCCGCGCCCGTCATCGCTGACCTCAATGATCACTACGCCCGACTCCTGGCGAGCGGCCAGGCGCACCCGGCCCTGAACGGGCTTACCACCGCGCCCGCGCTCCTGCGCCGGCTCGATACCGTGGGCAATGGCATTGCGGACCAGATGCGTGAGCGGATCGGCAAGCCGATCGATTATCAGCTTGTCGAGCTCAGTGTCGGCGCCGCGGATATCAAGATGAATTTCTTTGTGCAGCTGCTCGCTGACGTCACGTACCACACGATGGAAGCGGCTGAACGTCTCGCCGACTTCGACCATCCGCAGGCCGAGCGCCGTCTCTCGCAGCGATGCGATGTGCTGGCTGACCGTGCACAGGTGCTCGGCGCCTTCGGCCAGATCATCCCGATCGATGCTGGCCTTGACGCCTGCCGCGCTGGTCACCAGTTCGCCGACCAGGTCGACGAGCTGGTCGAGCTTTTGTGCCGCTACGCGAACACCGCTGCCCTCGTATGCACGCCGCTGGCGGGTCTGGTGCTGCAAATCCAGCGCGTCGTTAACCTGCTGCGCCGGTACCAGACCTTCCTCGACCAGCACTGATCCCAACGACGGCTTTAGTGCGGCTGGGCGTTGCTGTATAGCCAGGCCCTGCGCCAGTTGCGCGGCGGTCAAGGCGCCACTATTGAGCAGGATATGGCCTATGCGCGTGTCCTGGCTCGAGGCATCATCTACGCTCGCCGGGATGCTCGGCGCGTCGGACGCCAGGCGAACAACAAAGCGGCACAAAGGCCGGACGAAGTCGAACAGACTTTCAATCTCCGGCTTGCTCGCCGCGCTTTGCAGCTGGATTTCCAGCCCCAAGTAACACCGTTCCGGATCCATGTCGGCCAGCACAGGTAATTCGTCGTTGAGCGTATCGATCTGCTTGATAGAGCCCAGACGACCAAGCGCCTGCACCAGCGCCTGGGGGTCGAGCCCTTGTATGAACGCGCGCTCGTCGAACCGCAACGAGATCAGCCACAAGCGGTCAGGCTCCGTAACTTGCTGATCAGCAGGGACGGGCGCCACACCTGTTGCCACTATTCCCATTGGTTCTTCGGTCACGCCTGTAAGGGCATCGAAGGCAGACAACAGCTCGGCCTGATGGACATCGTCGACCGGCAATTCGCCCGTGTCCGCATCGATGAGCTCGATCATCGAGACAATTTCGTCGAGTCCGCCAAGCATCAGCGCCATGACTCGTGGATCAAGCCGAAGCTGCCCATGGCGGACTTCAGCCAGCACATTTTCGATGCGATGTGCAAAGCGCACGATAGGCTTGAGGTCGAATAGCCCCGCGGTGCCCTTGAATGTGTGCATGAGGCGGAACAGCTCGTCCACGACCTGCCCGTCATTTGGCGCCTGCTCGAGTTGGAGGACGAGGGCTTCCGCCTGGCTCGCGGTGTCACGGGCTTCGTCAACGAACCCCAGCAGCAAGCGGGTCCATTGGTCGTTCTGGAACATCACAACGCCTCTGGTGATTGTGCAACCAGCCGGCTCAGACCAAGCGATCGCAACAGTGCAGCCGTCGTGTCGCTGGTCTGTAGCAGCAAGGATTGAGCATTTGAGCGGACTTGACGCTCCCAAGCCAAGAGTAGCTGCACTGCGGCCATATCAAAGCGTTCGATATGACGTAAATCGATATAACAGTTTCTTTTTTCGACCAGCGGCGCTACAGCCAGCAACCCACTCTGGGCATGCCGGATTTCGTAGAGTGTCAAGCGACCTCGGAATACGAGTGTCACGCACTCAGCTGAATACGTTACTTCAAGCCGGTGCATGTTCGCCCAGCAGCGTATCGATGGCCGTGAGTAAACGCTGCGGGGGGATCGGCTTGGCGGCCCAGGCGGTGGCGCCTACGGCCAGCCCTTCCGCCTCCTTCGCTGGCGACCGATCACTGGTCAGTACCAGGATCGGAGCAAAGCGATACCGAGGATGCGCCCGCACGGCACGCACCAGGCCAATGCCATCGAGATTGGGCATATGCAAATCACTTATCAGTAAATTGACGGAGTGCTCTTCAAGTTTGGCCAGCGCATCGAGCCCATCCACGGCTTCCACAGCGCGGTACCCGCCTTCGGTGAGCGCTGCCACGAATAGCTCACGGATCGCCGCGGAATCGTCTACCACGAGTATTGTTTTGGCCACACACGAACTCCATTCGAGTCTGAACACGACAACCGCAGATAGCGCTCGTCGAAAGGCCCGCCGACGAGCGGGTCGGTGGCCATTTTAAGAAATAGCGCCAAACCGCAATATCGGGATTTCCCCTAGCGCGCCTAGGGGACTGCACGTTCAACGCACCTCAATAGCTGAGCGTAAGCACCACGTTATCGACGTAGGTGCCAGGCGGAACGTCCTTCTGGTTGGGATCCACTTGTATCTGCACCTGAAAGCCCTGGTTGAGCCCCGTGCCGATTGCATCAAGCGTCCGGCTAGGCGTCAGCATCGACTTATCAGTTCCATAGATGTTGTAACGAAGACGGTTATTGCCGAACGCCATTTGCCGCCAAGGTGCCTGATAGTTCTGGCCATTGCCGAAACTGAGTGTAAAACCTTCGGTATTAGTACAGCGGACACTGAGCGTCTGGCTGACCTCAGTGAACTGGCTGACCAGCGCCTTACGTCCCAGATCCACTGCCGGCAGGCTAACGATCTGGCAGGCCTTGGTTACGATGAGCGTGACGCGGACCGTTGTTAGCACACCCTCCCCCCAGTTACTGGGTGTCCCACAAACCAGGCCCAACGGACAGGGTTGTACAACCCCCGGGCTGCGATACCAAGAGCAAATGCCAACCAAACCCAGGTCGCAGACGGCCCAGTGCCAACGCAGGGTCACCGTGCCGGTATAGGTGCCGGCCGGGACATTGGCGCCCGGTGTCGTGGTGAGGTACAGCGGCACGCCAGCGCCGGTGCCTCCTAGGTTCAACAAATTTGTTGCACCGAATTCAGCGGATTGCCCAGGCTGCAAGGCCCGTGTATAGCCCGGATCAACGAATACGTTGAAGGGCACCGTACCCCCTTGGCTGCCCACCAGTTTGAAGTCACTGTTGACCAGCGATACTCGAATGAAGGCAGTGCTCAACAGTTGCAATGAACCCGTACAGACAAATCCGCCAGCAGCGGCGCCCCGCTGAGAATTGCCCACCAGAGCCAGCGAACTGATCGTGCCCAGACTTGAGTCAGCGCTGAACGTCGCGCAGTTGGCACGAGCCGGGGTCGCCAGCAGCGAGCAAAGCAGCGCCAGTACCATGAACAGCAAGGCGCGCGGGTAACTGATCAGATGGTCGATTCCCTTCATGGTGTTTGATTCCTGAGGCAAGTGAGCGGCCCGATCTGAGCAATCTCATCGGATTGGGGCGGCATGTCGAATTCGACCTGACAACGCCCTCCATCGACGAGGGCGACCTCGAGTCGGTTGTGGGTCGCGAGCGCTTCAAAGTAAACCTGACCGTCATATCCAAGCAGCTCGTGAGTATCAGCGCCGACTTGCTCGACCCGCAGGCCCGTCGGTAGCGGCGCGCCCTGTTCGTCGACCAGCGTGACTGCAGCAGCGAGCTGTTGCCTCAAGTCGAAATCAAGCAGAGCGCCGCTGCCTCGCTGGACCGAAAGATAGCGGGCAGGCTCGGATGCGCTGACGTTGCCAGGCAGGTCGAGCAGCTCGATCTCGAACTGGCCGCGATAGTAGGAAGGTACCCAAGGCACCAACAAATGGCCGTCCCGATTGGTCCGACCCAGCAACTGATGCTCGAAGCGGACCGGCACGTCAGCGTAGCCGCCGGTGCTGACCACGACGAAAGCATCATCGATGCGGTTGGCGGCAAATACCTCGCCGTCCATCGCAACCAGCGAACCGCTTACGTCGCCCCAGTGTGTCAGCTCATTATCGGTGCCGTAGACGCCGGCCTCGGCTTGCAGAAACGGGTTGCGCCAGGACAGATCAGCCTGCCGGTATGTCTCGCGTCCATGAGCCATAGCCAGGTTCCAGCCCACCCCACCGTCACTCGGCACGTTGCGGCTGTAACTGATCCGCTCGGCCGTTGCGCCGCTGCGGTCACGTTCGATGCTGGCAGTCACGGTCGACAAGAGATCAAACGGCACACTGAACTGCGCCTGCGCTGAAATACCGGACTCACCGATGATGCGGTTTATCGATGCGTAAACATTCAGGTTTCGCCACAGCGTCCGCGACCATGAGAGGTTGAGCAACCGCGTGCTAGTACCACCTTCGATGCGGCTGGCGAAATATCCCAGACCGATCGAGCCGATCTGAGGCGGGCTTATGGTGAAAGTCAGCTGATCGCTGACCTGCGCTAAATAAGGGTCAAGCGGACGCGCATCGAGCGCCTCCTCCACGGCGAGGTCGGCGTATCCGCGTGACCGCTGCACCCGCTGCGCCGATACACCGAAACGCCGCGCGAAGTAGCTGTAGCCCATCGAAAGTTGGTGTCCTGCGGTGCCTAGGTAGCGGCTCTGCGTGGCCGAGGTGGTCAGCTCACCGAAATGTCCAAGGGCAACGGTGGTGCCCAAGCCTCCCAGCGCGAGTCCAGATGCCGCCTCGGCATGACTTTCCAGCGTAAGGCTGTCGAATAGGCCATAGCGAAAGGTGCCAGACGTGGCGCTGCGGCCATAGGCGAAACTGTCTTCACCGTACCCCTGACGCAGCTTACCCAGCGAGAAGGAAAAATCGGTGAGACCCTTACGCAGCAGCGTGTTGGTGACGTAAAACGGCACGCTGGTACTGACCTGACGCCCTTGGACATCGGTCGTCACTACAGTGGCCTGCCCTGCCCCGCTGATCAGCGGCAGCGTATCGAACGTGAACGGCCCCGGCTGCAGCGTTGCGCTGTCGACCTTGGCGTTATTGATGAACAGGTCCACTGTGCTCGGCACCGCCGCTCCGCCGCTGAAGCTAGGCAGCGGATAGGTGATCAGGTCTGGGCGCAGTGCGAAGTTGCGTGACAACTGCACGCCTCCCATGCGCACCGCGCTGTTCCAACTCAAGGCGCCGGTGACCATATCACCCGCCGAATAGCTGAGCAGACGCGCCTGATCGTTGTATCGCCAGGTGGTATCGAAGCGGAAATAACCGTCACGGCCGGGAGGCCCGTCGAGTGTATGCCGCAACACGCCGGTGTTGCTCAGCGTGCCGAGGCCGCCGAACAGGCGTTGTTCGCTCCAGGCACTGACATAGCCGCCGACACTGTCTGTATTGCTGTAGAACAGGTCGTAATTGACCAGCGCTCCAAACGAACTCACCGCGTCGCTGCGCTCGGTCTCGCGGGTACGACCCAGGCGCTGCTCCGGCAACCAGTCGAGCGGGACGGTAAGTAACAATTGCTGCAGCGCCTGCTCGTAACGAGCCGTGACGCCCTCAAGCTCGCCCAAGGAGACCTGACCGTCCGCCTCCCCATCGATAGGCACACCGGCATCGCGAAGCGCACCCCGTGTAACCATCAGCTCATCGCCTTGGGTTTGCACTTCAAGCACCTGCCCGGTCGGCATTCCGTTGAGAACCAGCTCAAGATACAAGGCCATCGCTTCCTCCTCGGCACGTGCCAACGGCAGGGATAACAATCCCTGCACCAGCAGCAGGCCAAGGCACCAGCGGCGGACGCCCATTCCAAGCCAAATCTTCATCCTAGCCAGATATCACTTAGGCTCGATGGTCTGCGCTTCGCCCTGCTCGTTCACCCGAACGAGCAGTGACGCACCACCGGATGGCGTGCCGGGCGGCAGCGGCCAGCGCATCTCACTGGCTGGCAGAACATAGCCGAGCAGACCCTGGGCGATATCGAGTTTGCGAGCCCCCTGCATCAGACTCGCTTGAGACATACGAGCATGCACCGTGCCGCTGTTTTTTACGTACAGGTAGCTTTGCCCGCTGTCCTGAGCGATGCGAAAGCTGAGATCCGTGCCGTCAGCCTCCCCGCTTTTGTTTTTGCCCGGCACGGTCGCGCCGGCGCCATATACGAACAGCGGCACTGAATAACGCATCTGGAATTGCACGCCGAGGTCATTTTCTCGCTGGGTTCGCTCGGGCAGGAGCTCATCGACGATGACACGAAACGCTTGCTCCTGGCCTGCAGGGGCGGGCTGACGGCGAATAAGGCGGACCAGCTGGCGCTTACCGGGCTCAACCGTAGCCATTGGCGGGCTGCCTACGACTTGTTGCTGCGGCTCCAGTTGGTCGTTCAGATCCTGCTGCGACCAGTCAAGCACCCGAACTTGCAGACGAACCGGCGCCTGACCACGGTTTTCCAGCCACAAGGCAGCAGCGCTGGCATCCGCCTCGATGGTTGGATTGATAGGCCAGATCAGCACCGAACTGGCGGCTTCGGCCATTGCGCTGCAGGTAGTCAGCAGCGCAATCGCGGCCAATCGAAATGGACGAACGGATAGTTTTCGAAAGAGGAAGTCAGGCATGGTCATCATCTGGTCAATAAGTCACAGTGACGGTCACGACATCGGTGTAGATGCCGGCCGATGGCAGAGTGGTCTCGCGGAACAGTCGGGCGTAGATGGGCAGTGTCTGAACCCCAGTCGAGGGGAAGGTCATGCTCAATGCGGTGCCCGTGCCCCGGTTATCGCCCCACACGACGGAGAAGGCTTCGTCCTGGTAAAGCTGGTAGCGCAAGGTTTCGTTGCCCTTGGCCAGGTATCGGGTACCGCCACTGCCATGCAGACCGGCATCGATTGCTATCGTGATGGGCGTATCTGGCGTGCACTGCAGCATGACCGATCCATTCCCCGATGAGCTGGCAACCTTGATATCCGCGGCGAGTTGACCAAGGCGTCCGAAATCGATCGTGCCAAAGTTAGTCGTGTCCGCCGCGCCACCGCCGAGGATGCAACCGGGCTCGACGCGCGCGCTGATCTGGAAACTCTGGCTGGTGGATTGCTCGTTGGTGCCGGTATCCGCGAGCGCGAGCGGCCCCATAGCCATCAGCGCGACAATCAACCAGGCGTTGAGTGGATGTCTGCGTATAAGCATCATCACCAACTCACTGTAACGGTCAGCGTGTCGCTATACAGCCCCGTCTGGGAAATGGGCTGCGCGGGCATGCGGCCATAAACGGGAAGCCACTGATCCTGACCGTTGCCCAAGCCGCTGACACCGGTACTGTCATCCCACAGGACATTGAAATTGGCGTCGGTATAGAGGTTGTAACGCAGCGTCGCAGAACCAGCACCGGACATGACACGGTCGTTTGTCGAACCGCTATTACCTCCGCTGATCAGGACGCGATAAGGCGTCTCGGTCAGGCAGTTGACCCTCAAGGCGCCTGCGCCAGCCTGGCCAACAACCGTGATGACGTTATCCAGCGAGACGTGAGTGCCGAAATCCAACGTACCGAAGGTGGTCCCACCTGCCTGCGCACTGCCGGCAGTGCATGCCGGGAGAAGTTCGGCCCGGATGCCGACGGTCGCGGTCTTGCTGGCGGCGATCGCTGCATGGCCCTCGGCCAATAGCAGCAAGATCGCCAGAGCACCCCGGACTATGAAGGCCATGATTGGAAAGCTCCGACGACCTGGGCTTACCAGGCGACGGTGACCTGCACGGTGTCTGCGTAGGTGCCAGCAGCCGGCGTAGCCTGGGCCGGAACGCGACCATATACGACCAGCTCTTCGTTATTGCCGGTGCCTACGCCAGCCAACATGGTCCCGCCATTGCTGCCGTTACCCCAAGCCTGCGAGCGACCGGCGTCCTGGTACAGCTGATAGCTGACGTACTCACCAGCATTGCCCATGCGGCGCTCAGTGCCGCTGGCGTTCTGACCGGAATCCAACGCTACGTTGTAAGCGGTGCCCTGGCTGCACTTGAGACCGAAGGAGCTGCCACCGCCAGCGCCGACCGAGCGGCCATCGATGACGTTATCCAGGCTGGCGTATTCGCCGAACGTCATGCTGCCGAACGTGTTGAGACTGCCATCATTGCTGCCGTTGCTAACGGTGCAGCCGCTGCCGATAGTGATCTGCACGTTCATCTGGCCTTGCAACTCGCCTGCTGCCAGAGCAGATCCGGCGACCAGGGATGCAGTTACGAGCATGACGCCAGCGACGATCTTACGGGACATTTCCTTCTCTCCAAGTGGTGCCGGCAGGCTTCTTAGTAAGCGCCGCCGAGGTTGTTCGCTTGGAGTGAATTATTCATTGAGAAGGCAAAGGGAAAAATCGGGGGCTCCCCTACGAGCGAAGGGATCGTCCCCTAGAACCACGTCAGGGTCTTACCGATATTGTTTCCCGTCGAGTATCCATAAAATGCAGCCACAACGGGCTAGGGGACGAGATGAGTTTTTCGGGAACGAAGTGGCAGGGCGCGAATATCACCAATACACGGTAACGATTTGCGGTGCTGTTTTCTGAGCCTGGGAGACTGAGGTGCGCATCAAAGCGCCGAGACGAAGCTGATCCTGGCCTGCATTCACTTTGTAGGCGGCCACGCCAGTGCAATTTCGGTGCTCGACCTGGTACAGGCCGGCATTGGCACGGCTCGATACCTCACAGCCTGGCTGGATCGAAATCGAGATCGACATCTGACCTTTGGCCTCGCCGGCATTGGCGAATGGAGAACCCATCACAACCAGCCAACCCACCATGACCAAGCTCAATTTACGGTGCATAGGCGCCCCAAATGAACATTGCGGATCAAATGGCATCCTTGCCGATTCATCAGCAGGGAGCTGATGAACGCCGCCAGTCTATCGCACCAAGGCCAATTGCCATCACCCAATCCGACTAGTGGCTCTTTGTTTTTTTGTAACGCGCTGCTGCCCAACGAACTTACGCAGGCGATATCGAGCTGTCTCGTTGGGCTGACGCGGTTGATAGCCAAAAAAACCTTAGCCAGTTTGGCTTCATTCATCGATTCGTAATCACTTGCAGTGCCGAGTCGCCACAACATGTCATGAGGATCAGACGATGCGAAACAACGGCCCGGTCAGCAACACCGAGCGAAGCTTTCCGGCCAATCAGCGGCTGATCTCTGCAACCGATACGCAGGGGAAAATCCTCTATTGCAACGATGAGTTCGTTGCAATCAGTGGCTATTCACGCGCCGAGCTGATCGGCAGCGATCATAACCTGGTTCGCCACCCGGACATGCCACCTGCTGTATTCGGGGCAATGTGGGGCTATCTGAAAGCCGGCAAGAGCTGGATGGGCGTGGTCAAGAATCGGTGCAAGAACGGCGACTTCTATTGGGTCAGCGCCTACGTCACACCGATCCTTGATGACGGCAAGCTGACCGGATTCGAGTCGGTTCGGTTCAAGCCGACTGCTGAGCAAGTGGCGCAAGCTGCGGCCCTGTACGGGCGACTGCGTGCTGGCCAGCCAGCGGTATCCATTGGCCGACGGGCCAAGGGTTGGGCCCGAGCATTCATGCTGCCCATGGGCGCGGCGGCGTTGGCTGCGGGCGGTATTTTCTGGTTACCGCCTGCAATAGAAGTCATCGTCACGCTGGGGCTCTTCTTCGCCCTGGGCTTGAGCTGCCAGGCGGCTGCCGAGCGTCAGTTGGAGCGGATACTCCAACGCGTCCCGGAGGCTTTTACCGATCCGGTCGTTGCGCTCACATACACACAGCAACACGGTAATGCTGCGCGGATTGAGATGGCGCTTATCAGCGAGGACGCACGTCTGCGCACGGCACTGACGCGACTGTCCGATCTTGCCGGTCAGGTGGAGAGCGCATCGGCCGAAACCTCGCTGCTTGCCAGTCAGACCGAATACGACCTTCGCCAGCAGCGCGGCGAAACCGAAATGACCGCTACAGCCGTCACTCAAATGACCGCGTCGATCACTGAAGTAGCCAGCCATGTGCAGCAGACCGCGGTTGAGGCGAGATCTGCGAATAGCCTTGCAGGTGAAGGCGACAAGGTCGCGGCCAGTTCACGCAAGGCAATGGAGTTGCTCGCCAACACTGTTAGCAATATTGGCAACTCAGTGAACGAGCTCGCGGGTGAAACCCAGCAGATCATGTCCGCCGCCGGGATGATTCAGAGTATCGCCGAACAGACCAACCTACTCGCGCTAAACGCTGCCATCGAGGCGGCGCGTGCCGGTGAGCAAGGCAGAGGCTTCGCCGTCGTGGCGGATGAAGTACGTGCTCTGGCCAGTAAGACTCGCGACTCGACGCAGCAGATCCAGGCCATCATCCAATCACTGACCAGCAAAGCTGATGAAGCCGTCACGATTTCCAAGGTTGGCGACAAGGAAGCGGCGCTGGGCCTCACCCAGGTCATAGAGGCACAGCAGGCGCTGCAAGGTATCCGTGACGCTGTCAATCGAATCACCGGCATGAGCCAACAGATGGCCGCCGCGGCGGATGAACAGGCGCATGTGGCTGAAGACATCGCGCGTCAGGTCACCAGCATTGCGGTCACGACCGACAGAAACGTCAGTAAGGCTGATTTGACGATGCAGCGTGGGCGAGAGCTGGAGGGCGCCGCTCGCGGACTGCGCGCTCTGGTCGAGCGCTTCAACCGCTGATTACAATGCTGGGTGATGGAAGCGGCGTGAATGCGCTCAACGTGCTCGGCTCAGTTGTAGTCGGCTGAAGAGTCCGCTGACGTAGGGCCGCTACCGGGCCAGAAGCTGCCATTCATATCAGACGGCTTTCGACCCATAACCGCCCTTGGCCGCGCGTCTGACTTATTGCGTTGGTGATAGTTACCCACGCTCCAAGCAGGCTTGTAGCCAGCTCCGTATCAACGGCGGCACCCGCGCGTCGAGCGCTACCCGTTCAGGCTGAAACAAAGTAGCGACGAGCATCCTCCATTTGCTAACTCGACTATCCGTACTTCATCGTCCCCATCCCATCCCATCCCATCCCATCCCATCCCATCCCATCCCATCCGGTGCCGCGCAGAGGGCCATCAAGCAGTGCAGCTGCAAACTCTTGATTGAGCCCATACGGACAGCGGTAAACCCTCTTCGATACTAGAAGTGCCATAAGCCGGAGCAGTACGGGAGCCTTCGGCCAATCGAATTGATTGTCGGGCCTCTACCAAGGTGCAACTGCGTGGCGCAACTACAGCCCGCCCCCCTTAGCTAGGCAGTTCGCGATGTCGGATCTGAGTATTGCCCAATCTTATCAGCGAGCCTCGGCACGCAGCGGCGCGGCTTGCCTGCGCAAGTACAGCACCTGCGCCGTTACACCAACGACAAGAGCAAGCAACAAGCTGACCTGAGCACCGACCAGCACCGGCGAATGCAGGTCGGTAACGAAGGGGTGGCCATCCGGCACACGGCGCAGCACCTCAGAGACCATGGGCAGCATTAAAAAGAACGCCGTCGCGCTGAGCAAAATGGTTTCCAGGTACACCCCTGCGCGGCCGAGTACACCTATCCGCCCTACTCCATAGCCGGCCAGCAGCAACACCAGGGTGAGCACAGCGATGGCATCGCTCACCGGCTGCTTGGCGATCAGAAACACCGAGCCGGCGCCCAGCAGCATAAATAGCAGATAAGCCAGGCCGGGCTTGGACCGGGGAACGATGCGTCCGTGGCGCGCGAACATATAAGCGGCTAGCGGAATGGCGGGCAGGCTACCCAGCGTATGCACCCAGCCAAGGGTAGATATTCCGAACATTGAGAATTTCCTTCTGATTGGATGATTGGCATAGTTCTTCGCTGCCAAGGCGGCGCTGGGGCGCTCTGACCAAGCGCCGCAGTGGGCTATGCTTGGGGCCTACGTTAGTCAAAGCGCGGGCAGCTCTACATGACCAATTCACCGGAACACTTGACCATTCTTCCGGAAATGCAGCTAGAAGGTATCGCCACCGGCGACCTGCTATCCCAGGTACTGGCGCAAATGCGCCTGACCGGTGACCGCGTTTACTCCTCCTCCCTCGGACCCGGCGAACCTCTGGCGCTGGACTGCAACAGCGCCCACGTGTGCCTGGTGCAAAGCGGCCGGCTGCAGATTCAGCGCGACGACGACCCCGCCACGCTGCTGGAACCCGGCGATATTTTCCTGCTGCCCCACACGCTGGAAAAATTGGAGCTCACCGCTTGCGATCCCACCACAGTCACCATCTGCCGTTTCTGGTTCGATGCCGGCAGCTTTCGCGCCATGCTATTTGCCCTGCCCTGGCTGATTCATATCAAGCAGGCCGACGCGGCGCCGTGGTCCGAAGGCTTGTTGCATTTCATGCTGCTGGAAGCCCACGACGTGCAACCGGGCGGTGCATTGATGGTGTCGCGATTGATTGACCTCACCGTTATCCGCGTGCTGCGCACCTGGGTTCAGCAAGGCGCCGCGTCCGGGTGGCTGGGCGGTTTATCCGATGCCCGCATCGCCCGTGTGCTCAGGGCCATTCATGAACAGCCCAGGCAACAGTGGCGCATCGAGGCGCTGGCAAAGCTGGCAGGTATGTCGCGCTCCAGTTTCTGTGACCGCTTCAGCGCTCTGGTCGGGCGAGCGCCCCTGCGCTATCAGAACGAATGGCGGCTGACGCTGGCCAAAACCATGCTGGCCACGCAGAACAGCCGGATCGGCGACGTTGGCTTTGCGGTGGGTTATGAGTCTGAGGCGGCATTCAGCCGCGCCTATAAAGCGTTTTTCGGTCGCTCGCCCCGTAGTGAACGATGCGCTTGAGATGGCAAACAGACCGAGGTCCTACCTAGATAAGGGGTCTGTTTTCCACCGGCTGAAATCGGCTCACGTTTAACAGCCTAATGCGTGGCTAAGCGTGCCGCCTAAGCTGCGCACGAAACCACAGCGCATCGCCCAAAACCTCAGATTGTTATTCGAACGTCAGCTTCGCCCCAGCGTAGATCGTGCGGCCTGGGGCGGGCTCGTAGTAGCGACCGAAGTTATCGTTGATGCGCAGGTTGTCGTAGTAGTCGCGGTCCAGCAGGTTGTCGATGCCGATGTAAGGCTCCCACCGTTGATCGCCCCACACCAGCCGCCAGCCCAAGCGGGCGTTGGTTACCGCATAGCCGGCAACGCGGTCGAGGTTGGCATTGTCCGCGTATTGATGGTCATAGGCATTGACGTTGACTCGTGCGTACCAGTCGTCGCGGTCATAGCTGACTTCGGCAAACAGGCTTTGCTTCGGAATCCCGGGGATGCGGTTGCCCTCATAGCCCTGGAACTGGTCGAAACTGTAACGGTTGTAGCTCCAGGCCCCGGTCAATCGCCAATAGCGTCCCAGCAACCAATCCCCGCTGAGCTCGATGCCGTCGCGGCTAGAGCGACCCGCGTTGGTGTAGAAGGTGCGTCCGTCGACTTCCGGGATCAACTCGTCTTCGATGCGCATGCTGTAAAGCACCGCTTCGTAGCGCAATCCGGGATGTTCACCCTTAAAGCCGATTTCGCGATTAACCGACTGCGCCGCGCCGAGCGATGGGTTGAAGCCGCCCCCGGTTGGGTTGGCCATTTCGTTGATCGTCGGCGTCTCGAACGATGTCGCGTAGCGCACGTACGCCACATGATGGGCGTCCAGTTGCCGGCTCAGGCCCAGGCTGTAATTCCAGTCGTCCAGGTTGCGTTCGCCCGAGGCATCGCCGTCGCTCAAGTAGCGGTCCTTCGCCTCGAGCCGCACGCTGTCATAGCGCACGCCTGCGGTGAGCAACCAGGCATCGCCCAGGTTCACCTGATCCTCGATAAATACCCCCCGACTGTCCGCCGTTTCGCGCTGGCGCTGAGTCAGGGCACCGGTGATGCCGCCAGGCAGGTTGTCGTTGCGGGAGCGCTCGTCCCGCTGGCTTTCCAGGTCCATCCCGACGGTTAACTGATGGGGTAAGCCTGCCAGCTCACGGTGGAAGGTGCGCTGGGCGCCCACCCCGGCGAACCAGCGGTCATAGGCTGTCTGGCCGTTGGCCTGCAACGGGAGACGGTTGCTGAACTCGCGCTGGCCGTAATAACTGCGCAACTGGTAGGTATCGTCGCCTGCGGCCTGGCCATCCCAGACCAGCGAAAGGCGCTGCTGCTGAACGGTCTCGTCTGAATCGAACTGAAGACTCTGCGGCCGCGCCTGGGAACGATCTGCCCGGACCTGGTCCAGGGTCAGCCCACCGGGATCCTCGGCCCGGTTGTCGATCGCATGCAGGGTGAGCCCGAGCGTCCCGCCCTCCCCTTGCCAACGCAGCTTGCCGGTGAGGTGGTTAGTTTCTGCGGTCCCGTGGGTGCGATAGCCGTCGAGCTGTGTTGCGTTGACCGCCAGCAAGGCGCCCAGCGATCCGGCGCTGCCACTGGTTTCCGCGCGCATGCGGCGATAGCCCAGTTCGCCGCCGGTCACCTCGACCTGAGTGCGCGGCGTGTCGCCCGGTTGCCGAGTCTGAATCGCCAGGACGCCACCGGCGGCATTGCCGTAAATGGTCGACGAGGGGCCGCGAATCACCTCGATTCGCTCCACCAGCGAGGTATCCAGACCATCCATTTCAGTCTGCCCGTCAGGCATGGTCAGGGGCACCCCGTCGACCAGCACCCGCACGCCGCGAACGCCAAAACTGGAACGGGAACCGAAGCCGCGAATCGACAAGCGCATGCCCTGAGCCAGGTTATAGCGGCTCTGCGGAAGCGCGCCCGGCACAGGCCCGAGCAAGCTGTCGAGGCTGAGCAGCTGTTCGCCCGGGTGGTCCTGTGCCGTCACGGCGGACACCGCCATCGGCAAGGTAAACCAGTCGGACTCTGCGCGCGGCGAACTCACCACCAAGGGGTCGAGCGTAAGCGGTTCACTTGTCTGCGCGAGCACGGGTCCGGTTGCCAACGAGAGCGATCCGGCAAGAAACAGTCGATACATGGTTGAGCCTTGTTGTTATTGAGTAACGTCGCAGTCGCCGATCTTGTTGCAAGGCAACCGCTCGAGAGCCCTGACCGACAGGACGCGATTGACAGCCTGGGACCTGGCGCACCGGAACGCGCGTTTCAAAGTACAGAAACCACCCGATGCGGAAAACCCTGCAGATGCCTGCGCGCCATCCACGCAACGCACATGCCAAGCAAGCCTTGAGACATCACCGATTGCGCGTTTGCACCTCCGACACAGCCCGCCGGCCGCCTTTTCTATTGACTTGGCGGGCCGTTCTGAGTCGCGACCTCTGCATCCAGACTGCCACCAAGTGCCTAGGACGCATCGCGCCCCTGTCGCAGCGACGCGACAGTTGTCGCAGCGGTGCAACGGTTCGGGTGCGACAGGCCGCTTCAGCCGCGATGCCCGCTGGCTGCGCAAAGCCTCGCCGCCACTGGCGTTGCAGCCAAATCTGAACGCCTGGCACAGCGGTTGCTCTCCCTTGAAAGACCTGCCCCACGGGGCGGCCCAACCAATAACAAGAGAGAGCCTGCGATGAATCACCTAGATCCCTACCTGGGCCCGCGGCCCGCGACCCTGCTCGGCGCCAGCCTGGCAGCGCTACTGTTCTTCCCCGTGCACGCCGCCGAAGTTGATGGCAAACGCATCGCCAATGCCGACGCGGAGCCCGGCAACTGGATGAGCCACGGCCGCGACTATGGCGAGCAACGCTTCAGCCCGCTGAAAAAGATCACCGACGAAAACGTCGACGAACTCGGGCTGGCCTGGAGCTACAAGCTCGACATCGACCGCGGCGTGGAAGCCACGCCCATCGTCGTCGACGGCGTGATGTATACCACCGGGCCGTTCTCCATCGTCTACGCGCTGGACGCACGCACCGGCAAGGAAATCTGGAAGTACGACCCCAAGTCCGACCGCTCCCGCGCGGGTGAGGCCTGCTGCGATGCGATCAACCGCGGCGTCGCCGTGTGGAAAGGCAAGGTCTATGTCGGCGTGCTCGACGGTCGCCTGGAAGCCATCGATGCCAAGACCGGCGAGCGTGTCTGGTCGGTCGACACCCGCTACGACAAGGCCCGCAGCTACTCCATCACCGGCGCGCCACGTGTGGTCAACGGCAAGGTGGTAATCGGCAACGGCGGCGCCGAGTTCGGCGTGCGCGGCTACGTCACCGCCTACGACGCCGAGAGCGGCGACCAGGCCTGGCGGTTCTTCACTGTGCCGGGCGATCCGGACAAGCCGGCCGAAGGCAAGGGCATGGAAATCGCCAAGAAGACCTGGCACGGCCGCGCCTTCGTCGAACAGGGCGGCGGCGGTACCGCCTGGGACTCCTTTGCCTACGACCCGGAGCTGAACCTGCTCTACATCGGTGTCGGCAATGGTTCGCTGTGGGACCCGATCTGGCGCAGCGAGGGCAAGGGCGACAATCTCTTCCTCTCCTCCATCGTCGCGGTCGACGCCGACACCGGCGAGTACGTCTGGCACTACCAGACCACCCCGGGCGACGCCTGGGACTACACCGCTACCCAGCACATGATCCTGGCTGACCTGGAGATCAAGGGCAAACAGCGCAAGGTGCTCATGCAGGCGCCGAAGAACGGCTTCTTCTACGTCATCGATCGGGCCACGGGTGAGCTGCTGTCAGCCGAGAACATCGTGCCGATCAACTGGGCCAAGGGCGTCGACCTCAAAACCGGCCGCCCCATCGTCGACGACGAGGCGGCGGCCTATTGGAAGGGCGAGAAAAAGGCCAAGCTGGTCCAGCCCGGCTTCTGGGGGGCGCACGACTGGCACCCCATGTCCTACAACCCGAACACCGGGCTGGTCTACATCCCTGCACACATCATGTCCGCCTGGTACGAGCACGTGCCGGATGCGCCGGCGCGCAACAAGTTCAAGAGCATGTACCAGCTGGGCCTGAAGACCGGAATGATGCCTGAGGACCCTGAAGGTCTCGGCAAGTACGCCGACACCTGGTCCGGCAAGCTGATTGCCTGGGACCCGGTCAAGCAACAACAGGCGTGGGAAGTGCCCTACGTCACCATCTTCAACGGCGGCACCCTGAGCACCGCCGGCAACCTGGTGTTCGAAGGCAGCGCCGATGGGCGCGTGATTGCCTACGCCGCCGACACCGGCAAGAAGCTCTGGGAGCAGCCCGCTGCCAGCGGTGTGATGGCCGCACCTATCAGCTACAGCGTGGACGGCGAACAGTACGTGACCTTCATGGCGGGCTGGGGCGGTGCCTTCTCTACCTTTGCCGGCGCCCTGTCGCTGCGCGCCGGCGTGCAGCCCTACGCTCAAGTACTGACCTACAAGCTCGGCGGCGCCGCCGAACTGCAGGAACCGGCACCGCGTGAAGATGCACCCAAGCCACCACCATTGACTGCCGACGCGGCTACGGTCGAGGCCGGCGCCAAGCTGTACGACGGCTACTGCTCGCAATGCCACGGTATCCACGCGGTCAGCGGCGGCGTGCTGCCGGACCTGCGCATGCTCGCCCCGGAAAAGCATGAGCAGTTCCTAGGCATTCTCCACGGCGCGCGCATTCCCGATGGCATGCCGTCGTTTGCCGAGGCGTTCAGCATGGACCAGATGGAGCAGATCCATCAGTACCTGATCAAGCGTGCCCACGACCGCGTCGAGCACGGCCCGAACGACCTGCCGCAGCCGACTCAGAAAACGGCCAGCAACTGACTCCCAGGAGACCGATATGACTGACGCAACGACCTACCAGAACTACATCGACGGCGCCTTTGTCGCCTGCGACAACCTCATCGAAGTGCGCAATCCTGCGACCGGCGCGGTGCTTTCCCGGGTGCCCGAATCCGATGCCACGACCGCCGAACGCGCCATCGCGGCTGCTCGCGCTGCGCAAAAAGGCTGGAGCCAGAAGCCCGCCATTGAGCGTGCGGGTCACTTGCGCGCCATCGCCAGCAAGATCCGCCAGAACGCCGACCGGCTAGCCCGCGTCATCACCGAGGAAGGCGGCAAGATCCAGAGCCTGGCGCTGGTCGAAGTCAACTTCACCGCCGACTACCTCGACTACATGGCCGAGTGGGCACGGCGCATTGAAGGCGAAATCATCACCAGCGACCGGCCGGGCGAGAACATCTTCCTGTTCCGCAAGCCGCTAGGCGTGGTCGCCGGCATCCTGCCGTGGAACTTCCCGTTCTTCCTGATCGCCCGGAAGATGGCGCCCGCCCTGGTGACCGGCAACACCATCGTCATCAAGCCCAGCGAGGAGACGCCAAACAACTGCTTCGAATTCGCCAAACTGGTGGCCGAGACCGACCTACCCAAAGGTGTGTTCAACGTGGTCTGCGGCAGCGGCGCCGGCGTCGGCAGCGCGCTGACCACCAGCGACAAGATCGACATGATCAGCTTCACCGGCAGCGTCGGCACCGGCCAGCGAATCATGGCTGCCGCGGCTCAAAACGTCACCAAGCTCAACCTGGAGCTGGGCGGCAAGGCCCCGGCAATCGTGATGAACGACGCAGACCTGGACCTGGCCGTCACCGCCATTCGCGCTTCTCGCATCATCAACACCGGGCAGGTCTGCAACTGCGCCGAGCGCGTCTACGTGCAGCGCGGCGTGGCCGAGCAGTTCATCGAGCGCATCGCCGGCGCCCTGGCCGAGACGCGCTACGGCGATCCCATCGCCCAGGCGGACGTGGAAATGGGCCCGCTGATTAACGAGGCCGGGCTGCGCAAAGTGGAGCAGATGGTGCGTACTGCACAGAGCCAGGGCGCGCAGGTGATCACCGGCGGCGCTGTGGCAGACCTGGGCAAGGGCTTCCACTACCAGCCGACGTTGCTCGCCAACTGCTCGCACGACATGGAGATCATGCGCCAGGAAGTCTTTGGCCCGGTACTGCCGGTGCAGATCATCGACGACCTGGACGAAGCCATCGCCCTGGCCAACGACTGCGAGTACGGCCTGACCTCCTCCATCTACACCCGCGACCTCTCCACCGCGATGAAGGCCGCGGCTGGTCTGGACTTCGGCGAAACCTACATCAACCGAGAGAACTTCGAAGCGATGCAAGGCTTCCACGCCGGGGTGCGCAAGTCCGGCATCGGTGGCGCCGACGGCAAGCACGGCCTGTACGAGTACACCCATACCCATGCGGTGTATGTGCAGAGCTGAGTGACTTGAGCTGACCAAGAACCCCGCCTCGGCGGGGTTCTTTTTATGCGATCGAGCAACGACTAGCGCCAGACCCTAGGGTGGGCCGAGGGGCGCTCCGCTTCAGTCCATCGAAGACACCGAGTCGTCTGCGAACCATCACTTGCGCAGCGCGGTGAGACCGTAACGATGCAGCTTGCGATAAAAGGTGGCGCGGTTGATGCCGAGGGAACGAGCGGCCGACGTGACATTGCCGCCGTGCTGCTCAAGTGTCGCTTGCAGATGGGCCGCTTCGGCAGCGTCTCGGGTTGTCTCCAGCGACTGCGCGACGGATGACCGCTCCGCGGGCACCGACATGATCTCCGGCGGCAGACAATCGAGACCGATCATACCGTCGTCCGCCAACGCGACTGCACAACGCAGCACGTTGATCAGCTGGCGCACGTTGCCAGGCCACCCATACGCGGCCAGACGCTCCATCGCCTCGGCGGTCAGCTCGACGTACTCATTCCCGGCCTCACGTCCCAGAACGCGACGGATAAGCCCCGCGCGATCCGCCCGGTCGCGCAAGGCGGGCAGCCTGACCGTCAATCCGTTGAGTCGGTAATAGAGGTCCTCACGAAACTCGCCCGAGGCCACCATGGCCGGCAGGTCGCGGTGCGTCGCGCATACCAGCTGCACGTTCAACGGCACCGGTGTTGCGGCGCCCAGCGGCACCAGCTCCCGCTCGGCCAGCACGCGTAGCAGCCGCGTCTGCAGATGCGCCGGCATATCGCCGATCTCGTCGAGGAACAGCGTCCCGCCATTGGCCTGTTCCAGCTTGCCTTTCATCCCCTGACGGCTAGCGCCGGTAAAGGTACCGGCGCGATAGCCGAACAGCTCGCTCTCGATCAGCGACTCCGGGATCGCCGCGCAATTGAGCGCAACAAAGGGCCCCCTGGCGCGCGCGCTGGCGTGATGGATTGCCCGTGCAAACGCTTCCTTGCCGGTGCCGGTCTCGCCGGTCAGCAACAGCGGAATGTCCCGATCAAGTACGCGCCGCAGCTTCTGGACCGAGCGTTGCAGACCTGAGTCCTCCCCGGCCAAGTGTTCAAGCGTTGGCTCTGCCGGAACGACGCTCAGGCCACGCTCGTTCCTGGCGCGCCGCGCGGCGGTGGCCGGCATACGCAGCGTGACCTCCAGTGCGGGCCCGCTGGCCAACCGTAGATTCGCGGCGCGCTGGCCACCCTGCGTCAGGGTTATCAGCTCATCCAGGGACGTCGACAAGACATCCTGAACCGTCGCCCCCAGCAGCGCGCTCCCTTGGTCAGCGGCCACAAAAGCCGCGCGGTTGGCTCCGAGAATTCGGCCCGCCGCATCAAGCGCCACCAACCGCTCATTGCCCAGGTCGCCAGCATCGCCGCCCATGGTCAGCATCGCGCAACTGGCATAGCGCTGGCGGAAGCTGGCGTTTTCGATAAGTCGCGCGTACAGGCTCACCAACTGGAGCGTCAGATACTGCGCCTGCTTCGGCCCGCCGCTGTTCAGACACGAGGCATTGAGACACCCCAGCAACGCACCCTGGGGATCGAACAGCGGCGCCACCGAGCAACTCAACATGGCGTTGCTGCTTAGAAAATGCTCGTCCCGATGGATGATCAAGGGCTGGCAGGCAGCCAACCCCGTTCCGATACCGTTGGTCCCTACCAACGACTCGTCCCAGCAGCTGCCAGCCACCAGCCCCGAGTCCGCATAGGGGCTGTGCTGACCGGGCAGCTGCGCGGCGAGCGTTATACCCCGGCGATCACTGAGCAGCACCGCAAACCCCGCCGGGTTCAGACGCCGCGACAGCCCTTCCACACCTTGGCTCGCAATGGCCAGAAAGTCATGGTGCTCCTCTTGATGCAGGCGGATCTCGTGTTGCTCAAGCTGAACATGGGAGGCAGGTTGAGTCGGATCGAGCCCGTGCTCGTGGACGCTGCGGTACCAGGATTCCGCAATCAGCCGATCCGGAGTCGGTCCTCGACCGGCGAAATGGGTGGCGACGAATGCAGACAGTTCGGCTGGAAGTTCTGATGACTGACGCGCGATCATGCGGGACTCCAAACAAGGCGCCGAGTCGGGCCATGCGTAATTGTTCGTATCGGCGGCGGGAACAGCCAAAACCAAGCCTAGCACGGCCGCTAAAGGACGGGCTGCCCACCTGCCGGGAGAGCTTCGTGCTTAGCGCTGCCGGAGCGCTTTCTCGGTGGAAAGGTGCCACTTTCGGCCACCAGCAGCCGGTCGCAACAGCCTGCAATAGATAGGCGCCGCACCTTACTGATACCCCAAGAAATCGAGCGCCGAACAGGTCACCGCGACCAAGGCTGCGCTACCCGAGCGGCGGAGGTGGCGAATATTTCTCACCCCTGCGGACCTTGATGACGTGCCCCTCGTTTCGCTGTTCAAGGGCGCCCTCACCTACCAGCAGCTTGCTACCCGCTTGCACTCGGTCGCATTAGTCAGACGATCCGGCCGCCTTCCTGGTGCGCTGCGCCTTTAGATATTGCTCGCCTAGCAAAACAACCAGCCCGCTCAGCACGATGATGACGGTACCGATCCAGCTCCACAGATTTGGCAGCTCGGCAAAAAGCAGGTAGCCCAGCAGACTCGCACCGACGATTTGAAGGTAAGTGAATGGCGCGACAAACGGCGCGGGGGCCACTTCGAATGCGCGTACCAGGCAGTAGTGCCCGCTACCGCCAAGAACCCCCATGCTGATCAGCAACCCAAGATGCACCAGATTGTCCGGAGACTGCCAGAAGAATGGAAGCATCAGGCTCGTCAATACGAACCCAGCGGCGGCCATGTATGTATTGGACGTTTCCGGTGTGTCATGGCTGGCGAGCTTGCGCGACAGAATTTGCGTAAGCGCTGAGGTACAAGCACTGAAGAGCACCAGCAACACGGCAGGATGAAAGGCGTCGCCACCCGGCTGGATGACAACCAGCGCCCCAACGAACCCACAGATCACCGCGACTGTTTTCAACAGGCTTACCTGCTCGCCCAGCATGAATGGGGCCAGCACCAGCACCACCATAGGCGCCGTGAAACTCACCGCAGCCGCGGTCGCCACCGGCACGTACTGAAGCGCACAGAACATCAGAAAGGAGGTCAAGCAGAACAGCAACGACCGCACGATTTGCAGCCAGGGGCGTTGAGAGCGAAACAGCGCCGGTCCTTTGCGCGGCGCGAACACTGCCAGCATGAACACCACATGGCCGAAATACCGGCACCACAGCAATTGAATGACCGGGTAGAACACGCCGAGGTATTTCACTTCCGCGTTCAGCAGCGGAATCAGAATCGCCGCAGCCAACATGAATGCCACCGCGGTCACGAACGGGCTGCGCTTCGGCTCCACCTGCCCCTCCAGAGCTACATCTTCACGTGCCGTCAGCATGAGCCGCTCCTGATCAGCTTGTTCTAGCGTTGTTGTGAGGCTTGTCCGCATCGAAGTCAACAGTCACTTCGCCCGACCCTTCAACGGACTACCAACGCAGGCTCGACGTTCGGATGGATGTGAGATGGCCAACTGGCCGAGGGGTACCGCTGCATGCTGCGCAACTTCAAAACTTCCCTGTCATTTGCCGCAATTCAGCCGGAGGATGTGGTTGGCAACCAGTCCCGAGCCCCAAGCACTACTCTGCCCGGAAGCTCCAAACTAATTGCACCATTCTTACCGCCAGGACCAGGTAAAACACCCACAGTAATAGCTGAAGTAGCTTGTGGTAACGCATCCGGGCGACACGGTGCAATCCATCACTGATGGTGAGAAACATTAAACACGCAGATATCACGAGTAGCCCCGCGCCGGTCACCCGTGTACTTACCAGGCCGAGCATCACCGGCTGCTCTGCGTGCAGAGCACTGGTACCCGCTGCAAAAAGAAGTGCACATACCAATAGGTTCTTTACGTTGTCAAAAACCTTGGTGCAAAGGTCTTTTTCCAAAAGGTTCAGGTAAAACAGCCATAGCTTCTTCATGCTTGACCTTTTCGCGCCTATGCATCTGCCCTAATAGTTTTATTAGATATCAACATGTGATCGCCGAACAGATAGGCTCGACAGCTCACGACGCTGTCTTCCGCCATGTCCAGATTAATTGGCTTCATACCGATTATTGACGAAAGCATTAACGTCTTCCCCCAAACCCTTTATTGCCGATCTGAAATCATTGGCGGTAATCGCCTGGCGACTGCTCCCTAAGGTATCGCCAAGAACCTTTCGCACGATTTTTACAACCGGTTGCCCCGTTGCAGCATCGAGAAGATCGGCTTCTACATACAGTTCAGTATTCTGGTCACGATAACCCGCTGCGCCTGAAACTGCGCCGGCCACTGCTGTTACGGGCAATACTTCGTACCACTGCATACCTTCGTTAGAGGCGGTCACGCCTGTGATCGCGGCGTTCAAAACCAAGGTACGGGAGTTTGCAGGCGCGGCGTCTGCGCTAGGCACAATGGTATATTTCTGAGCCAATGCATTGCTTACGCTTGTGCTTGTTAGTGACTGAAGTTCCCGCAAGGTTTGTAAATTGATGCGCTCATCTGGCTTCGGCTCCGGGTAGAGCTCGAGTTGATCAAACGCGACTGTGTCGTAGGCGTCGGGGTTGAATCCCTCGGCTACCCAACGCATGACAGGCTGACCGTTTGCCGAAGTGGTCTGCTTCAAGCCTTCGTAGCTAGGCAAAAAGCCAGAGTATTGCTCTTCTTCCGTAATTTTCGAAGCACACCCACCGAGCATAATATTGCTCAGGACAACGCTTATCAAAAACGCTTTTGGCATGTTCATTCAACTCTCTCCGGTTATTGTCGCTCTAACAACACGTGCAAAGGTGTACCTATAGCAATGTGGCCCCGCGCCCTAGTCTTCGTTAATGCATTTGAAAGACTTGGCGGCCTACCTCCAATTGAAACTTTCTGGTCGAGAACGGTACTTGCTGCACAAGCGAAGCACCGCCAATTAAGTACGTTTGCACACAGCTCGACATGTGCCGCTCATTTTTACCCGGCTAAACACGCCAGCTGTTTTTACGCCTCACCGCAAGTAATGGATGCCTACGAGTGCGAATGTGGCCTCATCCAATAGGTATAGCTGGTCAACTGCTTGTTTGTTGGGCTGGTGCAAATCTCTGCCAAGCGGTATCAAACGTTGTTCGCTCCAGCAGCTCCCGCGGCTGCACCCGTAAATAAGGCATGACGGTCGCTAAAAGCACACAGGATTAAACTCTGCGCTCGGCTCGTCGTTCGTTCAGCGTTGATCCTTCGAGATACCGGAAGCCATCTGCTCAAACGAACGCGGCCTGGGCCACAGCAATGCGGCCAGAATAATGGCGTATAGGCCTGCACCCAGGACATAGGCGATACGGGTCGAGAACAGCTCGAGAGTACTGGTCGGTAGCGGCGATATACCGAGTCCGAAGAGGATCAGAAAGACGATAAGCCCGCCACCAAAGATCTTGCCCCGGGTGTTGCCCATGGCTGCGTTGCCCGCAAACAGGAGGCTGATGAGAAGCACAATCAGCGCCACGAGCCACAAAAATGGACGTAGCTCGAACAGGGCGAACGCCAGTGATGCCGCCACCCCTCCAAGCAGGTTGACCATCACCAGACCAAGCGCCGAGCGAAAGCTCATGCTCAGCTCGAACTGGCTTAGCAACGAGGCGACGGTAATTGGAATGACCATCGCCGTGGCCAGCCGCGCGTCGCTTACGCACAGGGCAACCATGGCCAGCAGGATGACCCCGCTGGCCGCGGCCTGTCGAATCACCAGACCACGATCATGCCCGAGTGAAATCTGCTCATCCCGGCACTCACCGTCTGGATTCGGCAGCAATGCATGAGTGGCCCATGACAACATCATTCCCAGGCTGATCGCCTTCGCCAACAACAGTACGATCGACTCACCCAGATTGCGCTGCAGTATGTCGAGCAACGGAACAACGATGGCGATCACCAGCATCAACGCCGGCGCTGCACCGCCCAACTTCCATCCCTGGGCAGCGAAGCAGGCGAAATAAAACAGCCACAGCAGCGGCAGCAGTACCCACGGACGCTCTCTGAGCAGCCCGGAAAAAAATACCAACAGCGCGCCGGTCAAGATAACCACCAGCACGGTCATCATGCCTTGAAGCAATGCGGGCGGATGACGGCTCGCTAAAAGGAATTGCGTGGCGAATAACGGCGCGAGAAATGGCAAGGGGTCGCCTAACATCAGGCCTGTGCATAAGCCCACGGTTACGGCGATAGCGACGCGCAGCCCCTGACGTTTGGCCTCTAGCAGCTCCAGTCGAAATGCCGTTTCAGTTGACATAGTTGAGCCACGCACCCAGCCGTATGGTAAATGCCCCCAACCAGTTGGTTACGCGATTTTCATCCGTATAAACCACGACGGTCACCTGTGAGCCGTAGCGCGGACCGATTGGGCGGGCGCCTTCCACGATCAGACGTACCGGGAAACGCTGCGGGTCGCGCACCCAACCACTCTGATTACGCACCGATGGCAATGCAGATTGGCTGCTGCCTGCCTGCGCAACGCCCCAAGCCACGCTCTCGACATGGCCCTTGAATACCCGGCCAGGCAACAGGTCGAATACCAGTTCTGCGCGATCATCGGCCTGCATGTGCTCCAGGCTGTTTTCCTTAAAGGCAGCGGACACCCAAACAGTGCCGCTGTCGATAACCGTTAGCGCTGGTTGGCCGGCACTGACGACCTGGCCGACCGCAAGCTGGAGATTGGACACAACTCCATCGGACGGCGCGACCACTTCAGTACGGACGAGGTCGAGCCTGGCTTTCTCCAACGCAGCCAGGGCCTGTTTGAGTTGCGGATTGTCGTTGCCTTCGGCGCCCAGTTGCTGACGTGCACGTTGCAAGTCTGCCTGTGCTTTGCTCACGGCTGCTTCGGCGGAACCAAGTGCCGCATCGGTCTCATCCTGACGCGCGCGAGCAAACACGCCTCGCTCGACCAGATGAGTCACCCGCCGGGCTTGCTCACGTACGTTGTCGCGCTGTGCACGAGCCGACACCAGCATCGCTTGAGCAGCGTCCACCGAGGCGGTATTCGCCCCTATGGCCTGCCCCGCTGCTTCCAACTGCGCCTCGGCGTCGATGACTGCCAATCTGTAAGGGAGCGGGTCTATGCGGAACAGCAACTGGCCGGGCTTTACCCGCGCGTTGTCGATCACGGCTATTTCGGTCACACGGCCACTTACCTCGGCCGCCATCGGCACTACATAAGCCTGCACCACGGCTTGCGAAGTCAACGGCGTGTGACGCTCTAATGCAATGGACACAGCAAATAGCACTGCAATCAAGACCACCACTACCAGCGCGACGCGTCGCAGCGGGTTGGCTGATGCAGGCTTTTCCGGAAGCGGCTCAGGGGCACTCGCCGGCTCGGCGTGGTCCGGCGTGTTCGGAGTTTCGGCCATAAGTGCTCCTGCGAAGCACGCAATCGAGGGTCATCAAATCATGGGCCGGATCGAGCTCACTCAGACCACCTCAGGGGTAGTGACCCGTGCTCTGCGGATAAACAGCGCCCGCAGCTTTTCCCAGAAGTTGCCACCGAGCACAAAGAAGCTGCCGACCAACAGCACGTCTCCCAACAACTGCAGTGCCCAATTGTTAGGGCGAAGGCCTGGCGCCAGGGCGTCGACATAGGGCTCGAGAAACGAAGAAAGCAAGGGCAGGCAAAACATCACCATTCCGATACGGTGACGTGTAGGGCTCACTTCGACGTCAGCACTGGTCGCAAAGCCCGATACATGTCGAAAAACGTGTTGCTTGAGCTCCTGAAAACCGGCCTTGCCCATGACCGCGATCACCAGCAGCAGTAGCACTTTATTGATGATGAAAAGAGCACCGGTAAGCGCCGCAATAGTGGACCCAGGCATATCCGCCATCGCCGCGAACGGCACAAGCAGCCACAAGATGGGCATCAAACAGAGCAAGGCGATGCCTAGTTTGAAACGCCACTTCACGGATGCTGGCGCTGCCGATACGTTTGCCGTGGACGTGGTCATGATCGATTACCTTTCTAAAGGTGGTGACGAGTGTCTTCCCCATTGGCCCAACAAAAGCTTTTGTTCTTCCATCTCTTCAAGGGCATTTCCCAGCCACGTTGTTAGCCGCATCGCTGATTTGCTCGGCCAAGCGTTGCAGGTTGTTTTGATGCGCAATCACAACGTCATCAATGTTGGCCCCCGCCGCTGTCTGTAACGTGCTGCGGCAATGCATCATCGTGTTGGCTTCATCCCCGAAATCTCGCAACCGCCACCTGACGTCGATTAACGCGTATTGGCCTGGGATCGAATCCAAACGCAGCACATCCAGGCGTACCGAAACCCGTCGTCCGGCGCTGTTATTTGGCAGTTGCTGTGAGAGAGCACTGCGCAATTCTTCGGTCAGGCTCGCACCCCACCAGTGGTTTTCCAGAATCGCCAGGCTGCTGTCACTTTGGCGAATGACGATCTGTTGTCGATCGACCTGAGGCGGTACATTGACGACTTCGATCGTCACTTCCGTCTCATCAACCTGTACCGCGCCAATTGGTTGGATTGGGGTCAGGGTGTGGAACTGGATTGGATCACTTCGGCATGCAACGAGCGCAAGCAGTGCAGCTGCCAGCAAGATCGTCCGCGGAAATGCCATGGCGTGCTCCCTCGTTCAGTTGCTCGGCGCTCGTTGCGGCGCGGCATTGTCGGGCCGGCCACGGAGTAGCGACTCCGGATGTCGTCCCAGATAGTCCGAGAGCTCACGAAGCGAGCGCGACGTGCGGCTCAACTCTTCCATTGTTTGCGTCAACTGTTCACGTTGCGGCGAGTCCTCGGCTAGCGTGGAGCTGGCCGACTTCAAGGCTTTGCTAGCCTCCGTCAAAGTCGTCGCGACGCCGGGAAGCGTCTTGGCGTCAACCTGCGCGAGCACCTTGCGCAATTCCACGAGGCTGCCGTCGAGGTTGGCGGCGATGCGATCCAAGGGCAGTTTGCTGATCTTTTCGACGACGGCTTGCAGTTGCTCCTGCACCTGCTCGAAATCCCCTGGAATAGAAGGAATGACCACAGGCCGTACGGTGGGGTCGAACGTAACCTTCGCCGCTTTCGGATAGAAATCGAGGGATATATACAACTGCCCGGTCAGCAGGTTACCGGTACGTGCTTGTGCCCTGAGACCATTTTCGATAAATGTGCCCATGAGGCGAACGCCAGCGGCTTCATCGTTAGGATCGTGATTAAGGGCTTTGAGCATGTTCGCATGGGCCCTGCCGAGACGTTGCGGATAAATCACGAGCCCGACATCCAAAGGGAAGCTGCGCTTTTGGGGGTCGAAATCCAGATTGACCGCCACCACTTTGCCGATGTCTATCCCGAGGAACTCGACAGGCGCGCCCACCTTCAATCCTCGTAGTGCCTGGTCGAAACGCAAGCTCAGATACTGTGCTTTTCCGTCCGGCGGCGCCAATGCGGTCTGTTGATCGTCGAACAGTTCGAACTCGCTCTTTTCCGCGGCAGGTTGGTCATTGGGGCTGAAGTCCGGCGCGCGGAAGGCAATGCCGCCAATGAGAATGGAAGAAAGCGATTCGGTGTCTACCGCGAAACCGTTTGCGTCCAAATTAATGTCGATACCGCTGGCGTTCCAGAACCGCGTGTTCTGGGTGACATAGGCATCACTGGGTGCATGCACGAACAACTCGATACTGACGCTTTTGCCGTCAGCGTTCAAAGCGTATGCCACGACCTGACCGACAGGGATTTTGCGGAAGTACACCGGGGAGCCAATGTCCAGCGAACCCAAATCCGTGCTGCGTAGCGTAAAGCGCTTCCCAGGCTCGCCATAGGTAATGGGCGGCGGTGTCTCCAGGCCTACGAATCGCTTGCCCCGCGTATCGGCCTGGCCAATATCGGCGCCGATGTAATCGCCGGACAGCAATGTATCGATCCCCGACACGCCGCTTGCACCGATACGCGGCCGCACGACCCAGAATTGTGAGTCTTCGCGGGTAAAGCTCTCTGCTTCCTTGGCCAGCTTTATGGTGGCGTCGACGCTCCGTTGATCCTTACTCAGCGCCACGTCCGAGACATAACCGATCACTACGTTGCGGTATTTGACCTGAGTCTTGTTGGCATTGAGCCCGCTGCCGGTCTTGAAGGTCACCGTTATGGTCGGCCCCTCCTGCATCACGTTATGCACAACCAACGAAATACCCACCAGCACCGCCACGATGGGGACGATCCACACCAGCGAAACTCTGAAACGGCGCGTTTTGATTACAGGCTTGGCGGTCCCTCGCGCCTGGTCAGTGTTTTGATTCTCCATTCAGGACCCCCTGCTTCAGCGGGTTGTCCCAAATGAGGCGTGGATCGAAGCTCATGGCCGACAGCATCGTAAAGACCACCACCAGCCCGAAAAACAGAATGCCCGCGCGCGGCTCGATATTGGCCAAGCCATGGAATTTCACCAGTGCAGCGACCAACGCCACCACGATCACGTCGAGCATCGACCAATAGCCGATGAGTTCGATGAAGCGGTAAAGGCGTGAGCGTTCTTTTCGAGCCCATTGGCTGCCGCGTTGAACGGTAACGAGCAAGAGCGAAAGAGCAGCGAACTTGACGCCCGGAACGGCAATGCTGGCAATGAATATGATCAGCGCAATGTCCCATGCGCCATGCTGCCAAAACTCCAGCACGCCACTCATGATGGTGCTGTCGGCGCCATTACCGAGCATGCTGGTGTTCATCACCGGAAGCAGATTGGCGGGAATGTAGAACACCAGAGATGCCAACAAGAACGCCCAGCTGCGGGACAGTGAATTGATTTTTCGGCTATGCAGGGTTGCGCCACACCGTACGCATGAGGATGGCTGGTCGGCCATGTCGCAGGTCTTGCCGCAGCTATGGCAGAGGCAAAGATTGAGGTCGCTGGCGACGTATGGCCTATTCATAGAACGTCCCAAAGATCGCGCACGTCGCGTCCGGCGATGCGAATCAGCAACAAGCTGAGCACCGCCAGGGCGAACAAGCCGATACCGGGCAGTACGTCCAACATTCCCGCGAGCTTGAACACCGCTACAAGTGCCCCGAGTAGACACACCTCGAGCATGCTCCAGGGCCTAAGTGACTCCAGCCACCGCATACACAGCCCGAAGCCAGGGGCGCGCTGTCCGAACAGAGCGAAACTGAGCACCCAAACCAGCAAAGACAGTTGGAAGACCGGCGCGATGATGATGGAAATCGCTGCCACCAGCGCGATGAACGTAATCGGTCCGACGCTTAACGCCAGTACCGAATCCCATAAGGTGGCGCTGCTCTCCAGCCCTTGCAGGCTGATGGTCATGACGGGATAGAGATTCGCGAGGAGCCACAGCACCGCGGCCGTGATTGTCAGCGCCAGCCGCTGATCAATGGCTAGGCCATTGAAGCGCTGAAGCACGCTACCGCAACGCGAGCAAAGGGAGGTCTGATGCCTGATGAGGGCAGCCTTCTCGAATACGCAATCGCAGTGTTCGCAGATGATTAACTCGTTGCAGTTAGCCATGGATATCACTCGTAAGCGATAAGGCCGCGATCGTGCCCCTGAGGGAATGCGCGTACTGCGACTGCGGGTTAGATGATGGTGGACCCAAGATCCGAATAAGTCGAATTGCTCTGGATCTTTTCTGGAAGTGGAACGGTAACTGCGACGATCAGGCAGCTACGGATTGCGAGAACGGTCGGAAGCGACCGGATGCTTTTGGCCGGTAGGTGCACTTGCCGACCGGCAGCTACCGGCCAATTTACGGACGGTCGCTCCATAAGCCTAATCAACTTTGTTCTTGTTGCCACGGACGTTCCGAACGGCCAGTTATCCTCAGCCAAGTCATCGGGATAACTATCCAATCCAACGGGAAAGCGTCCGCGGCACCATCACGATTTTTACTATTCCTGGAACCCTTTCGCCACATTCGGTTGTCTACCGCGCGTATGGCGACATCGGATCGCAGCTTTGCTGAAGGGGACCGCCTGCAAATGAAGCCACCATCTCATACGCTCAATCTCCCGGTCTTCATTACCTCTGCCCTGCTGATTTTTCTGCTGGTTCTCTACGCCAGCGTTTTTCAAGAATCCGCTTCGGCCAGTTTCTCAGCCATTCAAGCCTGGATCATTGAAAACGCCAGTTGGGTCTATGTTCTGGCCGTAGCATTGATCCTGCTGCTTGTGATCATTCTCGCCCTCTCGCGCTTCGGCGATATCAAGCTTGGCCCTGACCACAGTGAGCCGGATTATCGCAACGGCACCTGGTTCGCCATGTTGTTCTCCGCTGGGATGGGTATCGGGCTGATGTTCTTTGGGGTTGCCGAGCCCGTTATGCATTTCCTTGAACCACCGGTGGGTATCGGCGGGACTGCGGAGGCGGCCCGCAACGCGATGGGTATCACCTTCTTTCACTGGGGCCTGCATGCATGGGCGATCTACGCCGTCGTGGCGCTCATCCTGGCTTATTTCAGCTATCGTCACGGTCTGCCGCTGACGCTACGCTCAGCGTTCTACCCGATTATCGGCGACCGTATCTATGGGCCCATAGGTCACGCCGTAGACATCTTCGCCATCATAAGCACTGTGCTTGGCGTAGCCACCTCCCTGGGTTTCGGCGTTCTGCAAATCAACACCGGCCTCAATCATCTTTGGGGCGTGCCGGTTACGGTGCCTATGCAAATCGGCCTCATCCTCGCTACCACGGGACTGGCGACAATATCTGTGGTGACTGGCCTGGATAAAGGGGTGCGGCGCCTTTCGGAACTCAACCTGTCGCTCGCGGTGCTGCTGATGGGCCTGGTCCTGGTGATGGGGCCTACGATCTTTATCGTGCAGGCGTTCGTGCAGAACACTGGTAGCTACCTGTCAGAAATCATTTACAAGACGTTCAACCTCTATGCCTATGAGCCGACGGACTGGATTGGCGGCTGGACCCTGCTCTACTGGGGTTGGTGGCTGGCCTGGTCCCCCTTCGTTGGTCTGTTCATCGCCAGAATTTCACGCGGCCGCACCATCCGGGAGTTCATCTCCGGCGTGTTGCTCGTACCTACTGGCTTTTCGTTTCTGTGGATGTCTGTATTTGGCGATAGCGCGATCCACATGATCTTGCGAGATAACGTCACCGAACTTGCAACTGCAATTGAGCTGGATAACGCTCTCGCCTTGTTCGCTTTTCTAGAACAGTTCCCCTTCTCTGCTGTGCTTTCCACCATCGCTATGTTGATGGTAGTGGTGTTCTTCGTAACCTCAGCCGACTCCGGTGCCTTAGTCGTCGATATGCTGGCTTCGGGCGGGCAAAGTGCTACGCCGGCCTGGCAGCGAATATTCTGGGCCTGTTCGATGGGCCTTGTTGCCTGTGCCCTGCTCTTGGCGGACGGTCTCAGCGCCCTTCAAACCGCAACCATTGCCAGCGCCCTCCCTTTTACCCTGACACTGTTGCTATCGATGTGGGGGCTGCTGAAGGCCCTGCGACTGGATGCGGCCAAACGTGTCCTACGCCATCAGGCGCCGAACATCTCACCATCCGCACCGAGCCCAGCCGGCGGCTGGCACCGACGCTTGCACAACCTGGTGAGTTTTCCGCCGGAGGAAGAGGTAGCGCACTTTATCGATGAGGTGGTCGATAAAGCTTTTTCGGAAGTAGCTGCGCAGATGGCTCGCGAGGGTTTTGAGACGGCGGTCAGCCGAGGCAAAGACGTTCGCATCCGACTGGAGATCATTCACGCCGAACAGACGGAATTTGTCTATGAGGTCCGTTCGAAGGAATATACGAAGCCCAGCTTTGCGCCGGGAAGCACACATGAAGAGATGCAATATTATCGTGCCGAGGTTTACCTCAAAGAAGGAGGCCAGGACTACGACCTGATGGGCTGGAAAAAGGATGAAGTGATCGGCGACATCCTCGACCAGTACGAAAAACATATGCATTTCCTGCATATGGTGCGCTAACCGAAGCCGCCAACGGCTCGCTCGGTTGGCGACAACTCGTTCTCTCGGTAGCGAACTCAGGCGGCCTCTATCCGTATTTAGAGTGGCGAAAGCTTATTCCCACGTTCAGAACATGCCGCCACGCTGGTTTGGATGTCCGTAGTCGGCCTGACTCTGCCGGAAAGCAGACCAGCCTACAGGAGACCTCTCATGAGGCAGCTTCGAAAGCTCGGAATTATCGGGGGTAATGGCTGGCTTGGCAGCGCCCTGGGTAATCTGATGTCAGCCGTGGCGACCGATTATTACAGCCTTATGGTCGCCAGGGTGGGACCTCGTTAAACCATGGTGCGTTCTTTGGCGTCGGCTCCATCGTCGCCGCCAGCGTGGTCGCCCCGGAAAAACGTGCCGGGGCGGTTGCGGCCATGTTTATTGGCCTGACCCTGGCAACTATCGGCGTGTGCCGCTGGCCGCCTGGTTTGGCGGATTGTTCGGCTGGCGCACCGCATTCTGGGGTATTACCCGGCTAGGCGTGGTGGCCATGGCCGCGTTGTGGGTCGCTCTGCCCAACCTGCCGGCGCCGCGAAGCGTCGGTGTACTGGCCGAAATTCGGGTATTGGGCCGTGGACCGATGCTAGGAGCTTGGCCCTGTCTGTGGTCGGCTCGGGTGCAATGTTCACAGTCTTCACTTACATCGCGCAGATCCTCAGCACAGAGACCAACGCGTCCACCGCTTTCATCACTGCCATGCTGGTGCTGTTCGGTGTGGGGCTAACCCTTGGCAACATGTGGGGCGGCAAGGCCGCCGACCGATCGATTGATCGCACCTTGGTTGTTTCGCTGAGCGTTGCTGGTTCTCGTCTTGCCGGCGCTCACCGTACTGATGCGCTGGCCGCTGCCGGCTGCCATTGCCGTCCTCATCTGGGGTATCGCCAGTTTGCCCTGGTACCTCCGCTGCAAATACGCGTGATGGAAGCCGCCAAGGACGCGCCCAACTTGGCGTCGGCGGTCAATATCGGCGCCTTTAATTTCGGCAACGCGATTGGTGCGGCGCTGGGCGGCGCAGTGATCAACGCTGGGCTGGGATACCCGGCAATTTCCCGGGCCGGAGCCGCGATGGCTGCGCTGGGCCTGGTGATGGTGCTGGCTTTTGCCTGGCACTCCAGAGCTGTTGCAGCTACGCCGGCATGAGCGCAGGTTGAGCCTCTAACCTTCATGGATGACTGACGGCTAGCGGCCAAAAGCAGCCATTCGGGTGCGTCTAGGACGCTCAGGGGCGACTCAGTTGGTTCTCGGCTAGAATTCGCAGCTTTTTGGGGAGGGCCGCTATGAAGTGGATGATTGCCGCGATTCTTGCGGTTGTGCTCGGTTTTCCGATCGCGTTTACGGCTGGGGTTGTGGTTAGTCTGAGTGTTTCTGCTGAGAAGAATCCTGCCGGAACCTTGAGGAGCGTGATGGGCTCAGCGGGCGACTGGGTTTCCGGTCTCGGGGCGCTGGCAGCTGCAGTAATAGCCGTTTATCTCGCGGACAAGCAACGGCGCGATAACTCCGTAAAGATGGACATCAATCAGTACTACAACAGTGATGCTTTTGTTATCGACCTAATCTCTAGCGGCGAGAAAGGCGCTGTGGTGCGGGGTATCTTCATCCGGGACGTAAGGCTGAAGAAGCAGATAATGATAAGTCGCCCACCCTTTGTGGACTCTAAAATCCTTCCCAAGCGGTTTGATTACGGGGATGTAGAGCGAATAACGATTGATCGAAATTGGTTTGTCAAGGTTCAGATTGAGATTGCGCAAGGCATTCCATATTCGGACTACAAGCATCTTGCTCTGGTTGTTGGAACTAGTACGTCAGAGTTTCGACAAGCGCTGAACGCCGAGTTTGCATCCGCACTGAGCAAGCATCAATTGCCGACTGCGTAGAGCCAACTGGTTGGCTATGCGCTCAGAGGCAACTCAAACAGACGTAAAATATGGAGCTTCAATGCATTTAATATTGCTCGACACTTGTGTTTGGCTGGATATTTGTTCCAAAAAGGCAGAGCTGCCAATGCTCACCGCCCTAGAGCATCTAGTTGAAATCAATGCTATTAAGATTCTGTTGCCAGACCTGGTAAGCACAGAGTACGGGCGGAACAAAGAAAGAGTTATAGATGCGACACGTAAGCGGATTTCTGCCGAGTGCAAATTAGTCAAAGAAATAATCGAATCCTTTGGCGGCGATGGAAAGCAGATTGCGCTAGCCACTATTAATGATGTGAACCATCGACTGCCGATCCTATCCGAAGCAAATCAAGCTTCCGTCAATCGCGTGGTTAGGCTCTTTGAGTCTGCAATTCAAATCCAAATCTCGAACTCGGCCAAAATCAAAGCTGCTGAGCGAGCCATAGCCAAGCGGGCGCCTTTTCACAAACAGAAGAATAGCGTTGCTGATGCTGTACTAGCCGAAGCGTTCCAAGAATATCGGACAGAGCACCCTGGAACCTTCGAGAGCTATCGGTTCGTAACGCACAACGTGACCGATTTTTCAGGTACTGATCACAGAAAACCTCACGCGGATTTCGCTGAGATCTTTGATGGCAAAACCTCGATGTACTTCAACTCGACAAACTCGGCTATTGAAGACCTGCTCGACATGGAAGAATTTCACTACGAGCACGAGTTCTTCTGGGAAGACCAGACACGAGGTCTTCAAGAGATATTAGGAGCGATGGATGAGCTCGTAGATAAGGTTTGGTACAACAGGCACATGAACAGGATGTACGGTATTGAGAGGGGTGAGATCGAGATCGTGCCAGAGGGTAGTGAGCGTTACGGGAATAATGTTATACACCGTCACATCCTCGAAGGAGCATTGGCATCAGCGCAAAGGGTAAGAGATAAGTACGAGGACACCGGCCCGTGGGATGATTTTGAGTGGGGGATGATCAACGGTAAGCTCTCGGCCCTGCGATGGATGTTGGGGGACGAGTGGGATGAGCTCTATACATAATTAGTGAATCGTCCCTTGTTTCGTGGAAGCCTCTGGAGTCCAAGGTGCCAACGGCCAGAATACATAGAGGACTGGCAGCTCTTGGCCGATCGCTGCCGGTCGGGACCGGCAGTTCTGGTACGGAAGCGAACCATAGCCCAGATCAGGCGTTCTGATGGCTCAATAACGTAACGATTGCCGCTTGCAGGCCAGCATTATCCTTAATCGGCTGGCCCGCGAAACTCCCTTGCCTAGCAATGCCAGGCTTCAACCGCACGAGTATTTCAGCTTGGCAGACCCCGCTCGATACCCCATCTACGACAGGAACCGGCAACTGGCCGATCAGACTACGTGCCAAACCCGCCAGGGGCGCGCCCGCTAGGATCAGCACGTCTGCACCGTCCTCCGAGACTGCCTGCCTGCAGAGTTCTAGCAAACGGGCGGCATGGTCGCCTTGGACAGTCCCAGGATCGCGCAGGGGACTGTTTATGTGGCGAATGCATGCCAGGCGCGACAACAGCCCGTACTGGTCGATGCATTCGCGGTACCACGCGGTGATGCGGTGGGAAATAGCGATGATGCCGATGCGTTGTCCCAACTGGGCCGCGGTCATCAGGGCCGCTTCGGTCATGCCGACCACGGGTACGTCCAGCGCCTCCTTAAGGGCGAGAAGCCCCGGGTCACCGAAGGCCGCGACGAGCAGGGCATCGTAGTCGCCCAGCCGCTCGCCAGCGATAGTGGCGACCGCGTGCGCACCGAGCAGGGCTTCGAAACGTGTCTCGATGTAGGCCACGCCAGCGGCAGCCGTGGCCATGGTGATGAGCGTGTCGGGTGCTGCCACGCGCCGGGCTTCAGCCTCGATCAGGTCAGTGACGCTCTGGGATATGTTCGGATTGACGATCAACAGTTTCATGCCTGCTCCAATGTGTCGGGCATCTGAGAGAGGCAAAGAGGTGCCAGCTCCAGGGCCAGGATGTCTTCGACGAATGCTCCCAGGCGGAGCACATCGTCATCGTGAAAGCGTGGCCCTACGATCTGCAGTCCCAGAGGCATTCCCTGCGCACCCAGGCCACATGGAACCGAAAGGGCCGGCACGCCAACCTGATTGAACAGCGGGGTAAAAACTGCGTGCCCACGCGGGTTCGCCGGCCGACCACCGATCATCGATGGGCCCAATACCTCCCGTGACCATGCTTCAACCGGGACGGTCGGGCATAGCAGCAGGTCCACCGTTTCGAACAGTGCCGCCGTCGTATCGACGAGGGCGTCCCGCAGTGCGGCCAGCGCCACCAACTGCGTAGCGGGCACTGAGAATCCCGCCTCGATCTGCTCAGCGATTGCCGGATCGAAGCAGCTTGAGTCGGCACGGTAAGCCTCACCGAAATGTGCAGCGAGTTCGGCGTGCTGTGCTGCCAGCAGAGAGGCAGCGGGCAGCGCCTTCGGCCAATGGGGTACGACCGGCTCTATCTGCAGACCGGCCGATTGCAATCGCCTCACCGTCTGCTCGATGCGAGCCGCAACATCGGCATCAACGGCATAGCCCAAGCCGAGGTCCAGGCTATAACCGATACGCAACCTCTCGATTGGGCGCCTCGCCAACGTTGGCATGGGTGCCGAGAAGCGGTCAGCCGGGTGCGAGCCTGTGAGCACCTCGAGCATCAAGGCGACATCCGCGACACGGCGCCCCAACTGGCCGATCACGTTCAGTTCGCGGCCAATGACGGGAAAGCCCCAGGGGTCTGCAACGCGGCTAACGCTCGGTTTCATACCCACCACGCCACAATGCGCCGCTGGCCGTCGCGCAGAGCCACCGGCATCGGTGGCCAGCGCCAGCATGCCCAATCCGGCCGCCACGGCCGCGGCGGCACCACCGGACGAGCCGCCTGGCGTCCGGGTCAGGTCCCAGGGATTGCAGGTCGCACCATACACGCGGTTGTCCGTCACCCCCTTGCAGGCGAATTCCGAACAATTGCTTACGCCCACCAGCAGCGCACCTGCCTGTCGCAGGCGCGCCACGGCCCAACTGTCACGCTGGGCTCGGTGGTTACGGTAGAGCCATGAGCCACAGGTACTTATCTGCCCCTCGAGCCAAAGATTATCCTTGATAGTGACAGGCACACCGGCCAGCGGCAGGTTTTCACCGGCCGCACAGCGTGTATCGATAAGCGCTGCCTGACGCCGCACGTCGTTTTCGTCCACCTGGACCAGTGCGTTCAGCGATGGATTCAGGCCAGCGATCCGCGCCAATTGACGTTCGGCAATGGCTTCGGCACGCGTTTCGCCGCAACGAACCCGTGCAGCCAGCTCAACGGCGCCAGCGAGCCTGCTCACAGGCTCAACCGAATATCGCTTCGAGGTCCACCTCGGTGTCCTCGGGAAGCGATAGATCGAGTGTGGCCTCGATGTGGTCGAGGTGTCCGAGCATCAGTGCGATGGCGCTATCGACGTTGCCCTCTTCCATTGCGACGATGATGTCGGTGTGTTCGTGGTTCGGGCAGGCCGGCACGTTGGGCGAGTCGTATAGCAGAATGATCAGGCAGGTCAGCGATGACAGTTCGCGCATGAGCTTGATCAATGGCGGGCTGCCGACCATCTCGGCCATCAGCAAGTGAAACTCGCCTGACAGCCGGATCACCGCGCGCTTGTCATCGCGATCGCGCGCAGCGCGTTCCTCGGCAACATGGGCGTGCAGCTTCTGGAAATGCTCGGGATCGCCCTTTTCAACGAGGCTGCGAATCAAAGCAGGCTCCATGATTCGACGCGCCTGAAAGATGTGTCGAGCCTCTTCCACCGAAGGGCTGGCGATAAAAGCGCCGCGGTTCGGGATGGTTGTCACCACACCCTCATGGGCCAGTCGCGACAGCACCTCGCGGATCCGCGTGCGGTTCACCTGGAATACACCGGCGAGCTTCTCCTCGACCAATTTGGTGCCCGGAATCAGACGGTGCTCCATCACGGCCATCAGGATTCGCTCATAGATGGCGTCCAGCGTGTCGTTCGTGCCCAGTATCTGGCCGGTGCTGCGCGCTTTGCGCGAGCGTGAGGGTTCTTTATCAATCAACACATCGATTCCTTGCGGCTGCCTTTCACCGATTACTTAGGCGGCAGCGATTGTCACAAAAATAAATGCAATTGTGCAAATACGCACCGCTGAGGAACATCAAGTTCCAGCTTGCACCCACATCGCGCATTTAATGCCTGGGCCAGAGCGCCATCCGGGTGGCTGTCCATTACTCGCATGCGCCCTACTCGTCTGTTTGCTCTGGGCGTAGCCCACGGGGTACGGGCGATACGGCGCGTTCGTGATTAACCCATGCCGGCCCTTGTTGAGCGACTGCCACCATACTGGCATAGCTGTTGCAAACCTGTTGCCACAAAGCGACATCAATTTTGTGACAATAACGGAGCCACGACATGCGATCCATCCGCTCGTCCTATGCTGTACTCAAGCGCACTGCCGGCACTCTCCTGGCGCCCCTGGTGCTTGTCGCCTCCCTGGCCCCGGCCATGAGCCAAGCGCAGGAAGCCGACCCCATCAAACTCGGCTACGCCAAGTGCGCCCATTGCACGCCGCTGTCGCTCACGCCAGAGAACGCGACGGGCGTGAAACTCGACGCGATTTCGTTCAACACCGGCAACGATGTGCTCACCGCCCTGCTATCAAAAAGCATCGATGTGGCTCAGGTCACCTACCTGCACTACGCCACTGCATTGGACAAGGGCTTCGACATCGTCGGGATTTCCGGCCAGATCAATGGCGGCTCGCAGATTCTCGTCGGCAACGACCTGCCGATCGAACCGGGTGACTGGGACGGCCTGAAGAGGCTGATCGCGCAATACAAGGAAGACGGCAAACCATTCCGGGTCGCCGCTTCCCGGGGTAATGCGCAGGACATTCACATGCGCGGTGCCTTCCTGACGCATGGCATCGATATCAACAAGGACGTTCGGTTCATCAACATTCCCAACCCGTCGGACCACGTTCAGGCGCTGCGCCGTGGCGAAGTCGAACTGATCACCTCGGTCGATCCGTTCGCCACCCAGATCCGCGTAGTGAAGGCCGCAAAGTTCTTCGATTTTCCCTACGACCAGGCGGCCGGCAAGCTGACCAATCTGATCGTCACCCGCTCGGATGTCATCGATGACAACCCGAAAGGCGTCGAGGAAACCGTGCGCGCCATCGTCAAGGTCAACGAGATGATGGCCAACGACAAGGCACTCTTCGTCGACACAATCCAGAAGGTCACGGGACTCGACAATGCCATCGCCACTGGCGCGGTCGACAACCTGTATCCGGACTACAAGATGTACCGCGAATCCGCGGTGGCCATCGCCAAAATGATGCGCGACCTGAAATACATCAACACCGACGTCACCGAGGCGGTCGAAAAGAACCTCGACTACAGCTTCCTGGAAAAAGTGACCGGCAAGTCCAAGACCGACCTCGGCTATTGATTCAGGATCACTAATGTTTTCTTCGCTTTCGCAAGCCCTCTACCAGAGGATCGAACGCTTCATCGTGCCGATCCTGCTTCTCGCCGGGTGGGAGACATTCTCCCGCTCCGGCATCCTTCCACCCGCCCTGCTGCCGGCGCCATCTCAGGTCATGCTGGCCTGGGCGGACTGGATCTTCAGCACCGACGGCAACACCCAGAGTTATTCCGGTCGCTGGCTGTCCGATATCGCGGCGAGTTCCGGCCGGGTGTTCGCCGGGTTTCTGATTGCAACCGTGCTTGGCGTCGGTATCGGCATGGCCATCGGCTGGTCACGCCGGGTCGAAGCCCTGATCGAGCCGACCCTGCAAACGTTGCGTCCCATTCCGCCAGTGTCATGGATTCCGCTGGCGATCATCTGGTTCGGGATCGCCGACAAGCCCGCCATCTTCCTGGTGTTCATGGGCTCGTTCTTCCCCGTGTTGCTCAGCACCATCCACGGCGTGAAGACGTGCGACCGCAACTTGCTGCGCGCCGGCGCCATGACCGGCGGATCGCCGTCGAAGCTGCTGCGTCACATTGTGTTCCCTGCCGCTTTGCCTAGCATTTTCTCGGGCCTGCGGATCGCCATCGGCTCGGCCTGGATGCTCACGGTGACGGCTGAAATGGTCGCGGTGAAAAGCGGGGTCGGCTACGTGCTGTGGGACTCGTATTACTTTCTGCGCTACGACATCGTCATCGCCTCGATGGTGAGCATCGGCCTGCTCGGTTTTCTCAGCGATTACGTCATCAAGTACATCGCCGGACGCGTTCTGCGCTGGCAGCGCGGCTCCACTCTGCAAGCGAAGGAAGGTTGACACCATGGCTCTGATCACCATCGACAACGTATCGCGCGTATTCGAGGACAGCCAGCGCAAGCAGGTCGTCACGGCACTGGAGAACGTGAGCCTCTCGGTCAAGCGCAATGAGTTTCTCTGCCTGCTCGGCCCGAGTGGTTGCGGCAAGTCCACACTGCTCAACATGATCGCCGGCTTCGACAGACCGTCCTCTGGAACGGTTACGGTCGGTGGTCAGGCAATCACCGAGCCGGGTGCCGACCGCGGTGTGGTGTTCCAGCAGGCCAACCTGATGCCATGGCTGCCTGTCTGGGAAAACGTCGCCTTCCACTTGAAGATGCGCGGTGCCAGCAAGGCTGACCGCCGTGAAAAGGCCCAACGCTATATCGAGATGGTGGGCCTGAAAGGTTTCGAGAATCACTTTCCGAGCGAACTTTCCGGCGGCATGAACCAACGCGTCGGGATCGCCCGCGCGCTATTGATGAACCCGGAAGTGATCCTGATGGACGAGCCGTTCGGCGCGCTGGACGAGCAGACCAAAATGGACATGCACGGCGAGTTGATCCGCATCTGGCGTGAAAGCCAGAGCACCATCGTGTTCGTCACCCACGGTATCGATGAGTCGCTGGCGCTGGGCACTCACGTTGCCGTGATGTCCGCACGGCCCGGCCGCATCCGCGAGCTTCTGCCAATCGAACTGGAACGTCCTCGCGATCCGACCAGCACCGCATTCAACGACTACAAGCGCCATATTCTCGCGCTGCTGCGACCCGAAACGGTCAAGGAAACGGCCTAAGATGACCACGCTCATCACTGGCAGCAGTGGCTTTGTCGGCCTGGCCCTCGCCGAGCACCTGCTCGCGACAGGCGAGACGGTGATCGGCTTCGACCGCTCGGCGCCGACCGAAATCGCTACCCGCTCGTTCGCGGCGCTGCCCGGTCGCTTCGTGCCTTGCATCGGTGACGTAAGAAACGCAGGTGCATTGCATGAGGTGATGAGCGAACACCGTCCGCAACGGCTCGTGACGCTGGCCGCGATCACCGCCAATGAGGCGCGCGAGCGGCATGCGGCGCAGGCCATCTTCGATGTCAATGTCGGCGGTGTGCTTGCCGCGATCAGCGCGGCCGCCGATAACGGTGTTGAGCGCGTATTGCATGCCAGTTCCGGCTCCGTTTACGGGCGCAGCGGACGTCTGTCGGCGGCCCTGCACGAAGACGACACCCCACTGCTGCCGGAAGGCCTCTACGGCATGTCCAAGCGCGCTGCGGAAGAAGCCGCCATGCGCCTCGCGAGCTTGCGCGGTCTGCCGCTCGTGGTGGGTCGCCTGGGTACCTGCTTTGGTCCTTGGGAAGCGGACAGCGGGGTGCGGGACACGCTGAGCGCCCCACTCCAGGTCCTTTTGCGCGCCCGAGACGGCGAAACGGCAATCCTGCCCCGCGCGGGTCGGCGCGACTGGCTGTACGTTCGCGATGTGGCGGATGCCATGGCCACGCTGCTGGACCAGCCAAGCTGGGCCTATCCGCTCTACAACCTGGCGGCCAGATTCGAATGGAGCCTGGACGACTGGTGCGCGTGCGTCGCGCCTCGCTATCCCGGCTTCCGCTGGCGCCTGGCCGAATCGGACGAACCGCCCAACATCGACTATTTCGCCGACTACGACCGCGCCTCAATGGACATCCAGCGGCTTCTTGACGACACAACCTTCCGACCGCGCTTTGGGCTGACCGAGGCGTATGCGAATTACCACCACTGGCTCGAGGAACACGGCACCGGTCGGTGCCACAGCACACCATGACTGAACACATTCCGTTTCCCTCTGCACGCTTCGACATGAGCGGCAAAGTCTGCATCGTCACCGGCGCCGCCTCCGGAATTGGCCGGGCGATTGCGCGCCAGTTGGCTGCCAATGGCGCCCACGTCGTGATTGCGGACGTGACGACCGAGGTTATCGAAGGTGGCGAGCCGACCGCCGACCTCATCGCCCGCGACGGTAACGGCGCGACCTTCATCCGCACCGATGTCGCGTGCAGCGAGCAGGTAGACGCCCTCGTTGCAGATACCGTTGCACGTTTCGGCCGCCTGGATGTGCTGGTCAACAACGCCTGCATTCGACATGCGCGGCCACTGCTGGAACTCGACGAGGCCGATTGGCAGCGCTTGCTGGACGTCAACCTGACTGGCGTCTACCGCTGCTGCCGCGCCGCGGTACGCCAGATGCTCAGCCAGTCCGCCATCAACGAGGTGCGCGGCCGGCTCATCAATCTTTCATCCCAGCACGGTCTGATCGCCGCGCCCGGCGACCTCGGCTATGGCGCCACCAAGGCCGCAGTCGACTACATGACCCGACAGATCGCCACCGACTACGCCGCTGACCTCGTCGTCTGCAACGCCGTGGCGCCGGGCAAGATCCAGACCGGCGCGGGCGGTCGTGCCGTCGATGCCAGCGTGCTCGACCGCGCATCGCGCCGCACGCCCTGGCCACGCCTCGGGTGCCCGGAAGACGTTGCCCGGGCCGTGCTTTTTCTTGCCAGCGATCACTCGACCTTTATGACCGGTGCCACCTTGATGGTGGACGGCGGATGGATGGCTGCCTGATGACTGAAGACATTCTGGACCTGCTGATCACAGACGCGACTGTGCTGCTGGAAGACGGCGTCGCCCGCCTTTCAAATCTCGGTATACGGGGCAAGCACATCGCATTCATCGGCGACGGGCGCCCTGCGGCCATTCGCACACTGGCGCTGCCTGGCCGAGTCGTCGTCCCCGGCTTCGTCAATACCCATTATCACGCCGGATTGAACTTCGTCCGCGGTGTAGCGCCGGACTGCGGCTTCGCCCCGTCCTACACACCGGGCCTCCCGCAGGCGTCATGGCTGAGCGAGGAAGAAGCGCTCGCCCTGTCCCGCCTCGGTGCCCTGGAAGCATTGCGCGCCGGCTGTACCACGCTGGTCGACAGTTTCGTTCACGCCGAAGCCACCGTGGCCGGCATGGCGGAAACCGGCGTGCGACTGTTCGCCAGTCAGCGCATGGCGGATGTCGATTTCGCTTCGGTGCTGGAAGGCGACCGTCGCTTCGATCGCGCCCGTGGCGAGCGGCAATTGGAGCGCGCCGCCGCGTTCGTCGAGCGCTGGGCCGGGCAGGCCGATGGCCGCATCCAGGCGCACCTTACCGCCCACGCACCGGACACCTGTTCGGTAGCGTTTCTGCGCGAGATCGCCGCCCTCGCCGAGCGGCACGATCTGCCCATCAGCACGCACCTCGCACAAAGCCAGGACGAAGTGGACTGGGTCCGTGCGCGACACGGTTGCTCCCCCGTAGAGTTGCTGGACGGACTGGGCCTGCTTAACGGTCGCCTGCTGGCTGGCCACTGCATTCACGTCGACGATGCCGACATTACGCGGCTCGGCCGTAGCGGCGCACACGTGGTGCATATCCCGGTGGGCAATGCGATGTCTGGGCGGATCGCCCCGACCCGCCGCCTGATCGATGCCGGCGCGCCGATCTGCCTCGCCACCGACACCATGCACGGCGACATGATCGAGGTGATGCGCTGGTCCCTGGCCGTCGGCCGTCTACAAGCCGGCTTCGTAGCGGATGACTGGCAACCCAGCGACGTGTTCGCCATGGGCACCGGCAACGGCGCGCGCGCATTAGGTTGGGCAGATCGCATTGGCCGACTTGCCGTGGGCATGCTCGCCGACATTGCCGTTCTCGATTACCGCCAGTTGCATCTCACGCCCTGCATCGATGCGCTGGGCAGCCTGATTCACAACGCCACCGCTGCCGATGTGGAAAGCGTCTTCGTCAACGGCGAGCAGGTCATCGATGGAGGTCGCGCAACCCGTGTCGACGATGCAGAAATACGCGCCGAGGCCGAGCGCGTGTGTCAGGCCCTCTGGCAACGCTGCCCGAATCCGCTTCGTCCCTATCCGTCCGCCGCAGGTAACGCACGATGAAACGTATCCGCCTGGGCATTCTCACGCCCTCCTCGAACACATCGCTCGAACCGCTGACCCAGGCGCTGGTTTCAGGGCTGCCTAACGTCAGTGTGCATTTCGCGCGTTTTTCCGTAACCCAGATCGCCCTCAGTCCCGACGCGCTTGGGCAGTTCCAGCAGACACATATCCTCAATGCGGCGAAGCTGCTGGCCGACGCCCATGTTGATGCCATCGGCTGGAGCGGTACCTCCGCCGGCTGGCTGGGGTTCGATCAAGATGAAGCGCTCTGCGCGGCCATCACCGAGGCCACCGGCGTACCCGCCAGCACATCCGTTCTCGCGTTGAACAAAGCGCTCGATGCTTTCGGCATCAGGCGGCTGGGGCTCGTTTCCCCGTATCTTGCCGACGTGCAGGACAGGATCGTCGCCAACTATGCTGGGATCGGCATCGATGCCCGGGCGGAAAGTCATCTCGGGATTCAGGAAAACTTCGCCTTCGCCCTCGTCGATGAAACCACGCTGGACCGCCAGATCGGGGAAGTGGCCACGGCCGGCGCGCAAGCAATCACCACCTTTTGCACCAATCTTTATGCCGCTCACCGGGTCGCCCATTGGGAAGCCGAACACGGCATTCCGGTGTTCGACACCGTGACCACCGTGGTCTGGGACATGCTGCGCCGCACCGGTGTGGACACCTGTCGCATCACCGGCTGGGGCCGGCTACTTCAGGAAGCCTGACATGCAACCGTTCGATACCGTCATACGCAACGCCCGCGTGGTCACCGCGGCGGACACTTTCACCAGCGACATAGGCATCCGCGATGGCCGTATCGCCGCGATGGGCCTCGATCTGCCGGCCGGCAACCATGAAATCGATGCGCAGGGTCGCCATGTCACGCCCGGCGGCATCGACAGCCACGTGCACTTGGACCAGCCCACCGGCGATGGCTCGACCATGGCCGACGACTTTCTCAGCGGCACCGTTTCGGCAGCCTGTGGCGGAACCACCACGGTGATTCCGTTCGCCTGCCAGGAAAAGGGCAAGAGCCTGCGCGCCGCCGTGGAGGACTATCATCGTCGTGCAGGGGAAAAGCCGGTGATCGACTATGCCTTCCATCTGATCGTCACCGACCCGACACCCGAGGTCCTTCGCGACGAGCTGCCGGCCCTGATTGCCGAGGGCTACACCTCGTTCAAGATCTACATGACCTACGATGCGCTGAAGCTCAGCGACCGCGAGATCCTCGATACCCTCTCGGTTGCGCGCAGCGAAGGTGCGATGGTCATGCTGCATGCGGAGAATGCCGACTGCATCGCCTGGCTCACCGAGCGCCTGCTCGCCGCCGGCCACACCGCGCCGCGCTACCACGCGACCTCGCGGCCCATGCTCGTCGAGCGCGAAGCGACACACCGCGCCATTGCCCTGGCGGAGCTGGTGGACGTGCCGATACTAATCGTCCACGTATCCGGGCGAGAGGCCGTGGAACAGATTCGATGGGCGCAGAGCAATGGCCTGAAGGTGTACGCCGAAACCTGCCCGCAGTACCTGTTTCTGACAGCCGACTCGCTGGGTTGCGACGACAGTTTCGAAGGCGCCAAATGCATCTGCAGCCCGCCGCCCAGGGACAAGGCCAACCAGCAGGTCATCTGGGACGGCCTTGAAAACGGCTCGTTCGAGGTGTTCTCCTCCGATCACGCGCCCTTCCGCTACGACGGCCCGGACGGCAAGAAGGCTCACGGCGAGCAGGTGTCTTTCGACCAGGTGGCCAACGGCATTCCGGGCGTCGAAACACGCATGGCCCTGCTCTGGTCCGAGGGCGTGCGCAGCGGACGGATCACGCCCCAGAGCTTCGTCGCCCTTACCGCAACCAATGCCGCCAAACTCTACGGTCTGTACCCGCGCAAGGGCAGCATCGCCATCGGTTCCGATGCGGACCTGGTGATCTGGGACGAAGGGCAGACTTTCCACCTAGACAACGACCGCCTGCACCACAACGTGGACTACACCCCTTATGCCGGCATGCGTCTGAGCGCCTGGCCAGCGATGACGCTGTCCCGTGGTGACGTTGTATGGGACGGCGAACAGCCACGCGGCGACGCAGGCCGAGGTCAGTTCCTGCCCTGTGCCCGACCCGACCCGGCCAAGCCGCGCCGCCGGCAGACCGAGATCCCGATGTGAGCGAGGCCCACATCGACGCCGTTGCCAGGCGCTTGATAACCGGCTGGCGCACGGGCCAGCGCCAGCCTCTCAGCGGGCTGGCTTTGCCCGACATCGCCGCGGCCTACGCTGTACAACGCCGGGTCGGTGATGCCCTAGGCTGGTTCGACGGCGCGCGTCCGGCCGCCTGGAAACTTGGGGGCGCCCCTGGCGGCATGATCAGCGCGGCGGCGGTCCAGGCTAATGCCATTCACCGATCAGGCTGGCACGTACCGCCCGGTTACGCCACTGCGCTCGGTATCGAGGGTGAGCTCGTTGTCCGTCTCGGGCGAGACCTTACCGACACCCCTGATCTGACCGAAATCCGCTTCGCGATTGATGCATGGTTACCAGCGATTGAACTCTGCGACACACGCCTGGAAGGCGGAATAAATGCCGATCCGTTGCTTCGACTTGCCGACCAACAGCTCAACCGTGCCCTCATTCTTGGCGATGCCGTACAGCTATTGGATCTGCCAAATTGGTCACACCAAACCGCGAAACTCTGGGTTGATAGCCTCGAAGTAGTTAACGCTAACGGCTCGCATCCTTTTCTCGATCCACTGTCGTCTCTACCGTGGCTAGCGCGACACGCTGCAGCGCAAGGCACGCCTTTGCGCGCCGGCGACCTAATTGCTACAGGCAGTTGGACTGGTATTTATTGGGCTAATCCGGGGCAAACGATCACTTTCAGTCTGATAGGAGTTGGAGAGGTCAGGCTGAACGTCTGATCCGTCCGGTGTTGCCGCTATGGTTTCTGGTCTTTTTTGGGCTTGGAATGACTAGATCGTCAAGGCAGTGTTGAACCGCGACATAGACGACTCGCTTGTCTGCCGAACGCAGAGCGGCAGCAACTGACCGATTAGCGACCACTGCTCTGGCTAGCCATCTTTGTCCTCCCACACTTGGAGGACTTGCCATGAACATCTTCGCTACCTGCAGGCGACAGCCCTGGAACAAAGGAAAATTGGTCGGACAGAAAGCTCCGCTCCGACTCAGAGATATCTGGGCCATCCGAGTAAGGGTTCAAATCGCAGTTAAAACCCGCGATCTGGCTCTCTTCGATCTGGCCATCCATAGCAAGCTTCGAGCCTGCGACTTAACCAAGCCCCGTGTGCGCGACGTTGCACATGGCGAGCGCGTGTCATCACGAGCCATGGTGATGCAGCAGAAAACGCAGCGGCCAGTGCAGTTTGAGATCACTGAGCAAACACGGTTGCTCTCGCGGCCTGGATACATCAAGCCCAGCTCCGCAACGAGAACTGCCTTTTTCCGAGCCGGCTGCATACCTCAGACCATCTATCCACTCGCCAATACACTCGTATCGTCAAAGGCTGGGTGAAAGCCATAGGCCTTGATCCAGCCATGTATGGCACTCACACGATGAGACGTACGAAGGCATCACTGATCTATCGCAGGACGAAGAACCTGCGGGCGGTTCAACTGCACGATGCATAGCGACGGTCGAAGCCAAGCCGTTGCCAACCGGGCCAAAAGCGGACATCGAGGCCCGCAAATGACCGATGCCAATACGTCTAATCCGATCACCGAACCAGACAAGAATCCCAGCCGCTAAAAGAGGTGTCTGATAAACAAGCAACGACAAACCTTTTCGGCTGAGTACAGCGAGACGCATCCCACTATCGTGTTTGTCTTCTTAAACCACGTGCCCAAGTTCAATATAAAACATGATTTCCTTATAGGATCAGCTATGAGAAAACATGGGTCTCCCAGACGACTGCCAGTCCGCCACCAGAATGGTTCCCGTTGAAGAATCTGTAATGTACAACTGCGTGCCGTCCTTACCTCCAAAGGCGAGATTGGTAAGCGTCCGGCCTTCAGTACAAGAACGGATGCGATACAACGGTACGGCATGACGGTCGAACGCCCAAACACAGCCGTTGCCTGCGTCGCAGACAAATAAGTTGCCGTCGACGTCCAGCGCCATCCCGTCAGCGCCACTGACGCCGCCAGCCATGGGTGTAAAAACACCCACTTTCGATGTGCTTCCGTCGGCTTGCAGGGGCAGCCGCCAGACCGCGTTGCCGCGGGTCATGGCAACTAATAGGGCGCGTTCGTCCCGATCCATGACCAATCCGTTGGGGCTCGGCGCATTATCGACCAGGCAGTCCAGTTGCTGACTGTCGAGGTCATAGCGGAAAACCCTGCCGCTTGGGTCATGCATACCAGTCTGACCTTGGTCGGTAAAGTAGAGACGGCCGTCTCGATCAAAGAACAGATCGTTAACGCCTTTGAACCCTTCACTTCGGCGATGGGTCAGCACAGGCGATATTTGCCGCGTTTCGGGATCCAGCAAAAGAATCCCGTTTTTGTAGTCCGCAATGAAGATGCGTCCATCCCGGTGAATCTTCAGGCCGTTCGGCCAGCCGTCGTATTCGACAACCAGGCTCCATTCACCTTGTGGAGAGATGCGGAAAATGCGCCCGTAGGGTATGTCCGTGACGTATAGATCTCCCTCACGGTCGAATGACGGACCTTCCAGAAAGCTCGGTACGGATTGACCGGGTTTGTTTGCTCGGATCCAATCGGAATCGCCGTTAGGGCGGCAAAACTCGTCAGGCATTCTCGTAAAAATACGAGTTTGCAGGTCCTTCGGCGGTGCATAAAAGCTCATTGCGCCTCCTTCAGCGAGCGAGGCGGATGGCCTGAATAGCTCCAGATGAACTGGCGTGGGATAGGGCCTTTATTGCGGCCACCCTGCTGGGTCTGCTCCCAGGCATGGGAGAGGATGCCAACCGAACGCGACAAGCAGAAAAGTCCTCTCGCCAACGGCGCAGGAAACCCGAGCTCAGCGTAAATGACCGCTGTGGCGCCATCGATATTCATCGGTATGCGCTTGCCTTTTCGGGCTTCCAGGCAGTCCTCGACTGCTCGACCAATAGTTGCGAATCGCCCGCTCACGGTGCCTGCATCCGCCGCTTGATCAACCAGCCTCAGCAACGGCGCGGTGCGCGGGTCGACGGGGTGGAAGCGGTGGCCGAATCCGGAAATAAATTTGCCGTGCTGTTCAATGAACGCGTCGAGCGCTTGACCGGTGGCGTCTTCCAGTGCAGTTCCCGCTTCTACCCGTGCGGCAATGTCCAGGTAGAGTTCTACGGCCTGTTCACCGGCACCACCGTGAACGTCGCCCAGGACGTTGACGGCAGAGGCCATCGCACTGTTCAGGCCGACGCCGCAGGTGGTGGCCATGCGCGCGATGGCGATGCTCGGCGCCTGGGGACCATGGTCTACGGCGGCCATCAAGGCAGCCTCCAGCAGATTCGCCTGCTCTCGTGAGGGCATGTCACCGCGCAGCATTAACCAGATCATTTGGGCGAAGCCAACGTTTCCAATCAGCTCCTCAATGGCGTAGCCGCGATAGCGAATGACGCCTGGCTGCATATCGATGATCTCGGTGTTCCACCAATCCTCGGTCATCTGCTGGGCCTGGTTTTTGTCGCTCATACGGCGCGCTCCTCGTGTAGTCGCTGAATGTCGCTGACGCTATAGCCAAGCTCGGCCAGTATCTGATCCGTATGCTCGCCCAAAGCGGGGGGAGGCGCGCTCACCGTGGGCGCTTGCCGATTGATTTTAATGCCCGTGCGAAGCACGCTGACCGGCGTGTTCACGCCAGAAACATCATTAAAGGTAGCGATCATGCCCCGATCGCGGATCTGTGGATGCTCCAGCACTTGCGGGACCGCATATACCGGGCCGCAAGGTACACCGGCATCATTCAGCAGCTTCCACCATTGCTCCGTAGAGCATTTGGCAAGGGCTCCCTCGATCATGGTCTTGAGCTCCTCCCGGTTTTGTAGACGTGCCAGCCGCACGGCAAATCGAGGATCATTGATCAAGTCGTCGCGACCGATTACTCGGCAAACGGCCTCGAACTGTTCCTGCTTGTTTGCAGCGATGTTGATAAGCCCGTCGCCGGTGCGAAAGGTGCCCGAGGGGCTGGCGGTAACATTGTCATTGCCCATTGGTTTGGGCTCTCGACCGGCCACCAAGTAGTTGGACACCGCCCACCCCATGGTCGCTAACGTGGCCTCCAACATTGATATATCAATGAAACAACCCTCCGCTCGTGAACGGTCGGCCAAAGCACTGGCAATAGCGAAGGCAGCGGTCATCCCACCTACGGTATCGGATACGGGATAGCCGACCCGATAAGGCGCGTTTTCCGGTGAGCCAGTTACGCTCATGACACCTGACATCCCCTGAATGATCTGGTCATAGGCGGGCAGGTCGTGCAGTGGGCCATCCTGACCAAAACCGGAAATGGCGCAGTAGACCAGCTTTGGGTTGGTCTGGCGGAGGACCTCATAGCCAACCCCTAAGCGATCCATTACGCCTGGGCGGAAATTTTCCACTAGCACATCGGCTTCACGTACCAACCGGTGTAGAACTTCGCGGCCAGCCTCGCTTTTCAAGTTCAATGTCAGCGACCGTTTGCCAGGATTTTGCGCCAGGAACGAGACGCCCATTAGCTTCTCGTTGAGTTCCGGATCAGCACCAAGTTGACGTGCGAGATCGCCGGAGCCTGGCACCTCGATCTTGATTACGTCAGCTCCCATGTGTGCAAGCTGATGACAACAGAAGGGACCTGCCAGCACATTGGTCAGATCCAGCACGCGAATCTCACGCAAAGGCTTGAACATTATTTCTTCTCCAGTAACGGAAGCTCAGAAGGAAGACGATTGCCGATACGCCAGTGACGGTTGGTAACCAGCCAGGTGCTAAAACGAATGCACCGGCAGCAATGAGCAATGCTCGTTCGATGATGGTCAGACGCTGACAGAAAAAACCAATATGCCCGGCGGTAAGGCCGAAGGTGGCGATCATCAATGCTGCAATGAAAGCAAACGTAGGCAGAACGTTATCGGCGCTCAAATCCTGCAGGTTGATTTCCGGGTGGTAGATCCAGGCGAACGGCAAAATGAACGCAACAATCGACAGGCGCATGGCATTGCCGGCGATCTTCATCGAGCTGGTTTTTGCGATGGCCGCCGCAGCAAATACCGCCAATGCCACGGGCGGTGTGATAGCCGAGAGCACGGCAAAGTAAAAGACGAACAGGTGGGTCTGCAGCAGATTTACGCCGAGCTCGAGAATGGCCGGCCCTGCGACATAAACCACCATCAGATAGGAGGCCGCGGTCGGCAGACCCATCCCTAGCAGAATTGAACAGACTGCTGCCATGATCAAAGCCAGCAGCAGGCTGTGGCTGCCGAGCGCAATGATCATCTGGTTGAGCTTGATGCCCAGCCCGGTACTGCTCACCGCGCCAATGACTATCCCGATGGCTGCGCAGGAAATCAGTACCGCTAGCCCGTCGCGGCCGCCATCGACCAAGAAACGGCCGAAGTCCGGCAAGCGCATACGTGTTTGAGGCAGCAGGTTACCAACGACTAACACAGTCGCCGCTGCTACCAAGCCGCAATAGGTTGGCGAATAACCAGAGAACAGCATGCCGATCAGCGTTCCGAACCCGGTCAGCAATGTGATGCACTCCGCGAGCCGCCGCGAATTCATGGCCTGTTCGCCCTGATCCTCTAGAGGCTTGATGCCCAGACGAGAGGCTTCCAGCGCAACAGCAGCAGAGAGTGCGAATAGATAGAGAAAGGCGGGTACCAGTGCGGCGAGCATGATGTTGGCATAAGGTATGCCGGTGATCTCGGCCATGATGAAGGCCCCTACGCCCATAATCGGCGGCATGATCTGCCCGGAGCAAGACGCTACGGCTTCGACCGCGCCGGCGAAGCTGGCTTTGAAACCCGAGCGCTGCATCATGGGAATCGTGAGCACCCCGGTTGCAACCACATTGGCCGGAGCTGAGCCATTGACCGAGCCAAACAAGGCCGAGCCGATAATCGAGGCCTGGGCAGGGCCGGAACGCATACGACGGGTGGCGCGCAAAGCAATGAAGTTGAAGAAGTCGCCGGCCCCCGTCAGTCTCAGAGCGACCCCGAGAATGACGAACACCAGTACGACATCGACCACTGCTCCTAAAGCGACACCAAAAATTCCCTGGTAGCTGAAGGCTATTTCCAGAACTTCAGTTATATCGAAGGGCCTATGCGTTAGCAGCCCAGGTAGGTAATTACCAAATAGCAGGTAGGCCAACGCTGCACCAACGATGCTCAGCAGCACCCAGCCCTCGACGCGCCGCGCAGCTTCGAGCACGGCGATGGTTCCAAGTAGGTAGCAAACAAGGTCCAGGTCGTTGGGCAACCCTTCCCGCAGGGCGGCGATATCGTTGTATTCAGACAGCAAGTAGATGCAGCTGAACAAGCTCATGCCAATGAATAAAAGGCTAAGCAAGACATCCAGTCCGCCACGCCCGATTCGGGCTAAGGGCCCTTGTTTAAGGCAAAACACCGCAATCAGCCCGAGCAGCAAAACCATGCCGTACTGTACTTGCGCTGGAAACTTCCCTACGGCGGTGGTGTAGATGATGAATGTACTGATCAAAGCGCAGGCCAGCAGGCCCACGCTCCTCATCAACGGGTGCCATGGCGCCTCGCCCTGAGCGGGGCGCAGCAGGGTAGCAAGACTCATTGGATCAACCCTTTCTCACGGAAGTAGCGGGCAGCGCCAGGATGCAGGTCGGCAGAGAGCATCTGGGTTGCGTCATTGATATCGAGGAGCGCCAATGCGTTGCTGGCATTACGAACGTCCTCGACATGCTCCCAGAGCGTTTTGGTGATCTGGTAAGCGGTTTCCTCATCCATGGACTCGTTTACTACGAACATGAACGGGAAGGTCCAGAATTGAACGTCGCCATCGCTTTCGACACGGCCCTCATAAGCCGACTCGATCCGGCTGGCGGGTACCGTCTTTAGCGAGAAGTACTCTCCGCTGGTGATGTTGCCCTTGAACTCTTCGAAAGTTGCCACGTCGGGTGAGACGAAACGCAAATTCATCGTCCGTGAAGCATTGTCCACCGCCGCTTGCGGAACGCTGCCCCAGACGAAGGTCCCGTCGAGACTGCCATTGGCCATCTGGTCGAAGGCTTCGCCATATGTAATGTATTGGGTATCAACATCCTCACCAGGAGCCAGTCCGACTGACTTCAGCAGCTCACTGCTAACGCTACCGGCTTGGCCGCCCGGCCGGCCAACCGCCAGGCTATGGCCCTTGAAATCAGCGAAGCGTTTGATTCCGCTCTTCTCTGTGACCAAATACTGACCGGCACTGGAGCGGATTGCGAACAATGCCTTGATGGTCTTGTAACGCTCAATCAAGCGCTCCGGGTCCTCCGCAAACTGGCCTTGGCGCAGAGTCGCATCCTTGAAATGCGGCGAGCCAATTACCGTAACGTCGACCTTGTTCATTGCCAAAAGGCGCAGGCCCTTAATCGTGCCGTTGTCCACAACGGTAAGGGAGTCGCCTTCGTCTCTCGCACTTATGTTCGACCAGGCTACCGCTAGGGCGTAGTCATCCGAGGTTGGCGAGACGGCGCTTACGATCACTTCTTTCGCCGAGACGTTGGCCCCCATAACGGCGAGTGACAGGCAGGAAACGGACAGTAGTTGCTTGAAGTGCATGGGAGAACCCTCTTGTTGTATGTGTGTGCCGTGCGCTTTGCGTTCTGCTAGATAGAACTATATTCTCTCAGACAGAATCGTCAAGTGCTTCTATGGCGGTTGTATGATTGGCCTGGTTTACAATCGCCGCCCCGCGCGACGATGGCCCCCGCGCTATGGAGTAGAAAATGACGAAAAACCGTGTCGAGGCCGTGGATCGAGCGATCTCTCTCCTAGAGGCCTTCAGCAGCGGCAAGCCGAGTTTGAGCTTGCGCGAGCTCGCGGAGCTGACGGGCATGTACAAGAGCACCATCCTGCGTCTGAGTGGTTCACTCGAGCACTTTGGTTATTTAAGCCGGGACGATAGAGGAGAATATTGCCTTGGTCCGGCTCTTAGTCGGCTGGCGTTGCTGTCCCAGCGTGACAATGCGTCATTGGTTCGCCCCGTGCTGCAGCGTTTAGTAGACGAAACTGAAGAGACCGCTTCTTTTTATGTTCGCGAGGGTGCCGAGCGGGTGTGTCTATTCCGTGCTAACTCCCGCCAGGAGATCCGCCACCATCTCGAAGAAGGTGCGCGTATGGCCCTAAACCGCGGCGCCAGCGGACGCATACTGCTGGCTTTTTCCGATGAGTCTGGCGAGCCCTTTGATGCCATCCGTAAAAATGGCTTTTACATATCGAAGGGCGAGCGAGCGCCGGATGTAGCGGCAATAGCAATCCCTGTTCGAGCAGTTAACGGCGGCCTGGCGGGGGCGCTTTCGGTTTCAGGGTTGCGCAGCCGTTTCACTGACGATTTTGTGGAGCGTGCTTTGGCCGCGTTGAAGCATCAGCTGAAGGATATCGATGGCAAACTCATGCTGAGGTAAGGGCTCGCCTTCCACAGAGAAGCCACCTGCAATTCGCGGCATGCTTGGTAAGTGAGGCCAACAGAGTGCCCAGCTAATGCCGAGCACGAGCCGCTGCATTGAGTCGACTCTAAATGTGATGATGCGCAATGACCCCTTTTGGGCCGAAACCCGCCGGACAGCCACGCCACAAGCTCTGGCAGGCCGTCGAAAAAATTAGGCGAAGATGGCGAAAGAGGCGAACGACCGAAAAGCGGAGCTTACTACTGTAATTTTTGCCCCTACTCGCAACCGAGGCCGTTTTTACGCTGTATAGGCACTGTAGGCAGTTTCCACGACCCGCTAGAGCGCGGGATCGGTCAGACCGGCATGAGCTGCAGCGTCTCGTACACGCGCCCAATCGTCCGGCAATGTCAGTGCTGTTTCAGCACGGTTGAGCGCCAGCTCAGCCTGCCGATGCGCGGCGACCATGAGTGCCGCGTCGCCAAGGCGCCCCAGCGAAGCCAGCGCCTGTTGCAGGCATATCCCTACTTCGACTATCGCCGCGCCGTCGCGGGCGATCGGTGTGAAAAAATCGTTGAGCATGTCCGCCACGCCCAATGCAGGGGCAAACACTCGCTCGAACTTCGGGTTCTCGGGTGATGCATGCCGGCACAGGTGCGATAGCACGCGAACACCGCGACCGATGACATCGATGGCGGTGCCCTGGTCGTTAATCCCGGGGGACAAGGCGCGGGAGGCGATTTCAGCCATTACGGTTATGCCGAAACGCGGGTCGCGCTCGAAGGTTCGTTGCGCACCGATGACGAAGGCGTTGCGCAGCGCGCCGTCACACTCCTCATCGATACCGATGGACCATGCGATCGGCTGGGTGGGCTCTACGAAAACGCCGGGCAACACGCAGATATAGACCGAGCTATGTGCCGACTGGGTCAAGTCACCGAAAGCAGGCATATCGATGTGTTGCACGAAGCCGACCTTGTCGGCGTACACGGGACGCGCACCTGGCAATCCCCTGGGGTCCACTTCAAGCGGGCAGCCGCCGAGGTAAGGTTGATCCATGCGTTGACACAAGGCGCGCGTCGCGGCGCGTTCGACCCTGGCGGTGGTCTCCGCGACCCTGCCCAGCCCTGACAGCTGATCGATCCAGCGCAACAGCGCGTAAACCACCAGAACGACCACGATGATTGTCGCCGCAAACAGCACCACCCGCCCTTGCGCACCATAAAGTCCCGTGCTCAGCGCAATGATACCGACCAGGCTGAAGATGAACGAACCGATGAAGGTCGACAGGGTGTTTTGCGTGGTGGAGTCTTCCACCAGCAGCGAAATGGCCCGAGGAGTGACGTTACTGGTCGCCGAACCGTAGGCTGCGACCATGATGCTCAACGAAAAGGTGGTCACCGCGAGCATGCTCGAAGCCAGTACGTTGAGGATGTTATCGACCGCATCCGAACCGATCTTGGTCGGGACCTCGTCGGGAATATAGGGCGCCACCGCCAGGGCTACCAGCGCGGTCGCTACACCCAGGACGGAAAACAGACTGGCCCTGAACCAGGGCCGCTTGCTAATGCGGATGAGAAACCACTTCCAGCGCTCGACCATCTGTTACTCGCAATCCACAGGTTTCAGTACAGACAAGATCGGGCGGCGGCCGTTGCGCACGGTCGAATAGGTTTGTCGCTGTTTAGCTGCTGCGATCAGGCACTTCACTGCGCTAGGAAACGAGCAACCGTCGCCGGCAAGTCGCGCATATCGCTGATGACTGCCGATACGCCCAGCTCACGCAGCGCCTGATCGTGGCCGGCCGGAATGTGGCTGGCGCCAGTGAAACCGATTACCTGCATGCCAGCTGTGCGCGCCGCCAGTACGCCGGTCGGACTGTCTTCGACCACCAGACAGTGCCCAGGCGCCACGCCCATACGCTCGGCGGCCAGCAGATAGACATCCGGAGCCGGTTTGGGCGAGGCCACCATTTCCGCGCAGAAGATATTTCCCGCGACGCGCTCGGTCAGCCCGGCGCGACGCAGCGAAGCCTCGACGTTGTGCAGACGGCTATTGGACGCAACGGCCAAGGGAAGATCGACGGCATACAGCGCATCACGTACGCCTTTGATCGCCTGGACTTCCTCAGCTACCACCTTCTCGCTTTCCCGCCGCAAGTCTTCGTCAAATGTCGACGGCATCTTCAGGTCGAAGCGCTTCTCGATGAGGTCGATGATGCTCGGCACCGTCAGGCCGAAGGTCCCTTCAAGGGCTTCGCCCAGCCGGTCCGCAGGTACATGCAGGCTCAAGGCCTCGAACAACACGCGGTGGCTGATGATTTCGCTGTCGACGATCACGCCATCGCAATCGCTGATCAGCAGGTCGATAGTGGCCATCGGGTCTCCTGGTGGTGGTTGCGCGGCAACGGCGCGACGCCTCCAATGCGCGGACAGGCCTTGGACTGCAACCAGCCCGCCGAGTTTTATCCGAATCACCCGTTCTCGCGGACCGCTCAGCGAATCCCCAGCAGTCGGTCCAGCGACCACCAGCCTGCACCGCGACCGATCACGATCAGCATCAGGCCGACCCAGGTCAAGTGAGTCGGCCAGGCATCCGGATAGACGAACACCTGAATCACCAGCGTCATTCCCAACAGCGCCAGCGCCGATAGCCGCGCCAGCAGGCCCAGCACCAGTAGCAGCGGAAACAGATGCTCGGCGTAGGTTGCCAGGTGTGCCGCCAGGTGGGGCGAAACCAGCGGCAAGGCATACTCGGTCTCGAACAGGTCGTAGGTGCCCGGTTTGATGGTCAGCATGCCGCTGACTTTGGTCCGACCGGAATAGAAGAACACCGCGGCAATCGCCAGGCGAGCGAGCAGCGTCAATGTGGAATCGCTGATCACGGCCTGCAGCCAGGCAGCGGTCCGATTCCAGGGTTGAAACAGCCGCGGTTGAGCATTGCTTGAGGTGCTGTGTGGCGTGTCCATATCAATCGCCTCGGTTGTTCGTCGTGTCGCTGGGGTCAGCGGCAAATACGCCGGCCTCGAACAGGCGTGCCAGCAGGTCGTTGAAGTCCAGATCGGGTTGGGCTTGCAGCGCCAGGGTCGACGCTTCGTCCAGTCTGCGTTGCGCCGCGCATGCGTCGAGAAACGCGCAACCGCCGGCCCCCAACGGCTGCCAGACAACGCGTCCATCCCGACGGCACAGCACCCCGCCTTCACCCTGCCAGACCAGTGATCGAGGCACGTCCCGCTGTTCTCGGTTGCAGCTCCAGATGGTGAACACCGGCAATGCAAACCACTGCCAGCGTGCTGCTGCGCATGGCCTGAGGTGCAGTTCGGCGAGCTTGTCCGGCGCCTGCGCGGCGAATGCGGACAGTGTCAACGGTGCCTGTTCCGCCGCGCTGAAGGCTTCGATCCAAAGCCGGTCGAGGCGCGCCACGCCGGCCAGATAGGGCAGCTCTCGTGCAGGCTCGCAGGCCTGCAGAAAGTCTGCGAAGCCGGCGCCATATTCGATCAGCTGCGCCAGTACCGGAGGCGAACGCCGCACATAGCGGGCCGCCGCGGCGGAAAACCATTCAGCGCCGACCAGTTGTTCGACCGTCGGGAAGTTGGCCCGTAACGCGTCCACGCAGCCTTTAATCGCCGTGTTGCGATAGACCGCGAAGCCTGGCTGAGCGGCGAGAGCCGCGATCAAGCCATCCGCTTCGTCGCGCGCGGTCGGCTCTGCATCTTGCAGGGCATCGACGAACGCATCCTGAAACTGTCCCAGCGAGATGCTCATCCCACCCTCCTCTGCCGATCGAGCAAGCGCTGCGCGCATTTGCGTTCGTCCAGCAGGTCGGTAAAAGCCGGCAGTTGATCATCACGTTCGATCAGCGTGGGCCTCGCGCCGATTCGTTCGATCAATCGCTGATACAACGCCCATACCGTCCCGGTGATCGGTGCGTCGTGGGAATCGATCAGTAAACCGGAATCGCTTTGCGGATCCTGGCTGTGTCCGGCCAGATGCACCTCCAGCACGGCTTGAGCGGGGAATTGATCGACATACGCAGACGCATCGAAATCGAGGTTATGCGCGCTGACGTATACGTTGTTGATGTCCAGCAGCAGGCCGCAGCCACTGCGCCTGGCCAGCTCGGCGAGGAAGTCGATCTCGTCCCACTCGTGCCCCTCGATGCGCAGGTAATGGCTGGGATTCTCCACGCCGATCTGCCGGCCGAGAAAATCCTGGGTGCGCTGGATGTTATCGACGATCCTCACAAGCGCGGCGCCCGTGCGAGGAAACGGCAACAGATCGGGATGGTACTGACCCCGCCAGGCGGACCAGGCAAGGTGCTCCGAAACAAGGGCTGGCCGAACCCGCTCGACCAGGCTTTTGAGGCGTTGCAGGTGAAGCTCGTCCGGCGGACAGTCCGCTGCCAGCGACAGCGAAACGCCGTGCAGCGATAGCGGATGCCGCTCCCCGACCGCCTCCAGCCAAGCCAGACGAGGGCCGCCGCTGAGCATGTAGTTCTCCGGATGCACTTCGAACCAGAGCCCGGAGGCGGTACATGCCTGCGCCGCCTCGTAGTACTCCGGCTTGAGACTGAGGCCGGCACCCAATTGAGCTGACATGATCATCGGCAGCCTAGGCGATCACGATTCGATAGGCGTCAGCGAGCCCATACCCTTGGGCGTCTCGATCGAGGTGCAGGTGCCAGCCGGAACGTTCTTCCACGCGTTGCCCTGGTAGTCCATTTTCGAGGTGCCTGCGCAGCTTGTGCCGGCGCCCGCTTTGCAATCGTTCTGACCCGCGGGTGAGACGCCATAGCATTTTTCCATGGCGCCTTCGGTTTTTTCGGCCGCCGTGGCGCCTGCAGCAAGGGATGCGAGCGCTAAGGCAGCAGCGGTAAGAGCGAGAGTGTTCATGTGGTTCTCCATTTGGTTCGCAGATGCGACCAGCGGGTTTGCTGGCCACTCAATCGATAATTCGTAAGGTGCGGGGTAACGGTTACAGGGTGGAAAAATATTTTTGAGATTTCCTTCGGCCCGCCCTACCGTAGCGACGCCATCAACTGATGGCTCGTTGTCCCCAGCAAAAATTGCGGCGATTAAATCTCCCTTCTCTTGTAACCAGAGCGCCCGATGGAACGAACTACCCACCATGAGGCATTGAGGGCGCGCGAGATCCGCCTGCAAGCGCTGCTGTTGCGAGGGCTGGAGGGTGACGAGGCGTCTTATCGGCAGTTCCTGACGTTACTCGGTGCGCATCTGCGCAGCTTTCTCAGGCGCCGGCTGCACTCGGAAGATATTGAAGATCTGCTGCAGGAAGCCTTGCTGGCGGTGCACAACGCGCGTCACACGTATCGCGCAGACCAGCCGCTGACCGCCTGGGTACAGGCCATCGCGCGTTACAAGCTGATGGACTATTTCCGCGCCCATGCACGGAGCGAGGCACTGAACGACCCGCTGGACGATGACGTGATGCTGCTTGCAGGCGAAGACCACCAGGCCGACCAGGCACAGCGCGATTTGACCCGGCTGCTGGAGCAGTTGCCAGATAAACAGCGGTTGCCGATTCTTTACGTGAAGCTGCAGGGGCTCTCGGTGAGCGAAACCGCCACACTGACGGGCTTGTCCGTATCGGCCGTCAAGGTCGGCGTGCACCGCGGTTTGAAGGCGCTCGCCGCCCTGATTAGAGGTTCCCGATGAAAACCGATGACCTGATCTCAATGCTTGCCAGCAACGTGCCGCCCGTCGAACGCCGGGTCGTCGCCAAGCGCTTCAGTCTCGCCGTATTGATCGGCCTGTTTCTCGCACTGATGGTATTGCTGACGCTCTTCGGCGTGCGCCCGGACCTCGCCGAAGTGGCCGCCACGCCGCTGTTCTGGGGGAAATTGGCGCTACCGGCTTCACTGCTTGGCGGCGCCTTGCTGATGAGTAGCCGCCTGGCTCGTCCCGGCGTGCGCGTCGGTGGCAGCTGGGCGGGGATCGGCCTGCCGGTGGCTGCCGTGGCTGGCCGCCGCCGGTGTGCTGCTCAGCGTATCGGCCGATAGCCGCTGGGCGATGGTGCTCGGCAATACCTGGCGAACTTGTCCGATCAATATCGCCGTGCTTTCCATACCTGCATTCGTCACGGTGTTCTGGGCCATGCGAGGCCTGGCGCCGACCCGGCTGCGCCTGGCCGGGGCGGCGAGCGGCCTGTTGGCCGGCTCGTTGGCGACGTTGATCTACAGCCTGCATTGCCCGGAGATGAGCGTGGCCTTCTGGGCGGTCTGGTATGTGCTGGGCATGCTGGTACCCACCGTCATCGGCGCCCTGTTGGGGCCGCGACTGCTGCGCTGGTAAACCGTTACGACGCGCATTTCGTTCAATACCGGAGCAACGCCCTCTCCTATCTTCGCGCTGTCATCCGTGCGTGAAATTAGGAGTTTCGATGAGCCTGTTCCTCTCCATGGCGGCCTTTGCGCTGGCCTCGTCCATCTCACCCGGCCCGGTCAACATCGTGGCGCTGAGCAGTGGCGCCCAGTTCGGCCTGCGCGCGGCCATGCGCCATGTCAGCGGCGCCACCATCGGCTTTACCCTGCTGCTGTTGCTGATCGGTCTCGGGCTGAGCGAGCTCTTGGGACGATGGCCCTGGTTGACCGAATCGATCCGGCTGGCCGGCGTCGCGTTCCTGATCTACATGGCCTACCGGCTGGCGAGCGACGACGGTCGCCTGAACACCAGCAAGCCGACGCTGCAGCCAACGATGCTCTACGGCGCAATGATGCAGTGGTTGAATCCAAAGGCCTGGCTGGCCTCGGTGGCCGGCATGGGATTGTTCGCGGCCGCCGGTGATGCGCCTTCGGTGTGGCGCTTTGCGGCAATCTACTTTGTTATCTGCTACGCCTCGTTGGCCTGTTGGGCCTATGCCGGCACCTTTCTACGGCACTACCTGAACAACGCCGCGCGACTGCGATTGTTCAACCGGGTGATGGCGGCCCTGCTGGTTGCCTGCGCGGCCTATCTGTTGGCGCTCTAGCGTGTCGGCGCCCTGGCGATGCCCGGCCAGCCCTTCCACTACGTCCGGCTAGCCGCGACGGTGGTCACGGTAGTGCCCAGGCGTTGCCGCCAATAGCTGTTTGAAGGCGCGCTCAGATGCGCCTGATCCGAAAAACCCGCGGCCAGGGCCGCCTCGGCGATCGGTATGCCACGGCGCAATTCCGCGCGGGCGAACTGAACTCGCCGGTTGGTCAGATAGGCGTGCGGCGTCATTCCGTAATGTTTTCTGAACGAGCGGATCAGGCTCGATATCGACACACCGGCCATCGAGCAGATTTCTTCCAGCTTGAGGGAGCGCTGGTAGTTGTCGGCAATGAATTCGGCGGCACGCCTGAGCTTCGGATCGCTCGCCGGTGCCGTGCTCTGCATCCCCAGGCGCTGATGCATGGCGTTGAAGAATTCCACCGCGGTGCTGTGCTTGTGCAAGGGGTCGGCATGGTCATCGGTCAATGCCGCATGCAACTTTCTGAAACCGGCTTGCAGCTCCGAATCACGCGTCAGAATCGGCGCGAAGCAGCGAAACCCCAAACCGCCCATGCCGAGTTCATCCTGCAAATCGCTCAGCCAGCCGGCATCGACATAAAGCATGCGGTACGCCCAGGGCTGATTGCGAATCGGGTTGCAGGCGTGCACGTCACCAGGATTCATCAGCACCAAGGTGCCCGCCTCGATGCGGCAGTGTTGATCGCCATTGATGTAGGTACTGGCGCCACTGTCGATCAAGCCGACGGAAAACGTCTCATGGCTATGCCGCGCATAGCAGACGCGGCGTCCATCCGCCACGCTGCGCGACTCGATGAAAGGCAACGAGTCGTCCCGCCAGAAGCTGGAACCAGCGATTGTGCGTCGACCGGTGGTGTTTGGCTGATGCATGACGGGGCTGCCACAGGCTGCTGTGAAGAGGGCTCAGGTTAGCCGAAAAGGACGATCTTGAACGCCGCGCAGGACGGCATCGTCGAGCAGATGCCAGCTTCGGCAGGCCAGACGCCTCTCGTCGCGGTTCCTGAACGATCACATTGACGACCAGTCACCTCTAATAGCCATCCACCGCTAGGAAACCGGAGCAGGCTCGGGCATCAACTGCGCTACCCGAGGCTCTGTTCCTAAGCCTCGGCATAAAAAATAACCCGGAGGCCTGATGACCGACTGCACGATCCACTATGACGGTGCCCCTCTTGTCGGCGAAGCCGACACCCCACTGATCGACTTCCTCGCCAAGCACGACATCGATCTGCCCCATGTCTGTTACCACCGCGCACTGGGCTCGCCGCAGACCTGCGACGTCTGCTGGGTGCAGGTTGACGGCGAGCTGGTGCGCGGCTGCACGCTCAAGGCCCGCGACGGGCTCGAAGTCTCCAGCCAGATTGCCGAGGCCAAGGCGGCCCGCGAGGAAGGTATGGACCGGCTGGTGGCCAAGCACGAGCTCTATTGCACGGTCTGTGAGCACAACACCGGCGACTGCACGCTGCATAACACCTATGCGCAGATTAATCCGCCGATTCAGCGCTACGAATTCAAGCGCAAGCCCTACGAAAAAGACCACTCCAACCCCTTCTACACCTACGATCCGGACCAGTGCATTCTCTGCGGCCGCTGCGTCGAGGCCTGCCAGAACGTCGAGGTTAACGAGACGCTGTCGATCGACTTCACCATGGAGCACCCGCGCGTGCTCTGGGACGGCGGCAAGCCAATCGACAACTCCAGCTGCGTGAGCTGCGGTCACTGCGTCACGGTGTGCCCGTGCAACGCGCTGCTGGAAAAGACCATGCAGCCTGACGCGGGCCCGTTCACGTCGCTGCCGCAGGACATCAAGCGGCCGATGATCGACATGGTCAAGAAGCTCGAGGAAACCATCGGCGCGCGGCCCATCACCGCCATTTCGAAGATGGACATGCACTGGCGTCAGCCGGAGATCAAACGCACCAAGACCGTGTGCACCTACTGCGGGGTCGGCTGCTCGTTCGAGATGTGGACCCGCGACCGGCACATCCTCAAGGTGCAGCCGGTGGTAGACGCTCCTGCCAATGGCATCTCCACCTGCATCAAGGGCAAGTTCGCCTGGGATTTCGTCAACGACCCGAAACGCCTGACTACGCCGTTGATCCGCGAGAACGGCAAATTCCGCGAGGCCAGCTGGGACGAGGCTTTGGATCTGGTCGCGCATCGGCTCATGCAGATCCGCGACAGTCATGGGCCAGACGCCATCGGTTTCATCGGCTCGAGCAAAGCGAGCAATGAGGAAGCCTATCTCACGCAGAAGATCGCCCGCGCGATCATCGGCACCAACAGCGTCGACAACTCCTCGCGCTACTGCCAGAACCCGGCCACCAAGGGCCTGTTCCGCACCGTCGGCTACGGCGGCGATGCGGGCACCATTGCGGACATGGAAAAGGCTGACCTGATCGTAATGGTCGGCAGCAACCTGTCCGAGAACCATCCAGTGATCGCCTCCAAGCTGAAGGCGCAAAAGAAACACCGCGGGCAGCAGTGGGTGGTGTTCGACCCGCGCAAGCACGAGATGGCAGAACGCGCCGATCTGCATCTGCGGCCCAACTCGAGCACCGATATGGTTTGGGCCTCGGCGCTGTCGCGCTACATGTTCGAGCACGGCTATGCCGACAGCGAATTCCTCAACGCGCGGGTCAATCAGGTTGAGGAATACCGCAAATCGCTCGCGCCCTTCACCATGGAGTTTGCCGCCGAGATCACCGGTATCGCGAAAGAAAAACTGATCGAAGCCGCCGAACTGATCGGCCAGGCGAAATCGGTCTGCCTGCTCTGGGCCATGGGCATCACCCAGCACAGCCACGGTTCGGACACCAGCACGGCGCTGTCCAACCTCTTGCTGGTCACCGGCAACTACGGGCGCCCCGGCACCGGCGGCTACCCGATGCGCGGCCACAACAACGTGCAGGGCGCCAGCGACTTCGGCTGTCTGAAGAACATGTACCCCGGCTACGAGAAGGTCACCGAGGAAAAGAACCGCGACAAGTGGGCCAAGGCCTGGGGCGTACCGAAAGAGAAGCTGTCGCTGGAGAAAGGCAACGACAACTTCACCATGGTCAAGGGCGCTGACGAGGGCTCGGTCAAGGCGATGTACATCATCGGCGAGGAAACCGCCTTCTCCGATGCCGACAGCAAGAACGTGCACAGCGGCTTCGAAAGCCTCGATTTCATGGTGGTGCAGGACATTTTCATGAGCCGCACCGCTGAGTTCGCCGACGTGGTGCTGCCGGCCGCGCCGTCGGTGGAAAAGGACGGCACCTTCACCAACACCGAGCGACGCATCCAGCGCTTCTATCAGGTGCTGCCACCGCTGGGTAACAGCCGCCCGGACTGGCAGATCCTCACAGATCTCGCCAGGCGCATGGGGCATGACTGGGGCTACACCCACCCGAGCCAGATCATGGACGAGGTGGCCGGCGTCGCCACTATGTTCCAGGGCATCAGCTACGAACGACTGGAAGGCTGGCAATCGCTGTTCTGGCCGATGCAGAGCGACGGCAGCACCACGCCGCTGCTCTATACCGAGCGCTTCCACACGGACGACGGCAAGGCCGTGCTGTTCCCACTGGAGTGGAAGGAACCAGCCGAAGCGGCGGATGACGAATACGACATCATGCTCGACAACGGCCGCATGCTCGAACAGTTCCAGAGCACCAACCAGACCGGCCGTGGCCCGCGTATCTGGTCGCAAGCACCGAACTGGTTCGTCGAGGTCAGTCCCGAGCTGGCCGCCGAGCGCGGCGTAGAGGACGGCACCTGGGTGCGGGTGACCTCGCGGCGCGGCTCGGTCGAGGTGCGCGCCACCGTGACCGACCGTGTCGCCGGCAAGACGCTGTTCATGCCCATTCACCAGGGCAAGCCAGGCCTCAACCTGCTCACCGGCGAACACCATGACCCGGACGTGAACACGCCGGCCTACAAGGAAACCGCAGTGAAGCTGGAGGTGCTGGCCGAAAAAGGCGAGCCGCCGCTGCCGCCGAACAGCTTCCGTCATGCCAAGCGCACGCCGAACGAGGGTGTGCCCGTCGAGGTGAAGTGGTACCGCGATGATTACGTCGCCCCGCCCGCCCAAGCCCCGCATCCGGAGAGATTCTGATGGCTGAACGACTGAACTACGATGTCCCGCCGACGCCGATCGGCCCCAGCGCGCGCGAAGAACTCGATACGCTGCTCGAAACCCTGCACCAGCGCGGCGTGCTGCGCTTTGCCAACGACCTGGCCGGCTCCCACGACCGCGTGCTCAAGGTACTGGTCGACGGGATGAGCAAGGAAGGCTCGCTCAACGCCGTGCAGAACCTGTCGATTCTCGGCATGGCGCTGTCGCGCATCGAACCGGCGCAGTTCTGCAAGATCGTGTTTGCCTTCCAGTCGGCCTTTAGCGCGGTTGGGCGCTACAAGCCGGACGACAAGCACGACGAAGCGCCGGGCGTGACCGGCGCTTACAAGATGCTGCATGACGACGAGTTATGGGCCGCACTGATGCCGATCATCGAGGGTCTGAAGTCATTCGCCGGCGGGCTGGACAAGGAGCCGGAGAAACCGATCACCGCCTTCAGCGGTAAACAGACGGAGCAGTGAAGACGTCGACCAGTCTGCGCTAATGCGCCCTGCAACAGCCGAACTGATCACTTCCTTGTTCAGCCTAGTGCGACGACGCCATGTGTCGTCGGAACGCGGGGCATTCCTCGCAGTACAAGGGCGCCGTCAAATTGGCTGGTCGCACAGTCAGCTAGTGCGCGCCCATGTTCCGCTTGGAGGCGCAAGCTTCGACAGTCCAAGCGGAACCTCGCAAGCGTCCAGTTCGCCGAATCAAAGGATTTCCAGCCCCTCGCACTTGTAATCGCCGATAAAAATATCTTCCAGCAGGACCTCACCGTCTAGGTTGAAGCAGAACAGGTAGCTTTCGGTACGACCGTCGATCTCGACACTCTTCAGTCCGATGCATTCGTCAGCGTGGCCCGGCAGGATCTTGAACGAAGAAATGCCGCGATTAGGGATGCGCTTGCCCACTTCCAGCACACGGATTTGGCTGAAGTCTTCGTTGGCAATGATCAACTGGTTGGCGCCGCGCTCGCGCTCGTCGATCGCCTGGTCGAAGGGCGTACTCGAGATCTTGCGAGGAAAGAACAACCACTCGCGACGGTACGGATGCCATTCCGCCGCTTCATGGATCACGTAGCCGTCCGGGCCAACGCCGAGTGCGTCACGGATGCGCTGGTAGCGATCGGCCCAGTTAACGCTGCGCACGCCATAGTTGCGACCGAGCATCTTCACCCATTCTTCAGCCGGTGACTTGCCGTGACTGCCTACGACGAGCTGATCGTTCCACAGCGTCGCCCACTCGCTCTTGAAGCCCTTGAATGCTTCATCGCCACTGCCGGTCATGAGTATGTTTCGCGGCACCAATTGATTCTGGTCGCGAATTTCGCAGACCAGCCCGGTACGGTCATCGAACGTCACCAGGCGCTTGCCGAACATCACCAGTTCGGAAAACTCGGCACCTCTCCCGCCTTCGGCAATCAGGCTGAGCAGCTGAAATTCGCCGCCCTCCGCCTCGGGTATATCCTCGAACCGGTATCGCGGCCGGCCGGTTTGCGGGTCCGTCTGCCGATGCAAACGATCGTGCCGCAAGGTCGATTGCCAAGCGATCCGGCCATCATCCTGCTCTATCTGGGAGGCATGATCCTCATCGGTAATGATCGCGAGCCGGTATTCGGATGTGGTGCTGTCGTAGCGCTCGAGGCGCCTGATGTCGAAATGCTGTTCACTCATAGAGGGGTGCTCGATTGAGACGTGGCGCCGACTCGCATAGCGCAGAAGAGGGCTCGTCTGGGTTCGGACAACACACCCCGTGCGAGTTTCAACAGTGGCCCAGCTTTTGATTGCCGTCAGGCTTTCGCGCAGACTGCGCAGCAGCTTCGTCTGTTTGATGGTCGAAGCCCAACAGTACACGACGATCGGGACGGCATGATTTTTCATATTTTTCAGCGGCACTCCATGACCTGCAACACCTCGCCGGCAGCATCATCGCAGTGGGCCAGCCCCTTGCCGCGTACTCGCTGCGCAGCTGCCAGTATCGCCAGCGCCCTGCTGCTCAGCCTGGCCGGCTGCGGTATTCAGCAGACAGAAACGCCAGCGCCACGGCCGGAGGCAGTACGGGCGAAAATCGTCCGGCTGATCCCCAGCAACATCCCGGATCGCCAAGGCTGGGCAACGGATATCTACACCGCCTTCGATGCGCTGGATATCCCACCAAGCAGCGAAAACATCTGCTCGGTGCTGGCCGTCACCGTGCAGGAATCGACCTTCCAGGCAACACCTGCCGTGCCAGGCTTGGCGAAGATCGCGCGCGAAGAGATCTATCGCCGCGCGTCCCGGCTGCATGTGCCGCGCTTTGTGGTCAACGCGGCACTGGACGTCCGCTCGCCTGACGGCAAGACCTATAGCGAGCGCCTGAATGCGGTGCGCACCGAAGAACAGCTGAGTGCCATCTTCGATGACTTTCTCAGCATCATGCCGCTTGGCAAGCAGCTATTCGGCACGCTCAACCCGGTCAAGACAGGTGGCCCGATGCAGGTCAGCATCGCCTTTGCCGAAGACCGCCGGTGGGACTATCCCTACGACCGCAAGGGTTCGATCCGCGACGAAGTCTTCACCCGGCGTGGCGGCATGTATTTCGGCATCGCTCACCTGCTCGACTACCCGGCCAGCTACACCCAGCCGCTGTACCGCTTCGCTGACTTCAATGCCGGTTGGTATGCCAGCCGTAACGCTGCCTTTCAGGCCGCGGTAAGCCGCGCCAGCGGCATCAAGCTAGCCCTAGACGGTGATCTGATCATTCATGGCAGCAGTAAGGCGGGCCAGACCGAGCGCGCGGTGCGTTCGCTGGCGAGCAAGCTGGACATGAGCGAGACGGCTATTCGCAACGCGCTGGAGCGCGGCGACACCGACGGCTTCGAGAAAACCAGCCTGTATGAACGGGTGTTCGCGCTGGCCGAAAAACGTGCAGGCAAGCCACTGCCACGCGCGGTGCTGCCCGGAATTCGCCTCGAAAGCCCGAAGATCACTCGCAATCTGACCACCGCCTGGTTCGCCAACCGGGTGAATGACCGACACCTGGCGTGCATGAAACGCGCCGGCCATTAGCGAAAACACGGCCGACCCAGGCATCGCTGACCCTGGGGATACCCAGCCGAGCGGCCCTTTTCGACTCGTCCGGCCAGCACGGCTGCGGAGCTTGGCATGCGCATCGCTATTTCACGCTGTCGAACGGGGGATGGCGAAACTGGGGCTCGGCATCGCTGGTGTCGCACTGCTCATTTCATTCACAGGGAACAGGTCAGAGTGCCCGGTCAAAAAACGTGTCCAGCCCGCACCGCTGCGCCTGGGTCACGGTGTAGGCGCGTACCTCTTCGGGCCAGTCAATCGCCTTCACCACGCTCAGGCTGCGAAGCATGGGAAACAGCGTGATGTCATCCCAGCGCGGCTGTTGATGAGTCGGCGTCAGATCGACAATGTCCGGCAGTCGCCTTAGCTGTGCATCCACTTCTCGCGCCTTGGCTTCGGTGTTGGCCAACGCCTCGTCGAAGTCGCCGACGGTTTCGGTTTTTTTGCTGCGGAAATGTTCATATGCCGAGGGGCTGGCGAACTCATCGAGGCCGATCTGCGTCCAGCGGGGATAGCCGAGGTATTGCAGATTCGGCACGAAAGGCTCCAGCCACTCGCCCAGCGCAGGCGTGTTCGGTTCACGGACGATCGGCTGGCCATCGAGAGCATCCAGATATTTGACGATGTCCATGCTGTCAGCCATGGGCGTGCCGTCGTCACGCACCAGCACCGGTATCTGATGCTTACCGATCAGTTGAGTAATGGTCTGTTCGTCATCGGCTGGCAGCACCACACGCTCGGCTTCGAGTCCTTTCAGGTTCAAAACCATGCGCACTCGGGCACTGAAAGGACAATGGTCATAGTAGTAGAGCTTCATCGGTCACCTCCGCACTGGGTTGTAGAAAGATGACCGAAACAATCTTCCACGGTTTTGGTTTCTGAAAACGAACTGACGAGAGGGGGAATTGAGCCCTAGGCATCCAGCTGCCGATTTTCGATCAGTGCCGACCGGCGCCTTAACCGGCAGGCGACGTGTTCGCCGCGGCGAACGCCGGCTGATGCATCCTGCTCAGTGGTAGGAACCTGGCTGGATGGGGTCGTTCTACTGACAAACCCATCCAGCCAACAAGGACCTGCCCATGCCCGCTCTTTCTGCCACCTCCGACTGCTGCTGGACCGCCAGCGCGCCCCGCGGCGACTTTCCCAAGCTGACCGGGCACACCGAATGTGACGTCGTGGTGGTTGGCGCCGGCATCGTTGGCCTGAGCGCGGCCATGACTCTGTGCGAAGCCGGCAAATCCGTCGTGGTGCTCGAAGCGCGCGAGGTCGGCCTTCAGGTCACCGGGCGCTCCACCGCAAAGGTCACCACCCAGCATGCACTCATCTACCGGCACCTGATCGATACCTTTGGCCAGGAGCTGGCGCAGTGTTATGCCGACGCCAACCGCGAAGCCGTAAATCGCATTCGTCACTGGGTCGAGACCCTCCAGATCGACTGTGATTACCAGCACCAGTCCGCCTTTGCCTACGCCTGCTCTTCGGATTGGCGGACAGCCATCGAGCAGGAAGCCGAAGCCGCGCGTTGCCTGGGTTTTGCCGCCAGGCTTTTGGAGCGTGCTCCCCTGCCCTTCGATACTGCCTGCGCGCTGGAATTTCCGGATCAGGCGCAGTTCAACCCGACTCGCTATCTGTTGGGCCTGGCCGATGCGGTGCAGGCGCGCGGTGGGCGCATCCATCAGCAAACCCGCGCGCAGAGCTTTGAGCACAAAGGGCGTTGGCAGGTCGGTTTCGAGGGTGGAAGTATCGATGCCGAACAGGTGGTCCTCGCCACGCATATGCCGGTCGAGACGCCAATCGATCTGGTTAGCCCTACCCAGCCGCGCTGCCACGTGGCGATGGCCTTCCGCCCGCAGGGGGATGCGCATGTGGAGGGGATGTTCATTGGGATCGACGAGCCGACGCATTCGATCCGCATGGGTCGCGATGCCGAGGGTCCCTTGCTGATCGTCCTGGGTCCGCGCTTCAAGACCGGGCAGGACGGCGATGTCGCCCGGCGCTTCGTCGACCTGGAAAACTGGGCACGAAGCAATTTGCCGGTAAGCGAACCCGTCTGGCGATGGTGCAACGAAGACTACGACACCGCCGACCGCATGGCGTATGTCGGCGAGCCGGATAGCGAGAAAGCGCCCGGTTTGTTCGTTGCCACCGGCTTCAATGGGTGGGGTATCAGCAACGGCACTGCCGCCGGGCTGGGCATCGCTCGCCACATCGTCACCGGACGCCGTCCGTGGAAGCATCTGTACGATCCGACGCGCCCAATGCCGGACGACTTCAACCAGAGTACCGACAGCCAGTCGCAGGTCGACGATCTGGAAGCTATCGGTCGTGGCGAGGGCGGAGTCATCACCCGTGGCGATGAAAAGATTGCCGTGTGGCGAGACGATGCCGGTGCACTGCACGGCGTGTCCGCAGCCTGCACGCACATGGGCTGTACCGTGACCTGGAACAACGCCGACCGCACCTGGGACTGCCCTTGCCACGGTTCGATATTCGAGACCGACGGCAGCATCATCCACGGCCCGGCGGTTGAGCCACTGGCCGCCAAAACAGTCTGATATTGAGCAGGCGAGCGTGTCGGGCGCGACGTGTTTCCGAACGCTCGCCTCCTGGCGAGAGTTGAGGAATTGCCTGCACTAAAACCTGGCTTCAGTTAGGACCGCCCGGCCATCCGGACAAAGGAACAATGGTTTTGCTCGGCGCGTCTACCTTCATACCTTCCCGAGAGCCAAAGGCTTGGCTCGACACTTCCCCAGCCGTCATCGGGTAACGGAGTGCCGGATGCAGCACAGCTTCTGTCAGGAGCCTCCATGCACTCGGATGAACATGACCAGTCGCGCCGCAAACTCATTCAGGGCGCCGCCGCAACGCTCGCAGCCGGTATGGTGCTGCCGGCCTTTGCCCAGTCAAACCGTTCGGAAAACGCGCCACAGTCGACACCGGACCCTATGCGAGCCCCCAAAACCATCTATCCGCAACCGCCCTTCGACAAACAGTCGCAGCCCTGGCCCGGGCTCGCCCGCGATATGGAGCCGCAACCCGATCATGGCGAGACCAGCTATCAGGGCTCCAATCGCCTGGCCGGCCGCAAGGCGCTGATCACGGGCGGCGATTCAGGCATCGGGCGTGCCGCGGCGATCGCATTTGCGCGTGAAGGTGCCGATGTGGCCATCGGTTACCTTCCCGATGAAGAGCCGGATGCCCAGGCGGTGGTCGAGCTGATCCGCAAAGCCGGACGCAAAGCAGTTGCCCTGCCCGGTGACATCCGTGACGAGGCCTTTTGTCATGAGCTCGTGAAGCGGGCCGTCGAGGAACTGGGCGGGCTGGATATCTTGGTCAACAACGCCGGGCGGCAGAACAGCGAACAATCGATCCTGGATATCACCACGGAGCAGTTCGACTGGACACTCAAGACCAATCTCTACGCTCTGTTCTGGATCACCAAGGCCGCCGTGCCGCATATGCCGGCCGGCTCATCGATCATCAACACCTCGTCGGTGACCTCTTATGATCCACCGGTCAATCTGCTGGACTATTCGATGACCAAAGCCGGCATCGCCAACTTCAGTAAGGGGCTGGCGAAACAGCTGATCGGCAAAGGCATACGTGTCAATGCCGTGGCACCGGGCCCGTTCTGGACGCCGTTGCAGGTCAGCGGCGGCCAGACCATGGAAAAACTGAAAACCTTCGGCAGCGACACGCCTCTAGGCCGCCCCGGTCAACCGGCGGAAATCGCGCCTCTTTACGTGCTGTTGGCCTCGACTGAAGCGAGCTATGTCACCGGGCAGGTCTATGGTGCCTCAGGCGGCAATGGCAATCCTTGACTTCAAAACCATGCCCTGCCCGGCGTATACCGGGCGGGTTCGAGTGCTATTGGAGAGCGGGTTCGCCCAGTCGAACCATTTTCCGCCATATGCCGCCAACGTGCCGATAAGTCCGGCGGTATGGCGGGCAGTGGTTAAGCGACGGGATAGCTCAATTTGAGCCTTTCCTAGGCGATTTGAAACGTTAACGGTTCAGGCCGGTTACTCGGGGCGACCAGCAGCATGCGGCGCGCCAATCGCAGTGCTCATCGGACGCGCTATCGCTTGTTGCCAACAACACAACGGGCCGGTCAGCCGACGATACCCATACCCGCCAGTATGAAGGCACCGACCGCCACCACCAGACCCACGACGATCGCTGCCCCATCCCGCGTGGTAATACCGAGGCCGAACAGGCAGATCGCCGAAAACGGTGCGGTACTGGCGAACGGCAACAGCTCAAGGGGTGGTACCGAGGCTGTCAGCAACAGGCAGATGACCGCTATGACTTTGAGAAAGGCCTTTCGGGTCGCCCACGGCAAACGTTTGCGGCTGATCTTGTCCAACCAGCGCACCACTGGCCGTATCTTGTTCAAACCTTTTCCAAGTTTTTCACCGCTCACCGAGCGACGGGCCATGAATCCTGGAATCCAGAAATGATCACGCCCGAACAGCAACTGCACTGCGAACATGGCGATGATCAACGCCAACAGCGTCGGCAGACCGGGAATGCCCCCGACCGGGCTGATTTCGAGGATCGCCGGAACGAACAAAAACAGGCCGAAGCTTCGCTGACCGATCGTTTCTTGAATATCGCCTACCGACACCTTTGCCTGACCATCGCCGAGGTCGACTAATTCGTCGATCACGTCTTCCAGGCAATCGGGCTGCTGCGCGTTGGTATCGGCCATCTGGATCCTCCTCGTTGCGGTGGGTTGAGCGCGTTGCTTCCGCCAGACCGGCCCATTTCGTGGAGTGACGTGTGGAAACCGGAGGTCCAAAGCGTACCGGTACTGGCTTCGCCCCGGCCGGTGCCGATCCATGCGGTACTTTCACCCTATCGTCATGAAGCTCATGATTTGGGACCGTGCCCGTCGGGAATGATTCTCGAATGACAGGCCATGCATATGTCGTTTCGCCGTACTTAACCACGGCAGAAGCAGCGGGTCGCGATATGTAGGGTTCGCTCGCCGACCGCATGCCTCCGGCGGGCCCGGAGTGGATGGCAGATGGCCCGCACTACTGCTCTGCGCCTAAAAGCCTGCCTCACGGGTTAGCAGGTCGACCAGCGTCAAGGTGAACATCAGTAGCAACCAGAACCCGGCTCCCAGCGCGAAGAAGCGCACCAGCGCCGAGTGCTGGCCTAGCTGCATGAAGCCGAACAACACCAGCGCCGCCTGCCCCGCAGCTCCGAGCAGTGCCCAATCGGACCAGGCCGGCAGCCATAGGGCGAGGAGCACATTGGCGGTCAGCAGCAGGATCAGGCCGAGGTAGATCAGCAACAGATTACGCAGACTCATGCCGGCCTCCCGAGCAGGTATAACGCGGGATACAGCAGAATCCAGATGACGTCGACCAGATGCCAATAGAGGCCGACCATCTCCAGGGTGATGGCCCGCTCAGGCAGCTTCATGTGACCGAAATGGATGCGCACCGCCATGCCCAGCACCAACACCACGGCGATCGTTACGTGAACCGCATGCAGCGCCGTGGAAAACAGGTAGATCACCATGTACAGCCGCGACCCCGGATTTTTCAGCGGCGACTCGTTGGGCGATCCCGGCAGCAACCCTTCACGGTATTCCCAGGCGTACTCGAATCCCTTCAGGCCGAGAAATCCCAGCCCTAGTAATGCCGCCAATAACAGCCAGAGCTGCACATGCCGGTGATACTCCTGGCGCGAGGCCTTGACCACCAGGCTCATGCACAGGCTGCCTGTGAGCAACAACGCGCTATTGAAACCCGCCAACACGAAATGCAGGTGATGCACCGCCTCGGCGACAGGCTGCGGGTAGTGCAGCCGGTAATAGCCGATCACCAGGAACAACGTGCCGAACATCATGATTTCGGTGGCCAGGAACAACCACATGCCCAGATAGGTCGCCTCACGTTGCTGCGAGGCGGTCTGGAAGTGCTCGGCGAGGTATTGCTTACGACCGTCCATGCGTCGCCTCGGGCGGATACTCGTAAGCTTCGAAATCGACAATCGGGGTTTCGATGAAATTGTGCTTGGGCGGTGGCGACGAGGTTCGCCACTCAAGCCCGGCCGCTTCCCACGGATCATCATCGGCAATCGGCCCGTAGCGCAGCGACCAGAGCAGGTAGAAGAACGGCAGGATGTAGGCGACCGCCAGAATGGCCGCGCCCGCCGAGGATAAGACATGCAGGAACTGAAATTCCTCGCCATAGCTGTGATAGCGCCGCGGCATGCCCAGATAACCCAGCAGGAATTGCGGGAAGAATGTCAGATTGAAGCCGAGGAAGATCATCACCGCCGCGATCTTGCCCCACAGCTGCGAGTACATCCGCCCCGTCATCTTCGGCCACCAGAAATGCAGCGCACCGAAGAACCCGGCGACCGCGGCACCGACCATGATGTAGTGGAAATGCGCGACCACGAAGTAGGTGTCGTGCACGTGCACGTCCGCCGCCAGCAAGGCGAGGAACAGGCCGGTCACGCCACCAACGACGAACAGACCAATGAAGGTCACCGCATACAGGAAAGGCGCATTGATGGTCAGGTTGCTTTTGTAAAGCGTCGCGGTCCAGTTGTAGACCTTGATCGCCGAAGGAATCGCGACCAGAAAGCTGAGCAGCGAAAACACCATGCTCGCGTACATCGACTGGCCCGCGACGAACATGTGATGCCCCCAGACCATGAAGCCGATCACCGCGATCGCCAGGCTCGAATAGGCGACGAAGTTGTAGCCGAAGATGCGCTTGTGCGCGGCGGCGGTGACCAGCTCACTCATCACACCCATGGCCGGAAGGATCATGATGTAAACGGCCGGGTGGCTGTAGAACCAGAACAGGTGCTGGAACAGCAACGGATCGCCGCCTAGCGCCGGGTCGAACACGCCGATATGAAACAGATGCTCGGCGGCGACCAGGATCAGTGTGATCGCCAGTACCGGCGTGGCCAGCACGAGAATGACCGAGGTCGCGTACAGCGACCAGCAGAACAACGGCATGCGAAACCAGGTCATCCCCGGTGCGCGCAGGGTGTGAATGGTGACGATGATGTTCAACCCGGTCAGGATCGAAGAAAACCCGGTGATGAACACACCGAGGATCACCGCCACGACATGGCCGTTGCTGAACATGGTCGAGAGCGGCGTGTAGAAGGTCCAGCCGGTGTCTACACCGCCGGCCAGCAACGCGAAGATGGTGAAGGCGCCGCCGCCGACCAGCAGGTACCAGCTGAACAGGTTCAGCTTGGGAAAAGCCATGTCCTTCGCCCCGATCATGATCGGAATGAGAAAATTGCCGAACACCGCCGGGATCGAGGGAATCAGAAAAAACCAGACCATCACCACACCGTGCAAGGTGAAGGCGCGGTTGTAGCCATCAGCGGTCAGCAGGTCGCCTTCCGGCGTGATCAGCTCGATGCGGATCGCACTGGCCGCCAGCCCGCCGAGGAAGAAGAACGCGGTGACGGCAATCAGATACATGATCCCGATGCGCTTGTGGTCGGTGGTCATGAACCAGGTGCGCAAGCCGTGCTCGTCGGCCAGGTAGCTGGGGCGCTGGTTCGCGGCGGGGTTCTTCTGGCTCAACGGGTGTAACTCCTGTGGCGATGCAAGCCGGTTTCAGGGTTGGTCGATTCAAGGCTGAGCAGCGTCATCCTGCCCTCCTTCGCCAATCTGCCCTAACGACTTGATGTAGGCGGTCAGCCGCAGCACCGCTTCTTCGTCCAGCACGTTGTCGAAGCTGGGCATGATGGGGTCGAAGCCGGCCACTACCTGTTTGTTCGGCAGCAGAATGCTGTCGCGGATATAGCCATCATCGGCCAGCACCGACTCGCCGTTCTGCAAGGCCACGCGGCGACCGTAAAGGCCGGCCAGGTTGGGCGCGTGGGCAACGTTGGCGGCGCCGTGGCAACCGCTGCAGCCGAACTGGCGAAACAGCGCCCCGCCCTGGTCGGCCAGGCTTTCCGAGGTGCCGGCCTGCTCCAGCCAGGCTGCATATTCCTGCTCCGGCTGGATCACCAGATCCGCCAGCATTTGCGAATGGTCGGTGCCGCAATACTCGGCGCAGTAAGCCTGGAAGTGCCCGGTTTTGGTGGCCTTGAACCAGAGCTGGGTGTAGCGCCCGGGCAGCAGGTCCTGCTTTATACGCAAGGCCGGGAAGTACAGGCTGTGGATGACATCCTGCGAAATCATGTTGAGCTTGATCGGCTGGTCGACCGGCACATGCAGCGTATTGATCTCCCGCTGGCCGCCTGGATGCTGGAATTTCCACATCCATTGTTTGCCGACCACCTGGATTTCCATGGCATCCGGCGGTGGCGTGCGCACTTCGTAGTAGAGCTTGGCTGACACCACATAGATGACCATGGCGCCAACGAAGGGCAAGGCAATCCAGGTCATTTCGACCTTCATGCTCCCGCGTGGACGATGGTCACGCGGCACCTTGGTGCCCTTGCGATAACGGAACGAAAACAGCAACAGCAGGACGAACACCGGCACCACGAAAAACATCATCATTCCGGTGAAGGCGAAGACCAGCCAGTCGACATTTCCCGCATGCTCCGAAGCGGCTTGCGGCCAGAAACGAATGAACGCCTCGTTCATGCGCTGCCCTTCCGCTTGCGCCGTTCACGCCAGAGCGTGACGCCAATGAAACCGCCCAGAATCAGGGTGGTGCCGATGCCACCGACCTGCAGCGCGCCGATGACCAGGTTGTCGTAGCCCCCGGTGCGCGGGTTGTAGTGGTAACAGAGCAGCAACAGCTGGTCGCCCAGCGAACCTGTCTTTCCCTCCCCGGCATCAGTCAGCGCCAGGCGCATGTCATCGGGTTGATAGCCGAGGCCGTACAACCAGCGCACCAGCTTTCCGTCCGGGCTGAGCGTGGCGATTGCCGAGGCATGGGCGAACTCGCCGATCTCCGGATCCCAGCTGTAGGTGAAACCGACCGCCTCGGCCAAAGCGGTGCCAGCTGCAGGATGTGACGGGTTTGGCTCCGGACGAGTCGCCGGAGCAACCTCGCTCAGGAAGTGCACATGCGGCGAATCCACCAGTTGCGGCCAGCGCTTGCGTAGCTTGGCGCGCTCGGCCTCGGCGTCCTGCGGGGTTTCGCGTGGGTCGATGCTGAAGGCGATTACCTCATAGTCCTTGCCGAGTTCGAAGGACAACGCCGACAGCAGATTGAACAGGCTCGAAAGCTGCGCGCCACAGACGTTCGGGCAGCGGTAGTAGACCGGCGCGAGTATCACCGGGCGTCCCTCGAACAGCTCGCCCAGGGTGACGTGGTCGCCGTCCACATCGGTAAAGCGCAGCTCCAACGGCACCTGCGCCCCGGGCTTTTGTTCGACACCGGCTGCAGTGAAAGGATCGAACGGCGCATCGGCCATGGCCGGCGCCACTGAAAGCAAGACCGACCATGCCAGCAGCAGCGCGGTGATGCGCTGTACCCGTCGAAACGATGCCGAATACCGAAAGGTCTCGGTTGGCGGTACTGCACTTGACTGCATAACGGAGTTCTTCACGGCTTTGCCCTCTCCCTGGCCTGTTGCTCGCGAGGCGGCGTGGTTTCGCCTGGCTCAGGCTCTGCGCGCGAAGGCCAGCCGCGCTGGGCCAGTAGCGATATGCCGCGGTCCACCGGGATACGCGCCAGCCCGGCGTCGCGGTCGATCCAGCCGTAGTGCTCGATCAGATCGCGCCCCATCGCAATGACTTCATTGCCGCCCGCCCGCGGGTCGCTTTCCAGCCTCGGCTCGGGCGGTTTCTCCGTCCGCCGCTCCAACGCGGACACCGGCTTGTCCGGTTGCAGGTCGTACCACCAGAGCAAGCCAGCCACGCCTAACCCGGCCACCAGCAAGGTGGCGAAAATGCCGAAGCCGATGATCAGCAATACCTTGACGTTGGCGTCGTGGTGCTCGAAGCCGTCTTCTTTGGAAACCGGATCCACCGGGACACTCATAACGTTCTCCCAGGCATCGTTTTCCTGGACAGCAAGGCCAACGCCAGCAGCCCGACGCCGAACAGCCAGGCGCAGCTTAGCGATAGCAACAGCAGCATCGGATGCATCTCGCTCAAGCCGGGCAAGCTCAACCAGACGCCTTCAACCAGCCCCAGCACCAGCGTTGCGGCCGCTAGAACGGTCAATGCACCACGCGTCTGCGAAAACGGCCAAAGCAACGCCAGAAAGACCAGCGACTGGCCAGCACCCAGCGCCCAGGTCAGCCACAGCCAGCCGCTTTCGGCGCGGTGCTGATACCAGCGAATCTCTTCGGGTAAGTTGCCGTACCAGATCACCAGGTATTGCATGAAGTGCAGGTACAGCCAAGCCAACGCCGCGGCGGCCAGCATGCCACGCAACACACCGGGCCGATCGGTTCCGCGGCCTAACGCGAACAGGCAGCAGAAGGCGACGCCCGTAAGCATCAGCCGGCCGAACCAGACCATGCCAAACAGGCTGGACTTGAACTGGGGGTCGAGCGACATTGCCCAGTCCATCGCCGCCAGGGACGTCGTAAGCACCAGCACGATCAGGCCCAGACCGGCCGCCGCCGGCCGCCTGATGCTCAGGGGCAAAACCCACCTCGCCAGCACCCACCACGTCGCCAGATACAGCACAGCGCGAACCACAAAGCTCGGCCAGGCAAGCCAGAAGCCGCGGAAACCGCCTTCATCATGACCGACCCATTCGTAGAGGGTGCCGACACCCATCAGCACCGGTAGCGCGATCAGCGCCAGCACCGGCAAGGCGCGCGCGCTGAACAGCGCCCACGGCCACAACTGGTCCCGCGCATTACCGCTGACCAACGCCACGCTCAAGCCGAGACACAAACCGCCCAGGGGCATACCGGCCAACCCCAGCAGACTCGCCAGGCTCGCCGCTACCGCCTCACGGCTGGCCAACAGCAGACACGCCAACAGCCCAAGCGCGCCCAGTCCAGCACCAACCCATGCCCACCTGCGCGCAGTCATGGCAGGCTCTCCAGCGTCTTGCGGTCGATTTCAGGCAGAGCGGCTACCTCGGCACGACGGCTGAACTGCAAGGCTCGGATGTAACTGACGATGGCCCAGCGATCAGCCGGCAGCACGCGTGCGGCATAGCTGTACATCTGGCCGTAGCCGTGGGCGATGACGTTCATGAAATGCCGGTCCGGCGCTTCGATCAGCCGTGGCAGCGCGAGATCAGGTGGCTGCGGAAAGCCGCGATTGACTACCGTGCCATTGCCGTCCCCGGCAACTCCGTGGCAAGGCGAGCAGTAGATCTCGAAGCGCTCCCGACCGCGCTGCATAAGCCCCACCGTCAGCGCTGGGCGCTCGGCCAACACGGTGTCCCAAGCGAGGTCTCCACGGGCAACGGTACCTGGCGGAGGCGGCTGGTTGACCTTGCCGTCCGGGAAGAACGTGCTGGCTTCCTGCGCATCGGCGCGCGGTTGCCGGGCCATGTCATCACACCCCACAAGGCCCAGCAGCAGCGCGCAGAGCAACGACCAGCGAATCATGCCGGCACCTCCGTCACCGATACCGCGCGCTCGGCCAGCCAGAGCGCTGTTCCCGTCTGGTCGTACAGCGGATCGTCAGCACGGATACAGAGCAGAAAGCGGTCATCGGTGGCGCGATCGAACGCGCTCGCCTCGTGCAGCGGGTGCCAGAGCAAGGGCAATCGGCATAACCAGAGCAGGCCGAACACGGCAAAGAGCGTTGCGAAGCTGATCATCAGCAGAAAGGTGACGATGCTGAAGCTTTGCAGCGCGATCAGTGGCCGCCCGCCAATTTCCAGCGGGTAGCTCAGGTTGGCGTAGATCTGCATGCCCAGCCCGATGGCGATGCCGACCAGCGCGCCCACCACGCCAAACCAGTAAGGGCGATTGCTGCTGTGCTCGAGCACCTCTTCGATCCCTTCGACGGGGAACGGGCTATAGGCCTCGATCCGCCGGTAGCCCGCCGCACGGGCAGCGCGAGCGGCTTCGAGCATCGCTTCAGGATGGGCGAAATCCGCCAGCATGCCGTAGTGGCGCTTACTCACTGGCGCCTCCACGGTAGCGATGCAGCACTTCCTTGAGCTCGAAGGTCGAGATCATCGGCAGGAAGCGCATGAATAGCGAGAACGGCACCATGAACAGCCCGAATGTGCCAACGAACAACGCCCAGTCCCAGAACGACGGGCTGTACGCCTGCCAGCTGGACACCAGGTAATCACGGGTCGGTGGCTGGATGATCAGCATGTAACGTTCGCACCACATGCCCACCAGTACACCCAGGGCAATGATCAGCATGGCCCTGCCGTTGCGCCGCACCGCCGGCCACCAGAGCGCTTGCGTGACCACCAGATTGAAAAAGATTGCCGTCCAGAAACTCCAGGCCGTCGGCCCGGCGATGCGGTTCATGGTTACCAGGATTTCGTGTTCCCTACCTGAATAGAAGGCAATGAAGGGTTCGGCGAAATAGCCGTAGCTGGTCATCCAACTGGTCGCCAGCAACAGCAGCCCGAGCTTGTCCAGGTGGCTATTGGTGATCAGCTCGTGCCAACCAAAGAACCGCCGCAGTCCGAGCGCGATGACGATCACCATGGCAAAACCGGAGAACACCGCACCCGCAACGAAATACGGCGGAAAGACGGTCGAGTGCCAGCCGGTTTCCGGCGCCAGATCGAGCAGGAAGGAGTAGCCGCTGGATACCGCGAACACCAGCGGCACCGCCAGCAACGCAATGAAACGGTAGGTGCGGCGCCAGTGGCTCCAGTGCGAAGCGGCACCGCGCCAGCCAAGCGCCAACAGCCCATAGAAAAGCTGATAGTGCCGCTTGGTGGCGCGATCACGCGCCGAGGCGAAATCGGGAATCGAGCCAACATAGAGGAACAGCAGCGAAACGCCGAGGTAACCCAGCACGGCGAAGAAATCCCACGCGGTCGGACTCTTGAACTGCGGCCAGAGCTCCATGGTGTTGGGGTATGGCGCGGTCCAATAAAACAGCCAGGGGCGGCCGAGATGAAGAATGGGATAGATCCCCGCGCAGACCACCGCCATCAGTGTCATCAATTCGGCGAGACGGTTGAGGGAATTGCGCCACGGTCGATTGAGCAGCAACAGTAGAGCCGAGATGAAGGTGCCGGCGTGGCCAATGCCGAGCCACCACATGTAGTTGAGAATGGCGAATCCCCAGTTCACCGGGATGTTGTTGCCCCATACACCGACGCCGTTCCACAACACCACCGCAGCTGCGACCACAAACACGCCCAGCAGCAGGCAGCTGATCGTGAACAGCATCCACCAGGCCCGCCGGTAGCGATTGAAGTCGGTCGGCAGATCGAGCACTCGCTCCGACACCGCACCAAGCGGCATTTGCTGCGGCAGGAAGTGAGGCGCCTCAGACATCACCTTCTCCCTTGGCCGAGCGTAACTCCAGGGGCTGGGCATCACCCGGTAACGCTGCCGGCTCCTCGACCAGACCTAGATAGGTCGTCTTGGGCCGGGTGTTGAGTTCCTCGAGCAGCGCGTAGTGACGCTTGGTATGACGCTCGCGATTGACCTCTGCACCCGGGTCCTGAAGGTTGCCGAAGACGATCGCCTGAGTCGGACAAGTCTGCTGGCAGGCTGTTTTTACCTCGCCATCACGGATCTCGCGATTTTCGATGCGAGCACTGATACGCGCTTCGCTGATGCGCTGGACGCAGTAGGTACATTTCTCCATCACGCCGCGCGAGCGCACCGTGACATTGGGGTTGCGCTGATGCTGAATCGAGGGCGGATCATCCTTCGTAAGCTCGAACCAGTTGAAACGACGCACCTTGTACGGGCAATACGACGAGCAGGTACGCGTGCCGATGCAGCGGTTGTAGATCTGCTCATTCAACCCATCCGGGCCGTGCACCGTTGCACTGACCGGGCAACCCACTTCGCAGGGCGCCTGATCGCAATGCATGCAGGGCACTGGCTGGAATGCCGATGTCGGCTCACGCGGGTCGCCACCGTAATAGTGATCAACACGCAACCAGTGCATGTTGCGCCCCATCTCGACCTGTTCCTTGCCCACCACCGGTATGTTGTTCTCGGCCTGGCAGGCCACCACGCAGGCGTTGCAGCCGATGCACTGGTCCAGATCGATGACCATGCCCCAGGCGGTGTCGCGCTGCTTCGGTGGCGGATAGAACGTGATCTGCTCCGGCTTGGGTGTGACTTCATCGAAGGCCACATCTCGCGGATGGCTGCGGATTAGGTCCCTGCCCTGCATGAGGTGATGCGGCTGGGTCGATGCAAGCTTGGTGTGGCGTTCCAGCTGGGTCAGCTGCGCGCTGTCACGCATCCAGGGTTGTTCCACTGTACGCAGGGGCGATACATCGTAGCCAAGCCCGTCGCCGACCCGCCCGGCACGTTCACGCCCATAACCCGCAAACAGGCTCAGCGTGTCATCGGCCTGCCCCGGCATGACCCAGGCCGGCCCCTCGACCACGTTGCGGTCGACAGTAACTCGCAGGCGATCGCCGTTGGCGATTCCCTCTCGCTCGGCCAACGCCGGCGACAGGCCGATGACGTTTTCCCAGGTAAGTTTGCTGATCGGCTTGGGCAACTCCTGAAGCCAGCCCAGGTTGGCGAAACGCCCATCCCAAACGCACGGATCGGGCCGGAATAGAACACTCAGACCGACCGCCTCGGCGGCATCTGAAGCGTCCCAACGCGGCGCCCTCACGCTGACATCCATTGGCGGCAAGGCACTGTCGCGTATAAATCCCAGTTCCAGCGCCTTGCGCCAGGCGTCGTTGTCCAGCATCTGCCAGGTCTGCCGTACCAGCGCCAGTGCGTCTGGCGACAGGTCGCCCATCATTAGCGCCAACACCTCAGCCTCTGTGCGGCTGCTGTAGAACGGGCGCACCAAGGGTTGCATCAGGCAGACGCTGCCGTCGGCCGCTCGGCAGTCGCCCCAGCCATCCAGCGCGTGGGTCAGTGGCAGATGCCAGTGACTGTAGGCGGCGGTTTCGTCGTAATAGAGGCCGGCATGTATACGCAGCGGAACCCGGTTCAGAGCGTCGGTAAAAGCGAGGTCGCCCGGTGCGGTGTACGCCGGGTTGCAATCGAGCATCAGCAGGGTTTCGACTTCTCCTCCCTGCATCGCAGCCACCAGCTCCGCCAGGCCGGAAAGACGCTGCCCGCCGGCGTCGAGCCAGGTCACCGGTTCAGAGTAATGAAGCGTCTTGCCAAGATTGCCGAGCTGTTGATTGACCCAATGCACCGCGGCCTGCACGTCCTGCGGCGCAAATTCGCCCGCCGTGACCAGGCAACGCCCACGGCGCGCCTGCAATTGCCCGGCGAGCGCCTCGACCCAGCGTTGCGCATCGGCTGGCAGGCTCGGCGCATCGCCACCACCAACTGCCGCTACCAGTGCCTGTACATAGGCTCGCAGCTGAGACGGCGCGATCCGCCGCCGATTGGCCGCCTTGGCGCCAGTCACGGTGGACAACGACTCCACTACCACCAACCGTGCCTCACCCTCCCCCCGCGCCGCACGCCGTTTCCGTTCGCCCCAGGCGACGGCCTGCGGCAACTCGCGGGGTCCCGGTCCGAGCCAGTCATGTTCGAAACTTACCACCCACTCGGCACGGTCAAAGCGGTAGTGGGTTTCCGCCGGACGGCCAAGTGCCTGCTCGGTGGCGGTATAGGCGCCGCCTTCCCAAGGTTCGAAGCGGTAAAACCGGGCCCGCGGCCAACGCTCGATCATCTCGGCTAGCTGGCGCCGCAAGGTCGGCGAGCTACTGGCACCCATCAGCACATGCAGGCCCTCGCCCTGCGCTGCATCGGCACGCGCCGCCTGCTCAACCGCCGTGCGCTGGAACGCGCTCCACGTGCTGCTGTGCCCTTCGTGTTTCGGCGCTTGCGAGCGGTCGGGATCGTACAACTGAAGGATCGCCGCCTGAGTAAATGCAGTTGCAGCGCCACGACTGGCCGGATGCTCAGGGTTGCCTTCCAGCTTGGTCGGCCGACCGACATGGGTAAGCCCAAGTACGGGTTGGGCATACCCCGCAAACGGAACTGCACTGGCATACCAACGCGCCTCACCGGGGATCACCTTCTCCGGCTGCATTACGTAAGGCACGCCCTTTTCCGGCTCCTGCCCACAGCCCGCCAGCCCCGCCAAAGCCATGGAAGCGCCCATCAGCTGAAGAAAGCGGCGACGGTCCATCTCCGGCGCGATGCTCGGAAACTCTGCCTCGACGAATGCTGCGAACGCCGGTTCGTCGGCCAGCTCTTCGAGGCTGCGCCAGTAACGCGGCCCGTGCTGACCTTCGAGACGTTGGCGGATAGCGGCGTAGTCGAGCGGCGTGCGATCCATGGGCTACCTGTGACAGATATAACAGTGGGTCAGGTTTTCGGTGTCGATGTGATACTCCTCGATCAATTTATCGCCTACGGCGCGACGGTCGTGCTTGGTCGTCCACCCCATGGTGGTCACCGCTTCGCGCGGTCGTAATCGGGGCGCGGGGTCCTGATGGCAGTCCAGGCACCAGCTCATGGTGAAAGTTTCTGCTCGATACATAAGCGGCATGGTGTCGACCTGGCCATGGCAGGTTTCGCAACCGACCCCGGCGTTGACGTGAACGTTGTGCTGGAAGTAGACGTAGTCGGGCAGCTCGGCGACTCGATTCCAGCGCAAGGGCTTCTGCTGCACCAAGCTCTGGCGCACCGGTGCCAGCATCTCGGCCCCCGTCCATACCTGAGAATGACAGCTCATGCAGGTATCAGTCGGTGGCAGCCCTGCCACTGCACTAGCTTCAACGCTGTCATGGCAATACCGGCAATCGATCTTCAGCGCGCCAGCATGATGTTCGTGGCTGAAAGGTACCGGTTGGCGCACCACCCAGCCCTTGCCGCTGTTGTAGTCCGAGCGGTCAAGCACAACGAGCGCCACGAATAGCCCAGCCAGCCCGCCGAACAGGATGAGCAAGGCCAGACGCAGCCACATGTCAGCCGAACGGGGAAAAATCTGAGCCATGTCCTACTTCTGTTTTTGTATCCATCTATTTCGGCCCCAGCGGGCCCGATGAGTTCAGCGCTCAAAAAGCGGCTCACGAAGCCAGCCGAAACCAGGCCAGATTGCCGGTAAGCCTGACCGCCGTCACAACCCACCCGTGCAGCACAATTGCTGCGCACTGTTTAGAGCGTGGAGAGTAAATTCGCTCACGCGCTATTTTGAAGTTATTTATAAATTCCTATGAAAACAGACTCAGCGATTAGCGTGATAAATCAAGTTAATTGCAGTGCTTACCCAATTGATAATTCGTTAACATTAAAAAGCAAACATAAAAAAAGCGGAACCTGATATACAGGTTCCGCTTATACCCGCCTACGTTATTAGCAAAGCAATAACGTCTTAGGACTTACGGCCACCGCCGTGGCTGTTCTCGCCGCCCTTCTTACCGGCTTCGGAAGCCTTCTCGCGGTCATTGGCAAAATTGCCACCGCTGTTTTGGCCACCTTTCTGACCGGCCTCGGAAGCCTTTTCGCGATCGTTTGCGAAGTTGCCGCCACTGTTCTGACCGCCCTTCTGGCCGGCTTCAGAAGCACGCTGCGGATCGTTGGCAAAATTGCCGCCGCTATTGTGGCCGCCCTTTTGCCCAGCTTCGGAAGCCTTCTCGCGATCATTTGCAAAGTTGCCCGGATTTCCGCTCTTATCATTCGACATGAGATTTCTCCAGTTATATGGATGGTACTAATGAACAATGGCGACTGCATTACAACCGCCTCACTATCTCCGAAAACAACAAACGGGTGAGAGTTCGAAAACGATTCGAGCTTGACGATGAACGGTTAACCGAAACATTAAGCGAATCCGTGGCTCCTTTATATATATACCCGTTATTCAAATGATTGCACTTCAATAGCAACGAGACGGTAATTTCAGGCCTGGCGACGCTTGCATCCCTATGACGATTCGCCTGGTTTGATTAATCAAGCGCAGGCGGCAGCCTCCCCTCAGGCTGACCGTTCATCCGCCAGGCGGAATCTGAACCCCTGTCAACAAGCTGTAACTCATTCCGGGCAATCTCAGCCCATGGAAAGCCGCGACGGCTGGCGCAAGGACGCGACTTCTTCAAGACCACCAACCACTCGATCGAGCTATTGGAGGCCACATGAGCAGCAAAACCCTGGAAGACTTGGTGAAACAATCGGACCTCAGCGCTAAGCAGCCGCTGGAACTCTGGAAGCAACTCCAGCGTGGCAAGGGCAGCTATCGGCCGAGCGCCGCAGCGCTGGCGCGACGTGCATCTTTAGACCTTGGCATGTGTGCGGCGGGAAGGTAACCAGCACGGCATTCGCTGCGTTACAAAAGCGCTCTGCAAACTATGTAGTAGCGGATGCAGGGCTCTGCGATGCCCTCAGCCTGCCCAGTAGTTGCTTTTGCATTTAACGTCAGCATCCCTTTCCGATTCGCGATGGTGGGCTCGCTTGCGGCAGGTGGCGCTCAACTTGATGCCGCCGGGTCAAATAGCGTGCACCGCACGGATCAGCCTCCGGTCCCCGCCAGCCGTGGGCAAGGCGTTAGTAGCGATCCTCTGCGTCTGACGAAGTTGCCGGCATTGCGCCGGTCATCCTTCGGCCTTGCGCTCCTGCTTGAGCAATCCCCAGACAATCGCAAGACCAGCCACGGCGATGGCCGCCGCGCCGAGGAAAATATTCTGCATTCCGATATAGACGGCCAGTGCGCCCATGATGGCACCCGAAAGACCCAGGGCCAGATCGAAGAACATAGCGAAAACGCTGAGTCCCGAGCTGCGGTTGACGGCCCCGACGCGAGAAACCACACCCACGCCCAACGCCGGGTAGAGCAAGGACAGGCCGCATCCGGTCAGCGCCGAACCGGCCAGGGCCATGCCCGGCGCCTCGGCAAGCCAGAGCATCGTCAGCCCGAGTATCTCCACCACCAGGCAGACCATCGCAACCGAATAGCCGCCGACACGGTTGATCAGGTTGGGGAACAGCAAGCGGGTTCCGATAAAGGCAAAGGCAAACGCCGTCAGGCACCAGGCGGCGCCTTCCCAGCCGCGCGAGCTGTAGTACAGGGCAATGAAGGCGGTCAATGTACCGTAGCCGATGGTGGCCAATGACAGGCTGAGACCAGGCGGAGCGACTTTCCACAGTACCTTGCCGAACGGTAAGCGCTCGCCAGGGTTGAGCGGAGCATCACCCCGTCGCCAGGCCAGCGCCAATCCAGTTGCCGCCAGCAGCATGGTCACCACGCCCAGGCTCCACAACCCCAGCGATTGTTCCAGAAACACGCCCAGCGGCGCGCCGATACCCACCCCACCATAAGCGGCGACGCCGTTCCAGGAAATCATCCGCGCAGTGCTTTCCGGTCCCAGGCGGCTGATCCCCCAGGTGATCGCAGAGATACCGATAAGGCTCTGTGCGAAGCCAAGAATCAACCGGCTCATCAACATTACGCTGATGCCCGCCATCGGCCAGGATTCCAACAGCGCCGAGATCAGCAGCAACAGACCGCTGGCCAGGCCGGACGCCATGCCGATCAAGACGGTCTTCTTCGCACCGCGTTCATCGGCCAGCCGCCCGGCGAGCGGTCGGCAAAGCAAGGTGGTCAGGTATTGCGCACCGATAACGATGCCCGCAACGGCGGTGCTGAACCCGAGGTTTTCGTGGACGTATCCCGGCAGTGATGCCAGTGGAATGCCGATGGAGATAAACGATATAAAGTTGAAGACCACCAGCGACAGGATGAACAAGGTGTCGTTTGCAGCAGGTGTTTTCGCAGCGGGCATCGGTTCGCCTGTCGATGTGATGAAACGCGAATTGAATGATCGCGGGCCGCTCGGCGGCACCTTGAGAGCGCCAAGAACAAGCGTCTGCGCCGTTCAACGGGATTATGACCGCTGACCGAAGGGTTTTGATCTCGGCAAAGCGGAACTCATCATACAACCCTAGCGGACCGGAGCGGGTTTCGCGACTCAGACCGACTTGGTAACGGCGGGAACTGCGGATCTACGCCATTGGGGCAAACCGATCAGCACCACGGCAGATACGATGACTGTCATTGCGAGCCACTCCTCGGTACCGATCCGTTCCCCGGCGAACGTTACCCCCAGCAGCACGGCGACCACCGGATTGACATACGCGTAGCTGGTGGCCGCGGCGGGTCGCACATGCTTGAGCAGATAGAGATAGGCGCTGAACGCGACGATGGAGCCGAGCAGGGTCAGATAGGCAAGCGCGAGCCAGCCGGCGATGTCGGGCATTTGCTGCAGGCGCTCGCCGCTGGCAACGCTGCCAAACAACAGTACCGCGCCGCCAATGAGCATCTGTGCCGCGCTGGCCATAGCGCCGGCCGGCAGGCTGAGATGACGGCTCCACATCGAACCGAACGCCCAACTGGCTGCCGCGAGCAATACCAGCACCGCACCCAGCGGGCTCGCCTGCAGGTTGTGGCCGAGATTGAGCAGGCCGATACCGATCAGCCCAAGCAGGATGCCGCACCATTCCAGCGTTGTGGTCCGCTGCCGCCAGATCAGCCCGAACAGCAAAGCGAACAGCGGCACGGTCGCAATCGCCAATGCCGCTACCGCCGAGGCCACGCCGAGATGTTCTGCGATCGTCACGCCCCCGTTACCGCAACTCAGCAACAGCACACCCACGATCGCGCATGCCCGCCACTCCTTCGCTGTCGGCATCGGCACACCGCGCCAACGCAGCCAGGTGAACATCAGGCTTCCGGCGATGACAAACCGCAACCCGGCCAGCAGCATCGGTGGCCAAGCCTGCACACCCAGTTTGATCACGAAGTAGGTTGAGCCCCAGATCAAATAGAGCGCGAGGAAAGCGCCGACGAGCAGCAGAGGAAAGCGGCGCATGATTAAGCCCGAGCGGGATTGGGACCGAGCATTCTAAGTAGGCCACCCCGCTTGAGGATAAGCACAGTCAGCTATTTGTTTACCGGTGCAGTTCTTCGTGCTACCCGCTTTTCACCGGTCCAGCCCGAACCGGTCATCGAGGTCTCATTTCAAACGCCATGCTAGGTCTGGCGGGAACCAACTTTTGATGCTGAAAGCGGCTTTTCGGCGAATCTGAAACGAACTTACCAAAATTTCACGCTTTTTAGGGTCAAGCGAAATCGCGGCTTTAGCCTCTGGGGCGGGCTAGCCGTGCTGCCGCACTCGTTCTTTTGGGAGCAATATGGGAACGCTCACACCCGCGTTTCCCTATCCCAGAAACGCTGAAGGCCCCGGAATGCGGGGCCCTCAGCTTGCGATGTGGCGGAGGAGGTGAGATTCGAACTCACGGAAGAGTTTCCCCTTCGACGGTTTTCAAGACCGTTGCATTCAACCGCTCTGCCACTCCTCCGCAGTGAGCGGGCGCAATAGTACCGGAACGAAACACACTGTCAAACTCTGTTGTTAGGATGAAACAAAAGCTCTGCTATGATCCGAAGCAATTCACCCCAGGCTGAATACATTTACAGGAGTGTCGCCATGCTTAGGCAACAATACGCATCTACGCATACGCAGGTTGAACAGAAGGAAGTCAGTCGCGTTCTGCGCAACACTTATGGCCTCCTCGCCATCACCTTGGCCTTCAGCGCTTTTGTCGCCTATATGGCGATGCAGGCCAACGCGGCCTACCCGAACATCTTCGTGGTGCTGGTCGGCTTCTACGGCTTGTTCTTCCTGACCGTCAAGCTCCGCAACTCCGCATGGGGCCTGGTCTCTACCTTCGCGCTGACCGGCTTCATGGGTTATACGCTCGGTCCGATTCTCAACATGTACCTGGGCACCGCCAATGGCGGTCAGCTGATCGCATCGGCGTTATCGATGACAGCCCTGGTATTCTTTGGCCTATCAGCGTTCGTGCTGATCACCCGCAAGGACATGAGCTTCCTCAGCGGCTTCATCACCGCAGGCTTCTTCGTCCTGCTGGGCGCGATGGTCGCTAGCTTCTTCTTCCAGATCAGTGGCCTGCAACTCGCAATCAGCGCAGGCTTCGTGCTGTTTTCCTCAGTCTGCATTCTCTTCCAGACCAGCGCGATCATCCACGGCGGCGAGCGCAACTACATTATGGCTACCATCGGCCTGTACGTTTCGCTGTACAACCTGTTCATCAGCCTGCTGCAGCTGATGGGCATCATGGGTGGCGACGACTGATAGCCAGCCAACCGATCAAGCCCGCTTCGGCGGGCTTTTTCGTTTCTGTGGCTGGCGTATCATGTCCTCCAGCAATTCAACGGTGCATCATGAAATTCGTTATCGCCCTGTTCTCCCCCGCCCACTCCCCCGCTTCGCGGCGCGCATTGCGCTTCGCGGAGGCCGTGCTGGCGGGTGGACACGAGATTGTTCGGCTGTTTCTTTACCAGGACGGCGTTCACAGCGCGTCAGCCAATCTGGTAACGGCTCAGGACGAGGAAGATATTGCGGCCCACTGGGCCCGCTTCGTCAGTACCCATAAACTCGATGGGGTGGTTTGCATCGCCGCCGGTTTACGCCGCGGCGTGCTGGATGAACAAGAAGCCAAGCGGTATCTACGCCCTGCGGCGAATCTCGCAGCTGGCTGGGAGCTGTCTGGCTTAGGGCAGCTCCATGAAGCCAGCCAGCATGCTGACCGCCTCGTCTGCTTCGGAGGCCATTGATGGCCCGTTCGATGCTGATCATTACCCGCCAATCGCCTTGGTCCGGCCTCACGGCTCGCGAGGCGTTGGACATCGTGCTGGCCGGTGGCGCCTTCGAGCTTCCGCTTGGGCTTCTTTTTCTCGATGACGGCGTGTTCCAGCTAGCCCCCGGGCAGCAGGCAACGCACCTTCAGCAGAAAGACTTGACGGCCAACTTGCAGGCGCTTCCGATGTTCGGTGTCGATTCGCTGTTCGTAGCCAAACGCAGCCTGGACGAGCGCGGCCTTGACGGGACCGCATTGTCGCTCCCGGTCGAGGTTCTCGACGATGCCGCGCTCGGTGCCCTTATCAACCGCTACGACCACGTGATCACCCTTTGATGAGCACCTTGCATCTGCTTTCCCACTCGCCCTTTGCCGACGGCCGCCTGGTCAGCTGTCTGCACCTTCTCGGAGCTGGCGACGCCCTGTTGCTGAGCGGCGACGCGGTCTATGCCTTGCAGGCAGCGACTGCCCAACGCCAGGCGCTGGAATTGTTGCCAGACGGCATCGCCTTGTTCGCGCTGAAGGAAGACATTGCCGCCCGAGGCCTCGTAAATCTGCCTGAGCGCTTGCAGCAGGTCGACTACCCGGCCTTCGTCGAGCTCTGCTGCCGGTACGCACGGACGAACGCCTGGTTATGAGCGCGTTGAACGTCAACGGCATGGGCATTGCTGTGGACCACGAGGGTTTCCTGGCCAATCTCGAGGACTGGAGCGAGCCCGTCGCCGAAGCACTGGCCGAGGCTGAAGGCCTCAGCCTTGAAACCGAACATTGGGAAATTCTGCACCTGCTGCGCGAGTTCTACCGAGAGTTTCAGCTGTCCCCAGCAACGCGCCCATTGATCAAGTACACCGCGCTGAAACTCGGTCCAGACAAAGGCAACAGCATGCACCTGAACCGTCTATTCAAAGGTACCCCCGCCAAGCTCGCCGCAAAACTGGCGGGATTGCCGAAACCGAGCAATTGCATATGAACCTCGTCACGCCTCCCGAACACCCCTTCGCCGTCTTCGTCCGGATCTTGGGCAAGGGCAAGCGCGGCGCCCGCGACCTCACTCGAGAAGAGGCGCGCGAAGCCATGGGCATGCTGCTCGACGGAAAGGTCGAGGATACTCAGCTCGGCGCTTTTCTGATGCTACTGCGGCACAAGGAAGAAAGCGCCGAAGAGCTTGCCGGCTTCACCGAGGCCGTGCGCGAGCGTTTGCACGCACCTGCAATCGAAGTGGATTTCGACTGGCCGACCTATGCCGGCAAGAAACGTCACCTGCCTTGGTACCTGCTCGCAGCCAAGTGCCTGGCGCGCAACGGTGTTCGCATCCTCATGCATGGTGGCGGTGCCCATACCGCTGGACGGATGTATAGCGAGCAGCTGCTCGACCTGCTTGAAATCACCCATTGCGATAACTGGAACAGTGTCAGTGCCACTCTGGACCGGGACAATCTCGCGTTCGCGCCGCTCGGTGCCTGGATGCCTGGGCTGCAACGGATGATCGACCAACGCAACATTCTCGGGCTGCGCTCGCCAATCCACTCGCTGGCGCGCATTCTCAATCCGCTCGGCGCCCGTTGCGGCCTGCAGAGTATTTTCCACCCCGGTTATCAGGCCAATCATCGTGAAGCCAGCCGTTTGCTCGGCGACACGGCCATCGTCATCAAGGGCGAAGGCGGCGAGATCGAGGTCAATCCGGACGGCGTTGCGCACCTGTACGGCACTCGAGCGAGCGAGTCTTGGGATGAGGACTGGCCGGCGCTTTCCCCACAACGTCATGTCAAGCCGGCGCAACTCGATCCGCAGCATTTACTCGCCGTCTGGCGGGGCGAGGCCGAAGATGCCTATGGCGAACTGGCGGTGGCGGCGACGATGGCTCTGGCCCTACGCGGGCTCGGTCAATCGCGCGAGGCCGCATTTATCCAGGCGCGACAGTACTGGGAACGACGCAATCTATCGGTCTGAGCGATGCCTTTAGACGGGGATTGTGATCCATCCATCGAACTATCCTCCCTAGACTGACCCCTAATCTGAAATATGAGGAGGCAGAACATGGGGCTCTTGGTCGATGGACAGTGGCAGGACCGCTGGTACGAAAACAGCCGTGACGGTGAATTCCAGCGAGAACAGGCGCAACGACGCGACTGGGTCACTGCGGATGGCTCACCAGGTCCGAAGGGTCAATCAGCAGTAAAGGCTGAAGCCGGGCGCTACCACCTCTACGTTTCGCTCGCCTGCCCCTGGGCCCATCGCACCCTGATCTATCGCAAACTCAAGCAGCTCGATCAGTTGATCGATGTGTTGGTCGTCAGTTGGTTAATGGCCGAGCACGGCTGGACTTTCGACAAACACACCGGGTCCTCCGGTGACGCGCTGGATGGCTTGCAATACTTGCATCAGCGCTACACCAGTGATGACAAAAACTACACCGGCCGAGTCACCGTACCGGTGCTCTGGGACCGCCAGCAGCAACGCATCGTCAATAATGAGTCCGCCGAGCTGATCCGCATTTTTAATAGTGCCTTCGACGAGTTGACCGGATCGACACTGGACCTCTGTCCAGAACCGCTGCGCGCCGAGATCGACATGCTCAACGAGCGGATTTATCCGCGCGTCAATAATGGGGTTTATCGCGCCGGATTCGCCTCCACGCAGAAAGCCTACGAAACCGCATTCGATGAGCTGTTCAACGAACTCGACTGGCTCGAGCAACGCCTCCGCGAACGGCGCTACCTGACCGGCGAATACCTGACCGAAGCGGACTGGCGCCTATTCACCACAATTGTTCGCTTTGACGCCGTCTACCACGGGCATTTCAAATGTAATCTGCGGCGGATCGAGGACTACCCGAACCTGTCGAACTGGCTGCGCGAACTGTATCAATGGCCCGGAATCGCCGAAACCGTCGATTTCGTTCACATCAAGAGCCACTACTACGCGAGCCACCGCCATATCAACGCCAACGGCATCATCCCCAAGGGCCCCCAGCTGGCACTGGACCGTGCGCATGATCGCGACCGGTTGCCAGGCAAGGGCATCTGGTCGCGCTGAGCACAGCGCGCAGCCGCAGCCGCAGCATCTGCTCTGGATTCGTGGCGCACGAGCGCCGCGTCTATTCGGATGCGGTGCCGGCCCCTTCAAACCAGGCGAGCTTTTCTCGAAGCTGCACCACCTCGCCGACGATGATTAGCGTCGGCGCTTGAACGCGCTCGCTTGCGACCCGAGCGGCCAGATTGCCAAGCGTGCCGGTAAACACACGCTGATGGCTGGTAGTGCCCTGCTGGATCAAAGCAACGGGCGTATCGGCAGCGCGCCCATGGACAATTAATTGCTCGCAGATCACCGGCAAACCAACCAAGCCCATGTAGAACACCAAGGTCTGGCTGGGCGCCACCAGTTCCGGCCAGGGCAGATCGCAGCTGCCGTCCTTCAAATGGCCAGTGACGAAACGCACTGACTGCGCATGGTCACGGTGGGTCAGGGGGATACCGGCGTAGGCGGCACAACCACTGGCGGCCGTGATACCGGGAACGACCTGGAACGGAATGCCGTGAGCCGCCAGCTCTTCGATCTCCTCCCCGCCACGACCGAAAATGAAGGGATCGCCGCCCTTCAGGCGCAACACTCGCTTGCCCTGCCGGGCCAGCGTCACCAGCAATTGGTTGATCTGCTCCTGGGGGACGGCGTGCTCCGCACGCTGTTTGCCGACGTAGATCCGATCGGCATCGCGGCGACACAAATCGAGGATGGCCGGCGCGACCAAGCGGTCATAGAGCACAACGTCGGCTTGCTGCATCAACCGCAGCGCACGAAATGTCAGTAGATCCGGGTCGCCAGGACCCGCGCCGACCAAATACACCTCGCCGAGGCTTTTGGGCGCTGCGCCGGAGAGCTTTTCCTCCAGCAGTCGCTCGGCCTCGTGCGGCTGTCCCGCCATTGCCCGCTCGGCAATGGTGCCTTGGAAGACTTCTTCCCAGAACACCCGCCGTTGCTGCACATTCGGCAATGCAGCCTTGACCTGACTGCGAAATTTTCTCGCCAGACCAGCCAACTGCCCGTACACGGCAGGCACCCAGGTCTCGATTCGCGCCCGCATCAGACGCGCCAGAACCGGGGCATCACCGCCGCTGGACACTGCGATCATCAGTGGAGAGCGATCGACGATCGCGGGAAAGATGACCGTACACAGATCGGGCGAATCCACCACATTGACCGGGATGCCGAGCGCTTTGGCATCGTGCGACACCTGTGCATTCAACGGCTCGTCATCGGTGGCGGCGATCGCAAGCACACAGCCGGCGAGGTCGTCGCGGATATAACCGCGTAGAAACGAATGACCACCGCTCCGCTCAACCAAGTCAGTCAACTGCGGTTCAATCTCGGGCGCCACGACACGCAGTACCGCACCGGCCTCGGATAACAGGCGCGCCTTGCGCAAGGCGATCTCGCCGCCACCGATGACCAGCACCGCGCGACCTTTGAGATTGTGAAACAGCGGCAGAAAATCCATCAGCGAGTCCTGGTAAAGAAAGTTGGGCCATCTCAGCCATTGCGCGGGAGACGGCCCTTGTCGGCAATCAAGAAATCAGGATAGTGCCGAGTACCAGCCTGTGGAGCGGCAAGACCGCGCCGATTTCCTGCTTCAAGCAGCGACGCGCGCCGCCGAAGCGCCTTAGCCGATGACCTCGATACCGCTCATGTAAGGCTTCAAGACATCGGGGACTTGAATGCTGCCGTCCGCCTGCTGATAGTTCTCCAGCACCGCGACCAGTGTGCGTCCTACCGCCAGACCCGAGCCATTGAGCGTATGCACCAACTCGGGCTTGCCGGTTTCAGGATTACGGAAGCGCGCCTGCATGCGCCGTGCCTGGAAATCGCCGCAGTTGGAGCAGGAGGAAATCTCACGGTACTTGTCCTGGCTAGGGACCCAGACCTCCAGGTCGTAGGTCTTGGTCGCACCGAAGCCCATGTCGCCGGTGCACAGCGCAAGCACGCGGTACGGCAGCCCCAAAAGCTGCAAGACCTTCTCCGCGTTGCCGGTAAGGCTTTCAAGCGCCTCGAACGATTGGCTCGGTTCGACGATCTGCACCATCTCGACTTTGTCGAATTGATGTTGGCGAATCATGCCCCGTGTATCGCGGCCAGATGCACCGGCTTCGCTGCGGAAACAGGGTGTATGCGCGACGAACTTCAACGGCAGCTGCTTGGCATCGAGAATCTCACCGGCGACGATGTTAGTCAGCGACACCTCCGCGGTCGGGATCAGATAGAGGTCAGCCTCGCTCTCACGGCTGATCTTGAATAGATCCTCCTCAAATTTCGGCAACTGGCCAGTGCCTTGCAGCGCGGGGGCCTGAACCAGATAGGGTGTATACGCCTCTTCATAACCGTGTTCGCGCGTGTGCAGATCGAGCATGAATTGCGCCAGTGCGCGATGCAGGCGAGCAATCGGCCCGCGCATCAGGGCAAAGCGAGCACCCGACAGCTTGGCGGCGGTTTCGAAGTCGAGCCAGCCATGCTGCTCGCCCAGGGCCACGTGATCCTTAACCTCGAACTCGAATGCCTTCGGCGTGCCCCAGCGGCGCACTTCGACGTTGTCGTCTTCGTCCTTGCCCACCGGGACCGACTCGTGGGGCAAGTTCGGCAGGCTCAGCATCAGTTGGTCCAACTCGACCTGAATACCCTCCAGCTCGACCTTGCCGGCGTCCAGTTCAGAGCCCATGCGGTCCACTTCCGCGAGCAATGGCGCGATGTCCTCGCCACGCTGCTTGGCCTGGCCAATAGACTTGGAGCGAGCGTTGCGCTCGGCTTGCAGTTGCTCGGTGCGGGTCTGCACGGTTTTGCGCTGTGCTTCCAGCGCCTCGATACGCGCCACGTCCAGCTGGTAGCCACGGGTGGCCAAGCGATTGGCGACGTCCTGCAGCTGCGTGCGTACCAGTTTCGAATCAAGCATGGTGGGTCTCGTCTGTGAAAGCTTTGAGGAAAGGCAAAGAGGAAGCGAAGTTTACGTGATCCAGCCCAGGTTCATAACCTGCCAAGCGTGAGCCCGGCCCAGGCCGCCAGCAGCCCGCCGAGTACGCTTATCCCGACATAGCCAAAGGTGGTTGCGAGCTGCCCACTCTCAAGCAGGCGCAGGCCATCAAGCGAGAAGCTGGAGAAGGTCGTCAGCGCTCCAAGAAAGCCGATGATGAGACCACCGCGCAGTTCGGGAGAGATTTCCGGTCGTGCCAGAAAGAACGCATACAGGTAACCAATCAGCAGGCAGCCAAGCAGGTTGACCCCCAGCGTCGCCAGATAGAAATGTCGAGGCCAGTTCGCCGACACCCAAGTCGCGACGCCGAAGCGGATCAGCGTCCCGAGCACGCCACCCGCCACCACGGCGAGCACCATCCGAATCATGTCTTCCTCCGTTGCCGCGGGCTTTCTCGATCAAGGCGTGCCAAATGCTCGAGCTTGTCGCGAATCTTGCTTTCCAGCCCTCGTGGTACCGGTTGATAGTACTGGCGTGGCGCCACCGCGTCCGGGAAATAATCCTCGCCGGCCGCATAGGCATCCGGCTCATCGTGGGCATAGCGATATTCGTTGCCGTAGCCCAGCTCTTTCATCAGTCGGGTCGGCGCATTGCGCAGGTGCAACGGGACTTCCTGCGACCCGCTCTCGCGCACGTCCCGCATCGCCGCATTGAAGGCACTGTAAACGGCGTTGCTCTTGGGCGCGCAGGCCAGATAGACGATGGCCTGCGCGACCGCCAGTTCGCCCTCGGGACTGCCGAGCCGCTCCTGAACATCCCAGGCCGATAAGCACAAGCTCAATGCCCGCGGATCAGCGTTACCAACCTCTTCACTGGCCATGCGCACCACGCGCCGGGCGATATACAGCGGATCGCAACCACCATCGATCATTCGGGCAAACCAGTACAACGAGGCGTCCGGATTCGATCCGCGAACGGACTTGTGCAGCGCCGATATCTGGTCGTAGAAGGCTTCGCCGCCCTTATCGAAACGTCGACGCGTGTCGCCCAACAAGTCTTGAAGCAGCTCGACGCTGATCTCGCCACCCTCTTCAGCCAGATCCGAGGCGTTCTCCAGGAGGTTCAGCAGCCGCCGACCGTCGCCATCAGCTGCCGCCATGAGAATTTGAAAACTCTCGTCCGGCAGGCTCAGGCGCAGGTCGCCCAGGCCTTTGGGTTCCGTTAGCGCGCGCGCAACCAGCCTGCGCAACGCAGCTTCGTCGAGGCTTTTGAGCACGTAGACCCGTGCACGGGACAACAGCGCATTGTTCAGCTCGAAGGAAGGGTTTTCGGTGGTCGCACCGATGAAAATCAGCGTGCCATCTTCGACGTAGGGCAGGAACGCGTCCTGCTGAGACTTGTTGAAGCGATGCACCTCGTCAACGAACAGAATGGTGCGCCGTCCATACTGGGCCGCCTGCTGCTTGGCAATTTCCACCGCCTGTCGAATCTCTTTGACGCCGGCCAACACCGCCGAGACGGTTTCAAAATGCGCGTCGGACACCTTGGCCAGCAGCCGCGCCAGGGTCGTCTTGCCGACACCCGGTGGTCCCCAGAACACCATTGAATGCAGCGCGCCCTGCTCCAGCGCCTCACGCAACGGCTTGCCGCGCGCCAGCAGATGCTCCTGCCCGACGTACTCGTCCAGGCTGGCGGCGCGCAAACGTGCAGCTAGCGGTTGAGCGACTGGTTCGCGGCTGAACAGGTCCATCGCGGACGGGAACCTCTTATGCGAACGGCCTGCAGGAACGCAGGCCGTATCGGTTAACGAACGTACCGACGCAGATCACTCGGAAATGACGTCGGTTCCCTCGGGAATCTCGAAGGTGAACTGGTCGGCCTTCAGCGGTTGGTTCAGCCTGACACCCTGAAACAGAATATTGGTGCGCTGACCGACACCGTCGACCATCTGCATGTCATTGATTACGTTGCCGCGAAATGACAAGCGCAGGGTGTCGAACAAGGTGTCCTTGGCCTTGGGCTTCAACGTGAAATCCACCACCTCGCCCGCTTCCTGATGCGAGACGTCGAAGTTTTCGCTGATGGCCGAGACGTCGCCCGAAAGCAACAGTGCCGGCGTATGGGTCAGGCGTTGATCAAGCGTCTGGATGGTTACCTGTTCGAGATCCGGATCGTACAGCCAGACTTTCTTGCCATTGGAAATCAACAACTGCTCCATCGGCTCATCGGTGTGCCAGCGGAACTGACCCGGCCGCTTAAGCGCCATCTCGCCGGACGTTTCCTGGAGCTGGGTACCGCTGCCGTCAAGCGACAGCTGGGAAAAACGTCCGGTCAGGGTTTCAGCCTTCTGCAGCAGACCGGTCAGGCGCTGCACGGAAGCGGCCTGGTCGGCCTGGGCCGGAACCAGTGTTAACAGCAGAGCGGATGCAAACAACGCACGAATCAACTGCATGGAGCCCTCGGCGATCTAGTCGCGGGTAGGAGGCGGCGCGAGCACTTCGCGCGAGCCGTTGGTATTCATTGAGGTCACTACGCCGGCCATTTCCATGGCTTCGATCATCCGCGCGGCGCGGTTGTAGCCGATCTTGAGCTTGCGCTGCACGGCGGATATCGATGCTCGGCGACTTTCGGTGACGAAGCGTACGGCCTCGTCGTAGAGCGGATCATCTTCACTGTCATCACCGCTGCCGCCCTCGCCTCCGCCACCATCGAAGCCGCTGCCGGAATCTTCCACGCCGACAAGAATCTCTTCGATGTAGTCAGGCGCACCACGAGCCTTCCAGGCCTCGACAACACGGTGCACCTCTTCATCGGAAACAAATGCACCGTGGACGCGAATCGGCAGACCGGTACCCGGAGGCAGGTAAAGCATGTCGCCGTGACCAAGTAATTGTTCGGCACCGCCCTGGTCGAGAATGGTGCGCGAGTCGATCTTGCTGGAAACCTGGAAGGCCATGCGAGTTGGAATGTTGGCCTTGATCAGGCCGGTAATGACGTCCACCGAGGGACGCTGGGTCGCGAGGATCAGGTGAATGCCAGCGGCGCGGGCCTTCTGCGCAATACGCGCAATCAGCTCTTCGACCTTCTTGCCGACGATCATCATCATATCGGCAAATTCGTCGACCACGACTACGATGGTGGGCAGCTTGTGTAACAGGGGCGCCTCGTCTTCCATGCTTTCGCGACGGTAGAGCGGATCGGTCAGCGGTGTACCCGCCTCCTCTGCATCCTTCACCTTGCGGTTGAAGCCCGCCAGGTTACGTACACCCATGGCCGCCATCAGTTTGTAGCGCCGCTCCATCTCGGCCACGCTCCAGCGCAGCGCGTTGGCGGCCTCCTTCATGTCGGTCACAACCGGGCATAGAAGATGCGGAATACCTTCGTAGATAGACAGTTCGAGCATCTTCGGGTCGATCATGATCAGCCGCGCGTCTTCCGGCGTTGACTTGAACAGGATCGACAGGATCATCGCGTTCACACCGACCGATTTACCCGAACCGGTCGTACCTGCAACCAGCAGGTGGGGCATTTTCGCCAGGTCGGCAATTACCGGCTTACCACCGATATCGTGGCCGAGTGCAATGGTGACTGGCGACTTGGCATCATCATAGGGAGCGGATGACAGCACTTCCGAGAACCGCACAATTTGACGGTCTTCGTTAGGGATCTCGATGCCGACAGTCGTCTTGCCGGGAATCACCTCGACCACACGGACGCTGATCACGGCCAGAGAGCGCGCCAGGTCCTTGGCAAGGTTTGATATGCGGCTGACCTTGACGCCAGCGGCCGGCTGGATCTCGAAGCGAGTGATGACCGGGCCTGGATGCACCGACTCGACTATGACTTCGACGCCGAACTCCTTCAGTTTAATCTCCAGCAGCCGCGACATGGCTTCCAGCGATTCGGGCGAGTACTGTTTTTGCTGCTTCTCAGCGACGTCCAGCAGCGACAGCGGCGGCACGCTGCCTTCGATCAGCGGGTCGACAAACAGGTTGGCCTGTTTTTCCTTTAATACTCGCTTGCTCTGTTCGACCGGCTTGGGTGGGGCGGGCGGCGGAATCATCAGCGCCGGACGCTTATCGCGTTCGGTCATATGCTTACTCAGCGACTCTTCTCGCTCGAGCAGGCGCTCCTTCACCTTGGCGCGCTCGCGGCGATCCGAAAGTGAGCCGGCCACCTCGTTGACCACGTCATCGACTTCGCGCAGCTGCGCCACAACCTGCTTGCGCTCGTTTCGTGCGGTCCACCATCGGGTGAAGAGACTTTGAATCAGCTCGATCAGGTCGAGCGTGATCTTGCCGGTCAGGTCCATTACCTTAAACCAGGACAGATCGGTAAACACCGTCAGACCGAACAGGAAGAAAGCCAGCAACAATAAGGTGCTGCCTTGAACGTTGAGCGCCGCCTCGGCGAGCTGCCCGAGACTTTCGCCCAATGCCCCGCCCGCCGACGCAGGCAGATTATTGGCGAACTGGAAATGGATATAAGCCAGCGCGGAGCCGGAAAGAATCAGGAATACGAGCCCGATCAACCGCCAGGAGAACAGCCAGCCGTTCCAGCTCCAGGGCTGGTGGCGCGCGCGAAACACTTGCCAGGTCTTGATCCCCAGCAGCAACGGAAACAGGAACGCAAAATAACCGAGCGCCATGAACAGCACATCGGCGAACCAGGCCCCGGCGCGGCCGGCGGCGTTCTGGACTTGCTGGACGTTACTGGTATGAGTCCATCCGGGGTCGGCCGGATCGTACGTGAGCAATGCCATCCAGAGGTATGCGCACAACGCGCCGAGCGCAATCAAAGCGCCCTCTTTAAGACGGTAATGCAATTGCTGTCGCCAGACGGAAGCCGGCGCGGTAGAGGAGGTATTCTTCAAAACGCTTTTTTTCCTGCGCCCGGGGCGCGCTCTATGAACCGTATTCAGCCAGGTAATTGGACATTGTACGGGTTTGTCGATTCGATGGCATGCCGGTTCCGCGCCGGCTTGGGCTTTTCGCGATGCTTCGGTGTAGCATAACCGCCAGTTTTTTCAGCGCGGCTCGACTGGAGCACGCTTCTCTATTAGCAACAAAGGCTTATGAGGGCTTTTTATGAATGAAGTCAAGCATTCACGTCTGATCATCCTCGGCTCGGGCCCGGCCGGTTATACCGCCGCGGTATACGCTGCCCGCGCCAACTTGAAGCCGGTCATGATTACCGGCATCCAACCCGGCGGCCAGCTCACAACCACCACCGAAGTGGATAACTGGCCCGGCGACGTCGAAGGCCTTACCGGCCCGGCACTGATGGAGCGGATGCAAAAACACGCGGAGCGCTTCGATACCGAAGTGATCTTCGACCACATCCATACCGCCGAACTGCAGCAGCGCCCCTTCGTCCTCAAAGGCGACAGCGCGACCTACAGCTGCGATGCGCTGATCATCGCTACAGGGGCTTCGGCCCAATATCTCGGCCTTCCTTCAGAGGAGGCATTTGCCGGACGCGGCGTATCAGCTTGCGCTACCTGCGATGGCTTCTTCTACCGCAACCAAGTGGTTGCGGTGATCGGAGGCGGCAACACGGCGGTCGAGGAAGCGCTCTATTTGTCCAACATCGCCAAGGAAGTGCATCTGATCCATCGTCGCGACAAGCTGCGCTCTGAGAAAATCTTGCAGGACAAGATTATGGAAAAAGCGACCAACGGCAATATTCGCCTGCATTGGAATCACACCTTGGAGGAAGTACTTGGTGATGCCAGCGGCGTCACTGGCGTGCGCTTGAAGAACACCCTATCGGGCGAAGAACAGAAGCTCGACCTGTCAGGAGTGTTCATTGCTATCGGCCATAAGCCCAACACCGATCTATTCGCAGGTCAGCTAGAAATGAAAGACGGCTACCTCAAGATCAAGGGCGGCAGCGAGGGCGACGCCACCTGCACGACCATTTCGGGCGTATTCGCAGCAGGCGACGTGGCCGATCATGTGTATCGTCAGGCGATTACGTCTGCCGGAGCAGGCTGCATGGCCGCACTCGATGCCGAAAAGTATCTGGATCAGTAACCCTCCTTCAGGGCGGACACCCATATCCGCCCTTCGTGACGTATCGATATGCTGACCTGGCTGCAGCGCGACGACCTGTCGTTTCCCCCGCTAGAAAAGGCCATGCGCGAACCCAACGGGCTACTCGCCGCAGGAGGCGACCTGTCGCCCGAGCGCTTGCTGGCAGCCTACCGGCATGGTTGCTTCCCCTGGTATCAGGACGGCCAACCGCTGCTCTGGTGGTCGCCTGACCCACGCACGGTTCTGTATCCCGAGGAGCTGCATGTCTCACGCAGCCTGAGGAAGAAATTGCGCCAGGGGAAATTTGACATCACCTTCGATCGAGCATTCCAGGACGTAATCGAAGGCTGCGCAGGCCCACGTAGATATGCCGATGGAACCTGGATCACAACACCGATGCAGGAAGCCTACCTAAAGCTGCATCACGTCGGCATCGCGCACTCGGTAGAAGTCTGGCAAGACGAACGGCTGGTCGGCGGCCTCTATGGTCTCGCCATGGGTCGACTATTCTTCGGCGAATCGATGTTCAGTCGCACAACCGATGCATCTAAGGCAGGATTCGTGGCACTAGTGGAACGTCTCCGAGACTGGAGATTCAAATTGATTGACTGCCAGATGCCGACTCAACACCTGGCCAGTTTCGGGGCGCGAACCATAGCCCGCCAAACCTTCGCCGAAACGCTCGCCAAATATCTGGACGAACCCAGTTCAGCCCGATGGGAGACCTAGTCCACGAAGCCAAGCTGACCTACACTGACTTCAAGATTTCCGAGAGCTGACCATGACTTCACTGGCTCGTCTCAAGTTCTATGCCACACAGCCTCATGCGTGCAGTTACCTGCCCGACGAACAGGCCACCACGCTATTCCTCGACCCTAGCCAGCCGATGGACGTACAGGTGTATGCAGAATTGTCCGAAATGGGTTTCCGTCGCAGCGGCGACCATCTCTATCGGCCGCACTGCCAACGTTGCACCGCCTGCATCCCCGCACGCATACCCGCCGAAGGGCTAGAGCTCAATCGTCAGCAGAGACGTATTCTCAAGCGCAACGCGGATCTGATCGTTACCGATGTTCGGCCTTCGTTCACTGAAGAGTATTACTCGCTCTATGCCAGCTATATCGAGCAGCGCCACGCTGACGGCGACATGTACCCACCGAGCCGAGATCAGTTCCATACCTTCCTTGTCCGCGACCTGCCCTTCTCCCGCTTCTACGAGTTCCGTCTGAATGGTCGCCTGCTCGCTCTGGCGGTGACCGATGTGCTGCCTAACGGCTTGTCTGCGGTCTACACCTTCTACGACCCCAGCGAGGAACGCCGGAGCCTTGGCCGTTTCGCCATTCTCTGGCAGGTCGGCGAAGCGGCACGACTCGGGCTGAAGGCGATTTATCTGGGCTACTGGATCAAGAACTGCCGCAAAATGAGTTACAAGACCGAATACCGCCCTATCGAACTGCTGGTTAACCAGCGCTGGATAACTCTGAGCTGAGGCCTTGGCTCTCGGAGCCCTTTCAGGCACAATACTTGCCGCTTTTACCCGGGCATTCTTCGCACCGGGTCAATCATTGAACACCGAGGGCTCTACTGAATGTCGAAAGAAGACAGCTTCGAAATGGAAGGTACTGTCGTCGACACCCTGCCCAACACCATGTTTCGTGTGGAGTTGGAAAATGGGCACGTCGTTACTGCGCACATCTCCGGAAAGATGCGCAAGAACTACATCCGGATTCTTACCGGCGACAAGGTTCGCGTAGAACTGACGCCGTACGACCTGAGCAAAGGTCGCATCACCTACCGCGCCCGCTAACAGGTCGCGAGAATGAATGCCCGGTATCGACCGGGCTTTTTGTTTCTACCGGATTACCGAATCCGGATCTGGCCGAACGCTTTGCATGCGCACCGCCGGCTAAAGCCGTTGCCATCGCAACGACGACCAAACGAAAACGCCCGGCAATGCCGGGCGCTTCTGTTTAAACACAGTGACAGGCTCTAAGCCAACTCGGCCGAGGTCTCGAAGTCGAAGAACGGCTCGCCATCACGAATGTCGATGTGCACCACACCTCCATGCTCAGCCAATTCGCCAAAGAGAATCTCCTCAGCCAGCGGACGCTTGATTTTATCCTGAATCAAACGAGCCATCGGCCGCGCGCCCATCTGAGGATCATAGCCACGCTCAGCCAGCCAGCCACGCGCCGCATCCGACACCTCAAGCGTGACATGCTTATCCTCGAGCTGTGCCTGCAACTCAATGAGAAACTTATCGACAATGCTCTTGATGACTTCGTGACTCAGACGGCCGAACTGGATGATGGTATCCAGGCGGTTACGGAACTCCGGCGTGAAGCTCTTCTTGATCACTTCCATCGCGTCCGATGCATGATCCTGATGGGTGAAACCAATCGAAGCACGGGCAGCAGTTTCGGCGCCCGCATTGGTGGTCATGATCAAAATGACGTTACGGAAATCTGCCTTGCGGCCGTTGTTGTCGGTCAACGTCCCGTGATCCATCACCTGCAATAGCAGATTGAACACTTCCGGATGCGCCTTCTCGATCTCGTCGAGCAGCAGCACGCAATGCGGTTGTTTGGTGATCGCCTCGGTTAACAAGCCACCCTGATCGAAGCCTACATAGCCAGGCGGCGCACCGATCAAACGCGACACGGTATGACGCTCCATGTACTCGGACATATCGAAGCGCACCAGATCGATACCCAGAGCCCTCGCCAATTGACGCGCCGCTTCCGTCTTGCCGACACCGGTAGGGCCTGCAAAAAGGAACGATCCTACAGGCTTATCGGGTGCCTTCAGCCCCGCCCGGGACAGTTTGATAGCCGTAGCCAACGAATCGATCGCATCGTCCTGGCCGAAGACTGTCAGTTTCAAGTCGCGCTGCAGATTGCGCAGCAATTCCTTGTCAGAGGTGCTGACATGCTTAGGCGGAATCCGCGCAATCTTGGCAACGATGTCTTCAACCTGCTCGACATCGATCCGAGCGGCGCGCTTGTCCTCGGGCTGCAGACGCTGGAACGCTCCCGCCTCGTCGATGACATCTATCGCCTTGTCCGGCATGTGCCGATCATTGATGTAGCGCGAAGCCAGCTCAGCAGCTGCACGGAGCGATTCATCACTGTATTCGATACCATGATGCTGCTCGAAGCGCCCTTTCAGGCCACGCAAAATACCGATGGTGTCTTCAACGGATGGCTCGGAAACGTCAACTTTCTGGAAGCGTCGGGCCAGGGCCCGGTCCTTTTCGAAGATCCCACGAAATTCCTGGAACGTGGTCGACCCGATACAGCGAATCTCTCCCGACGACAGGAGTGGCTTAAGCAAATTTGAAGCATCCATTACGCCGCCGGACGCCGCACCAGCGCCAATAATCGTATGGATTTCGTCAATGAAAAGGACAGCCTGAGGCCGCTTGCGAAGCTCGTTCAACAGAGCCTTGAAGCGTTTTTCGAAATCGCCGCGATACTTCGTACCGGCCAGTAAGGCGCCTAGATCGAGCGAATAGACGACACTGCTGGCAAGCAGGTCCGGCACTTGATTGTCGACGATGCGCTTGGCCAGCCCCTCGGCAATAGCGGTCTTGCCAACCCCGGCCTCACCAACCAATAACGGATTATTCTTGCGCCGACGAGCCAGGATCTGAGCGACTCGTTCGACCTCGTGCTCTCGGCCGACCAATGGATCTATACGACCCTGACGAGCCAGATCGTTGAGGTTGCTCGCATAGGCGTCGAGCGGGTTACCCGAGGTAGCAGACTCGCCACCCTCCTCGTCCTGCATTTCCGAATCGCCTTCCGGATTACCGCTATTGCCCGGGACCTTTGAAATTCCGTGGGCGATGTAATTGACGACATCGATCCGGGCGATGTTCTGCTGTTTGAGTAAAAATACCGCCTGGCTTTCCTGCTCACTGAAGATTGCAACCAGGACATTCGCACCAGTGACTTCGCGCTTGCCCGAGCTTTGCACATGAAAAACAGCACGCTGGAGCACGCGCTGAAAGCCCAAAGTTGGCTGGGTCTCACGCTCTTCGTCGTGCTGGGGAATCAGCGGTGTGGTGGAATCGATGAATTCTTGCAGATCGTGCCGCAATTTATCGAGACCGGCGCCGCAGGCCCGCAAGACCGTTGCGGCGGCTTCATTGTCCAGCAGCGCTAACAGAAGATGCTCGACCGTCATGAATTCATGACGCTTGGTACGAGCCTCCTTGAACGCCAAATTCAGAGTGACTTCGAGCTCACGGTTCAACATAGCTTTCACCTCTTACCCAGCAGTCGGGTTTAACCGTCCTTCTCGATCTCACAAAGCAACGGGTGCTGGCATTCCCTTGCATATTGATTGACCTGCATCGCTTTGGTTTCCGCGACGTCACGCGTATAGACGCCACATACGGCCCGCCCTTCGGTATGAACCGCCAGCATAAGCTTGGTGGCGAGCTCCCGATTGTGATTGAAAATCCCCTCAAGCACCTCTACGACGAAATCCATCGGCGTGTAGTCGTCATTAAACATGACAACTTTGAACATCGGTGGTGCCTTCAGTTGTGGCTTGGCTTCTTCGACTGCCAAGCCGGAAGAGTCGTCGTCCAACGGTTCGGGGCGATCTTGATTGAATATTAGTCGAATCTCTGGAGATGCACGCATGCGTATAACAGTTCTAGATCGGGGCGCCGAGGCCGAGTAATTGGAAAGGCTTCACAGCCACCTGACGAGTCGCCTTGACTATCGGCAAAACGATGATACAAACAGTATGTGCCACAACGGCAACGGGCTGCGCGTGTGGGCCATGTGCTGCATCAGCGCGGAATAAAATGGATGTTACTCCAGTGATGGACTCCTTTGCAGAGGGATAACAGCATGCTAAGCGGTAAGGTCAAGTGGTTCAACAACGCCAAGGGCTATGGATTTATCGTAGCAGACGGCGGCGATGAGGACCTGTTCGCCCACTACTCTGCCATTCAGATGGAAGGGTACAGAACTCTGAAAGCTGGGCAAGCGGTCATGTTTGATATTCTGCAAGGTCCCAAGGGCCTGCACGCAACCAATATTCAATCGCTGCAAAGCACCGTGGAAACAGTGGCGTCTGCTCCACAGAGCTCTACCGTAGACGCCTGATTCCAGGCAACAACGGACAACAAAAAGGCCGATCGACGATCGGCCTTTTTGTCGCTCCCTCGGTTTACATGTGGGAGATCATGGCATCGCCAAATTCCGAGCAGGACATCAGCTTCGCGCCGTCCATCAGACGCTCGAAGTCATAGGTCACTGTCTTGGCAGCGATTGCGCTTTCGGTCGATTTGATGATCAGATCCGCGGCCTCCAACCACCCCATGTGGCGTAGCATCATTTCGGCTGAGAGGATCAATGAACCAGGGTTGACCTTGTCTTGCCCGGCGTATTTCGGGGCAGTACCATGAGTTGCTTCGAACATAGCCACCGTGTCGGACAGGTTGGCGCCCGGAGCGATACCGATGCCACCGACTTCTGCCGCAAGCGCGTCGGACAGGTAGTCGCCATTCAGATTCAGCGTGGCGATGACGTCATACTCAGCCGGACGCAACAGGATCTGCTGCAGCATGGCATCGGCAATGGCGTCTTTGACGATAATATTCTTGCCGGTGTTCGGGTTCTTGAACTGCATCCAAGGACCGCCGTCCAGCAGCTCGGCGCCGAACTCATCGCGAGCCACCTCGTAGCCCCATTCCTTGAAGGCACCCTCGGTGAACTTCATGATGTTGCCCTTATGCACCAACGTCACGGAACTGCGATCATTGTCCACTGCGTATTGCAGGGCCTTGCGAACCAGACGCTTGGTGCCCTCGAGCGAAACCGGCTTGATGCCGATGCCACAATTCTCGGTGAAGCGGATCTTCTTGACGCCCATTTCCTCGGTGAGGAATTTGATGACCTTTTCCGCCTCTGGCGAACCGGCCTTCCACTCGACTCCAGCGTAAATGTCTTCCGAGTTTTCCCGGAAAATGACCATGTCCACATCGGCAGGTTTTTTCACCGGGCTGGGCACGCCAGTGAACCAGCGAACTGGGCGCTGGCAGACGTAGAGATCCAGCTCCTGACGCAGGGCAACGTTCAAAGAGCGGATACCACCACCGACAGGCGTCGTCAGCGGCCCCTTGATTGACACCACGTAGTCACGAACGACTTCCAGAGTTTCTTTTGGCAGCCAGGTGTCCTGATCGTAGACCTGAGTCGCCTTCTCGCCCGCATAGATTTCCATCCAGGCGATCTTGCGCTCGCCGCCGTAGGCCTTCTCGACGGCTGCGTCGACAACCTTGATCATCACCGGACTGATATCAATCCCGATCCCGTCGCCCTCGATATAGGGAATGATCGGGTTATTGGGAACGTTCAGAGTGTTATCGGCGTTGACGGTGATTTTGTCACCGCTGGCAGGCACCTGGATCTTTTGATATCCCATGCTGGACTCCGTTTTGTGGTTAAACATTAAACAGCGGTCTTCCCCGGAGGGTAACCTAGCTGAATCAGCCTAAACTAGATGTTCATTCGTCTTATGGCTTGGGCATTCTTTGACAGCGGGTCGCGGTGATATACTGCTTAGGTGACTAACGAGTCATGAGGGCCAACCGATCTTCAACGAGATCCTTGCTCCTGAAACCGTCGACTGCCAACCGCAGCCGGTCGGACTAAACGCTCAACACTCTAGTGGTGCTGCATCCAACATCATCGCGGCGAATCTTGAGACTGGCTCAGCAAACGTAGCCAGAGCGCTTACCAGCGCACTTCTCGATTCTGTGCACGCTCAGCAAGAGAGAGTTAACTCTACATGTCCACCCGCTCGAAGATTATCTATACCTTCACCGACGAAGCCCCGGCGTTGGCCACCTATTCGCTTCTGCCTATTGTAGAAGCCTTTGCCGCCTCTGCCGGTATTGCCGTCGAAACACGTGACATCTCTCTTGCAGGGCGCATTCTTGCAAGCTTTGCCGACCAGCTGGATGCGGACAAGGTAGTCGCTGATGACCTCGCCAAGCTCGCCGAGCTGACCAATCAGCCCGATGCCAACATCGTCAAGCTTCCGAACATCAGCGCTTCCGTTCCTCAGCTCAAAGCCGCCATTGCTGAATTGCAGGCGCTCGGCTACAACATTCCCAACTTCCCGGAAGATCCGCAGACCGAAGCCGAGAAAGACGCGCGTGCGCGCTACAGCAAGGTATTGGGCAGCGCCGTGAACCCGGTCTTGCGCGAAGGCAATTCCGATCGCCGCGCACCTGCAGCGGTTAAGGCCTTCGCCCGCAAGCATCCGCATTCGATGGGCAAGTGGAGCAAGGCCTCGCAATCCCATGCCGACTACATGCGCGGCGGCGACTTCTTCTCCAGCGAGCAATCCATCACGATGGATAGAGCTGGCGACGTGCGTATCGAGTTCGTCGGCAAAGACGGTCAGGTCGAAGTGAAGAAGACAGTTTCGCTGCAGAACGGCGAAGTGCTTGACGGCATGTTCATGAGCTGCCAGAAGCTGCGGGCATTCTTCGAAGACACCCTGCAGGACTGCAAGGAAACCGGCGTGATGTGGTCCCTGCACGTGAAGGCCACGATGATGAAGATCTCCCACCCGATCGTCTTCGGCCATGCCGTCAGCGTCTACTACAAGGACGTGTTCGATAAATACGGCGAGCTGTTCAAGGAACTGGGCGTCAACCCTAACAACGGCTTGAGTAGCGTCTACGACAAGATCAAGTCATTGCCCGATTCCCAACAGGAAGAGATCCTTCACGATATCCACGCGTGCTACGCCGGCCGCCCGGAAATGGCGATGGTCGACTCGGTCAAGGGCATCACTAACCTGCACATTCCAAGCGACGTGATCGTCGACGCTTCCATGCCGGCAATGATTCGCAGCTCGGGTCAAATGTGGGGCAAGGATGGCAAGCTCAAGGACACCAAGGCGGTGATGCCGGAAAGCACCTATGCCCGCATCTACCAGGAGATGATCAACTTCTGCAAAACCAACGGCGCTTTCGACCCGACCACCATGGGCAGCGTACCGAACGTCGGCCTGATGGCACAGAAGGCCGAAGAGTACGGCTCACACGACAAGACGTTCGAGATGACTGCCGACGGCACTATGCGTGTCGTGCTGGGCGACGGCACCGTGCTGATGCAGCATGCAGTGGAAAAAGGCGACATCTGGCGTGCCTGTCAGACCAAGGACGCCCCGATTCGTGACTGGGTCAAGCTGGCTGTTACCCGTGCTCGTCAATCGGACACGCCGGCCATCTTCTGGCTAGACCCCGAGCGCGCCCACGACCGCGAGCTTCAGAAAAAGGTCGAAGCTTACTTGCAAGAACACGACCTAACCGGTCTGGATATCCGCATGATGGGCTACAACGAAGCCATCCGTGTCAGCATGGAACGCCTGATCCGCGGCCAAGACACCATCTCGGTGACAGGCAACGTGTTGCGCGACTACCTGACCGACCTGTTCCCGATCATGGAACTGGGCACGTCGGCGAAGATGTTGTCGATCGTCCCGCTGATGGCCGGCGGCGGCATGTACGAAACCGGTGCCGGCGGTTCGGCCCCCAAGCACGTGCAACAACTGATCGAAGAAAACCACCTGCGCTGGGATTCGCTCGGTGAGTTCCTGGCACTTGCTGTTTCGCTCGAAGAAACCGGTATCAAGACAGACAACTTGAAGGCCAAGCTGCTAGGCAAGGCATTGGATGCTGCTACCGGAAAACTCCTCGACAACAACAAATCGCCGTCGCGCCGTACCGGCGAGCTGGACAATCGTGGCAGCCACTTTTACCTGGCACTGTACTGGGCTCAGGAGTTGGCAGCACAGACCGAAGACTCGGAACTACAGGCTCACTTCGCACCGCTGGCCAAACAGCTGAGCGAAAACGAGCAAGCCATCATTGCCGAACTGGCAGCGGTCCAAGGCGAGCCGGTAGAAATCGGTGGCTATTACCGTACAAACTCGGATCTGACCAGCCAGGTCATGCGCCCTAGCGCGACCTTCAATGCCGCGCTCGCCGCGCTGGGCTGAGTCGTCTGGCGCTGGATGGCGCTGCTGAATCGGAACCCCGGCCTGGCGCCGGGGTTTTCCGTTTTTATGCTGCGCACTGGTCGCTACCATTAGCTTTGCGAGGACTCACCGAACATGACCTGGCATCCCCATATCACCGTGGCAACGATCGTTGAGACAGACGGCCGCTTCCTCATGGTTGAAGAATCGAAAGGTGGCCGGCTGGTGCTGAATCAACCGGCGGGCCATCTCGAGCCCAACGAGACACTGCGCCAGGCCGCCGTACGCGAGACGCTCGAGGAAACGGGATGGGACGTCGAGCTGAGCGGCGTGGTTGGCATCTATCTCTATACCGCACCGAGCAATGGCGTGACCTATCAGCGTGTCTGCTTCTCGGCCAGCCCGGTTCGGCATCATCCTCAGCGCGCACTCGACAGCGGCATCGTCGGCGCGCGCTGGATGAGGCGCGACGAATTGGCAGCGCAACCGGAGCGTTGGCGCAGCGAGTTGATCCTGCGCTGCATTGACGACTATCTGGCGGGACCGGTTTACGACCTTGCCGTAGTCCGCGACTGATCCGCCTTAACCGCTGGCTAGGCCAGCCTGTTAGAATTCAATCTTTGCAGTCAACCCTGAGCTTCTATGCCTGATTCAACCTCCGTTGTTCCTGAAAACCTGCGCGTCATCGTCGGCATGTCCGGCGGCGTCGACTCTTCGGTTTCCGCCCTGCTTCTGCTTGAACAGGGGTATCAGGTCGAAGGCCTGTTCATGAAGAACTGGGAAGAGGATGACGGCACCGAGTATTGCACCGCACGGGAAGATCTGGCCGACGCTCAGGCCGTCTGCGACCGGATCGGCATCAAGCTGTACACCGCGAACTTCGCTGCTGAATACTGGGACAACGTGTTCGAGCACTTCCTGGCCGAGTACAAAGCGGGACGAACCCCGAACCCGGACATCCTTTGCAACCGCGAAATCAAGTTCAAGGCGTTCCTCGACTATGCTCTGACGCTGGGCGCCGACCTGATCGCGACCGGGCACTACGTGCGCCGCCGTGACACTGACAGCCGCAGCGAGCTGCTCAAGGGACTCGATCCGAACAAGGACCAGAGCTATTTTCTCCATGCCGTCGGCGGCGAGCAGCTGAGCAAGACGCTCTTTCCGGTGGGCGAGCTGGAAAAGCCCGCGGTCCGTGCGCTTGCAGAAAAGCACGGCCTCGCCACTGCGAAAAAGAAGGACTCCACCGGCATCTGTTTTATCGGCGAACGCCGTTTCAGTGACTTTCTTAAACAGTATTTACCGGCTCAGCCTGGTGATATCGAGACGATCGATGGCGAAGTCATCGGCCGCCATCACGGCCTCATGTATCACACCATTGGCCAGCGTCAGGGCCTGGGCATCGGCGGGCTCAAGGATGCGGGCGACGAGCCCTGGTATGTATTGAGCAAGGATCTCGAGCGCAACGTGCTGGTGGTGGGACAGGGCAACGACCACCCCTGGCTGTTCTCACGCGCCCTGCTTGCCTCCGAGATTTACTGGGTCAATCCGATCGAACTGTCGGCACCCTTGCGGCTCACGGCCAAGGTTCGCTATCGGCAAGGCGATCAAGCCTGCACATTGGAGCAGACCTCCAATGGCTATCGGGCCGTGTTCGACGAACCTCAACGCGCCGTCACCCCCGGCCAGTCCGTGGTGTTTTACCAAGGTGACGTCTGCCTCGGCGGCGGGGTGATCGAAACGGCCGAGCCCTGGTTCACCGGAGCTCGGCCATGACGCCGCTGCAAGAACAGCTGGTAGCGCTCAGTGCGGTATTCGAAGCGGCAGCGCTGGTCGATCGAATTGCCCGCACAGGTCAAGTACCGAACGCCGCGCTGGGCAGCATGCTGGGGAGTTTGCTGGTACGCGAGAACAAGCCCGCTCTGGAAGTTTACGGCGGCGACGATCTTAATCTGCGCGACGGCTATCGAGCCCTTGTCGGTGCCCTGGAGCGCGACACCAGCAGCCTGCAACGCGAGCCATTGCGCTATGCGCTCGCGATGATCGGTCTGGAGCGTCAGCTGGACAAGCGCAAGGATTTATTGCAAGTGATCGGCAGCCGCCTGGACCAGATACAACAGCAAGTCGACCATTTCGGGCTGACTCACGAAAACGTGATCGCGTCCTTTGGCGGCCTGTATCAGGACACGCTCAGCACCTTCCGCCAACGCATCCAGGTGCAAGGCGATATGCGCCACCTTCAGCAAAGCGACAACGCCGCCAAGATCCGCGCTCTGTTGTTAGCCGGGATTCGCTCCGCCCGACTCTGGCGGCAGCTCGGCGGGCACCGCTGGCAAATGGTTTTCAGCCGGCGCAAGTTGCTCGACGCGCTGTATCCGATGCTCCGACCGGAATAACCGACGGCCGCCGATGCGACAACCGTTCTAGCCACGGCAACGGTTATTCATCTGCATTCATGTATAATCTGCGCCCTCTTTTCGTTGCTCGACTGTCCGAGAATGCCTTCTATGCAGCTTTCCTCGCTCACCGCGGTTTCCCCTGTCGATGGCCGCTACGCCGGCAAAACCAGCGCTCTGCGCCCCATTTTCAGCGAGTTCGGTCTGATTCGTTGCCGCGTTCAGGTTGAAGTTCGCTGGTTGCAACGTCTGGCTGCACACGCCGGAATTCCGGAGGTCGCACCCTTCTCCGACGAGGCCAATGCCCTCCTCGATCAGTTGGCCGAAAACTTTCAGCTCGAGCACGCCGAACGGGTGAAGGAATTCGAGCGCACCACCAACCACGACGTAAAAGCGGTGGAGTATCTCCTCAAGGAGCAGGCCAAGCAGGTGCCCGAGCTGGCCAAGGTCAATGAATTTATCCACTTCGCCTGCACCAGCGAAGACATCAACAACCTTTCCCACGCGCTGATGCTGCGTGAAGGCCGCGACGACGTATTGCTGCCACTGATGCGCCAACTTGCAGAAGCCATCCGCACGCTGGCCGTAACCCATGCCGACGTTCCGATGCTGTCGCGCACGCATGGCCAACCCGCCTCGCCGACTACCCTCGGCAAGGAATTGGCCAACGTGGTTTACCGCCTCGAGCGACAGATCGCGCAGGTCGCCGCGGTCCCGCTTCTCGGCAAGATCAACGGCGCTGTCGGTAACTACAACGCGCACCTGTCGGCCTATCCCGATGTCGACTGGGAAGTCAACGCGCGAGAATTCATCGAGGCCGATCTGGGCCTTACGTTCAATCCCTATACCACGCAGATCGAACCTCACGATTACATCGCTGAGCTGTTCGACGCGGTCGCACGGTTCAACACGATTCTCATCGACTTCGACCGCGACATCTGGGGCTACATTTCGCTGGGCTATTTCAAGCAGCGCACCGTTGCCGGGGAAATTGGCTCTTCGACGATGCCGCACAAGGTCAACCCGATCGACTTTGAAAACTCCGAGGGTAATCTGGGTATCGCCAACGCGCTGCTGCAGCACCTGGCGAGCAAACTACCGATCTCTCGCTGGCAGCGTGACCTGACCGACTCCACCGTGCTGCGCAACCTGGGCGTCGGCTTTGCACACAGCGTCATCGCCTACGAGGCGAGTCTTAAGGGCATCGGCAAGCTGGAGCTCAACGGAGCGCGTATCGCCGAAGACCTCGACGCCTGCTGGGAAGTGCTGGCCGAGCCGATCCAGACCGTCATGCGCCGCTACGCAATCGAGAACCCGTACGAGAAGCTCAAAGAGCTCACCCGGGGCAAGGGCATTGGCCCCGAGGCGCTGCAGGCGTTTATCGACGGCCTTGAAATGCCGTCTGAAGCCAAAGCAGAGCTGCGCAAGCTCACTCCTGCCAGCTACACCGGCAACGCCGCAGCCCAGGCCAAACGGATCTGAGCGAACCCTCTCTTTGCACGCCCGGCTGTGCCGGGCGTTTTTATTTGCAGCTCTGTCGCAGAGCAAGGTACATGCATGACTTCCGATATCCCTTTGCAAATTCTCGGCGGCATCAGCGCGCGCGAGTTCCTACGCGACTATTGGCAAAAGAAGCCGCTTCTGGTCCGCCAGGCGATTCCTGCATTCGAAAGCCCAGTTTCCCCAGACGAGCTAGCCGGCCTTTCGCTGGAGGAGGAAGTCGAGTCGCGCCTGGTCATCGAGCATGGCGACAGCCCTTGGGAGCTTCGTCGTGGACCATTCGGCGAGGATACCTACCAGAACCTGCCGGAGCGCGATTGGACGCTACTGGTTCAGGCGGTCGATCAGTTGGTTCCCGAAGTCGCCGAACTCATCGAGCACTTTCGCTTCTTGCCCAACTGGCGGATCGACGACGTGATGATCAGTTTCGCGGCGCCGGGTGGCGGCGTCGGGCCGCATTTCGATAATTACGACGTGTTCCTGCTACAGGCCCAAGGCCAACGCCGCTGGCGAGTAGGGCAGATGTGTGATGGTGACAGCCCACTGCTGCAGCACGCCGATCTGCGCATCCTTGCCGACTTCCAAGGCACGGACGACTGGGTGCTCGAGCCCGGCGACATGCTCTATCTGCCGCCAAGGCTTGCGCATTTCGGCACGGCCGAAAATGCCTGCATGACCTACTCGCTGGGCTTTCGGGCGCCTAGCGCAGCGGAAGTTCTGACCCATTTCACCGATTTCCTTGCGCAGTTTCTGCCAGATGAGGAGCGTTACAGTGACGCCGATCTGGCCCCGGTAGAAGATCCGCACCAGATCCAGAGCGATGCATTGGACCGTCTGCGGGCCATGCTTGCCGAGCATATGGGCGATGAGCGTCTGCTGCTCACCTGGTTTGGTCAGTTCATGACCGAACCCCGCTATCCGGAACGCGTGCAAGGTCCTGAGATTGAAGAACAGGCGCTATTCGCGTCGCTGGACGACGGCGCTTTGCTGGTGCGAAACCTCAGTGCCCGACTGGCCTGGAGTGAAGTTGACCTCGGCTTGCTATTATTTGCCAGCGGTCAGAGCCGCCTGCTCCCCGGTCATCTGAGAGATTTGTTGAGGCTGATCTGTTCAGCGGATGCCCTGCATACAGATAACCTTTCCGAATGGCTGAACGATGAGGATGGGCGTAACCTGATATGGCAGTTGGTTAAACAAGGAAGTCTGGAGTTTGCTGATGAGTGATATAGAAGTTCGCATCGCCGACTGGCAGCAGGACAATGCCGATCTGCGGCGAATTCGTGAAACCGTATTCATTGCAGAGCAATCGGTTCCGCCCGAATTGGAATGGGACGCAGACGATACCGAGGCCGTGCACTTCCTCGCTTTGGAAAGCGGCTACCCCATCGGTACTGCACGATTGCTCAACGACGGACACATCGGACGCGTTTCAGTCCTTCGCGACTGGCGCGGGATGAATGTCGGAGATGCACTGATGAAAGCAGCCATTGAGGAAGCCGAGCGCCGCGGACTCAATGAACAGCGTCTTACCGCTCAGGTGCATGCCACGGCATTCTACGAGCGACTCGGTTTCAAGGTCATCAGTGATGAATTCCTCGAAGCGGGACTTCCCCACGTCGACATGCTTCGAAAGAGTAACTGAGCTGCCATGAGCGCAGATGACCCGGATCGCTCGAACGCTGCACCTGAACTGGCAGCTATCGAGTTCCTATCTCCGGGTCGCTTCTCAGTTGCCAATCCGCCGGCCATGCAGAACCCGTCCGACCAGTGGCAGCCCGCGCCTTTTGTTCTAGGGGAGACGGCGGCGATTCAGCGCTTCGAGTCCCTCGACGACGCTCGCCGGCACGCCCTCGCATTGCTCGGACAGGCACAACGCAGCCTGAGTCTCTACAGTCCCAACCTAGAGCCGCTACTGTACAACCACAGCAGTATTCAGCAGGCCTGCGTACGTTTTCTCCTGGCACATCCTCGCAATCGTTTACGCGTGCTGCTCGATGACTCTTCTCACGCCGTCAAACAGGGGCACCGTCTGCTCGGTTTGTCACGTCGATTGAGCAGCAACATGCAGATCCGCAAGCGCCACCCCGAGTATCCTGCAAAAACATGCGCCGTCCTGGTAGCGGATGACCGTGGTGCGCTGGTTCGTCCCCAGCCCGATCAGATGATCGGTTATGCGCTTTATAACGATCCCGGCCGCGTTCGCCAGCTGCAACGACAATTCGACACCGCATGGGACCATAGCCTGTCCGACCCCGACCTACGGAGCTTTCTGCTATGACACGTCGCCTTCTCGTCGCGCTCTCGCTATTGGCCAGCATGTCGCTTCAGGCTGCGACCGAAGTGATCCCGCTGAGCTATCGCATGGCCGAAGACGTTTTGCCAATTGCCCAGTCCGTTGTCGGCGATCAGGGCAAGGTGAACGCCTATGGCAATCAACTGATCGTAAACGCGCCCGCCTCGGTGATCAGCGAACTGCGTGATGTGCTGTCCCAACTGGACAGCGAGCCACGAAGATTGCTTATCAGCATCGATACGCAAAATTCGGCGACAGGGGATGACAGTGGCTACCGCGTCGACGGGTCCGCGCGCGCTGGCGATGTCGAAATTCAGACCGGACGCGGCGAGAGGAACGGGCGCGATCAGGTTCGCATTATTCGCCGTAACACCAGCAGCCAGGGCAGTGGCGTCCAGCAAGTTCAGGCAACCGAGGGGTACCCGGCTCTGATCCAAGTCGGCCAAAGCGTGCCACTTACCACTAGCGGCACCGACGGCTACGGCCAGATCTATCAACAAACCCAATACCGCAACGTCACGCGCGGTTTCTATGCCACCGCAACGGTCCATGGGGATCGGGTACAGGTGGCTATCAGTAGCCATCAAGATCGCATGAGCCCTTCCCTTCCTGGCGCTATCGACATTCAGGAAACAGATACCCGAGTCAGTGGCCGACTCGGGGAATGGATTCCGCTCGGCGGCGTCGACGAAAGCGCCAGTTCCAATCAGAGCGGGACCCTTCGCCACTACTCCACCCAAGGTAGCCAGGACTACTCGCTACGAATAAAAGTAGACACACTGGATTAGTAACATTCGACGCGTTTGCCGCCCCATTCAAAATATGTAGTGCCATAAAAAAACCACTACAAAACATTTGACGAACCTTTTTCGTCAGCGCATTATGGCCCCGCTCCCGCTAACCAGGGGCCCTGGCAAGGGTCTCCGGATCGCGCTCAGCCAACCAGCAGAGCCGTTCCGTGACTGTACTGCCCACAAGGCGGACTGACGAGGTTGCGACTGGAACGAGTCGTCCTGAGGGACGGGGAAGCGATTAACGCATCAGCTCGAGACGTCAGTACTGTCGTTACGCAATGGCCGTGTGTCACTGCGTGTTGGAATGCCACGAATCATTCCACAGTTTGCCAACTTCTCTTGCGGTCGTGACTGCACACCCTCCTCTCCTTGGTTCAATCCTCGTCCCGGTCGGTATTTCGACGCTCTGCCGCGTGTTGCCCGCATGATCAGCGTAAGCACGTAGGTTTCGGTGGGAAAGTCGGTGCTCAACCAAACACGAATTTTTTGAAGGATTGACCATGTCCGCTTATCAAAACGACATCAAGGCCGTTGCCGCTCTGAAAGAAGTAGCTGGAAGCAGTTGGAGCGCTATTAACCCTGAATCCGTAGCTCGTATGCGCGCCCAGAACCGCTTCAAGACCGGCCTGGAAATTGCTCAATATACTGCCGACATCATGCGCAAAGACATGGCCGAATACGATGCCGATTCGTCCGTTTACACTCAGTCGCTGGGCTGCTGGCACGGCTTCATTGGCCAGCAGAAGCTGATCTCCATCAAAAAGCATTTGAAAACGACCAACAAGCGCTACCTCTATCTGTCGGGCTGGATGGTTGCCGCCCTGCGCTCTGAGTTCGGCCCGTTGCCTGACCAGTCGATGCACGAGAAGACTGCCGTTTCCAACCTGATCGAAGAGCTGTACACCTTTTTGCGTCAGGCCGACTCACGCGAGCTGGACCTGCTCTTCACCGCCCAGGATGCTGCCCGCGAGGCCGGAGACAGCGCCAAGGTTGCTGAGATTCAGAACCAGATCGACAACTATGAAACTCACATCGTCCCGATCATTGCCGACATCGACGCCGGCTTCGGTAATCCGGAAGCGACCTACCTGCTAGCCAAGCGCATGATCGAAGCAGGCGCTTGCTGCATCCAGATCGAGAACCAGGTGTCTGACGAGAAGCAGTGCGGCCACCAGGACGGCAAAGTGACCGTTCCCCACGCCGATTTCCTGGCGAAGATCGCAGCCGTCCGCTATGCCTTTCTCGAACTGGGCATCGACAATGGTGTGATCGTTGCACGTACCGATTCCCTGGGTGCCGGCCTGACTAAGCAGATTGCAGTGACCAAGGAGCCGGGCGACCTGGGCGACCTATACAACTCGTTCCTGGATTGCGAACAAATCTCCGAAGCCGAGCTGGGCAACGGCGACGTTGTGATCAAGCGCGAAGGTAAATTGCTGCGCCCCAAGCGCCTGCCGAGCAACCTGTTCCAGTTCCGCAAGGGTACGGGTGAAGATCGCTGCGTGCTGGATTGCATCACCTCGCTGCAGAACGGCGCCGATCTGCTGTGGATCGAAACCGAGAAACCGCACGTGGGCCAGATCAAGGCCATGGTCGATCGCATCCGTGAAGTCATTCCGAATGCCAAGCTGGTTTACAACAACAGCCCGTCGTTCAACTGGACGCTGAACTTCCGCCAGCAAGTGTTCGATGCCATGGTTGCCGAAGGCAAGGACGTTTCCGCCTACGATCGCGCCAAGCTGATGAGCGTCGATTACGACGAAACCGAGCTGGCCACCCGCGCAGACGAAATGATCCGTACCTTCCAGCGCGACGGTGCCGCACAGGCTGGCATCTTCCATCACCTGATCACGCTGCCGACCTACCACACCGCCGCGCTGTCCACCGACAACCTGGCCAAGGGTTACTTTGCAGAAGAAGGCATGCTTGCCTACGTCAAGGGCGTGCAGCGCCAAGAGCTACGTCAGGGCATCGCCTGCGTGAAGCACCAGAACATGGCTGGCTCCGACATTGGCGACAACCACAAGGAGTACTTCGCTGGCGAAGCTGCTCTGAAGGCTAGCGGTAAAGACAACACCATGAACCAGTTCCACTAAAAACTGGCACGGCCTGGGCATAACCCGGGACGGGGGAGACTTAGATGCTTCGGCATCTACCGAAAGCTGCGCCCTTACCGGCGCAGCTTTTTTATTTCTGCCGGTCTGTGTTCGGCCGGATACTTCCCAAGTTTATCGCTGCACGATGCATGCCTTTTAGGTTAATCAGCGCCATAAGGGTTATGTAGTTGAAGGTAATAGAACGTAGTATCGGCAAGATCAGCGAAAACCTTCGTGATAAAGCCGGTAGGCTGACTGCGCGAATTCTGTCAAATCGGCTACTTGCCCTCTCATCACCACCACGAACATAAGCGTCATATGGAAGCGGACTAGAAGAACGCAGAGCACCGAGAGACCCGGACGTCATGTGTGCCAGCTCCGTAGTTGCACTTCAGTCAGACGTAGAATCCGAGCCCAATCGGCTGGCCGCCGACGCTCTTCACTTGCTCGCCTTTGAAGGGTTGTTTACCTATGACGTGAAGCGTCCAGACCACACCATAGTGAACGCTGGACAGCACAACGACTATGGGCGCAGCGCAGGCCGATGCCGGCGTGCGCATGACCGTTAGTTCGCCCGATCGGGACCATTGCTGTCTGTTTGCACAGGCAAAAAAAATCCGATGCCAGAGTCTGGCATCGGATTCTTCAACAGATCAGCTGATCGCGTCGACCTGAAGCCGGCGCGGTCAAACTAACGAAACGTGGTGCGTATTAACGAACCTGCGCTTCGACTTCTGCCTCTACACGACGGTTGATCTGACGACCTTCCTCGGTGCTGTTGTCAGCAACCGGGCGGGATTCGCCGTAACCGACCGAATCAACACGCTGGCTCTCAACGCCGTACTGGTTTACCAACACTTCGCGAACAGCCTGAGCGCGACGCTCGGACAGACGCTGGTTGTATTGATCAGTACCCACCGAGTCAGTGTGACCTTCGACAGTGGTGCTGGTCTGCGGATACTGCTGCATGAAGTCAGCCAGGTTCTTGATATCGCTGTAGCTTTCTTCGCGAACGCGCGCCTTGTCGAAGTCGAACTTGACGTCCAGTTCGACACGGACCAGCTCCGGTTCCGGCTCTGGCTCGTTATCGACGATCGGAGCCGGTGCCGGCTCAGGAGTCGGCTCAACCTGCGCGACCTGCTGCCGTGCGCCGCCGCCGAAGTTCAGGCCTACACCAACGCCAGCCATCCACTCGCTGTCACCGGCATCAATGTTATGCATGCCATCAACGCTGGCCTTGGCAAAGAAGTTCTCGGTGAAGTAGTACTTCAGACCTGCGCCAATGTTTGCAAAGGTGCTGTGATCACGACCGCTACGCGCTGCCTGGCCAATGCTCTGGTGAGCCATACCGGCAGAAACGTAAGGACGCAAACCTACGCCTGGCTGGCCGAAATGATAGGCCGCATCAAGAGAGGTCAGGCTTCCCTTGATATTCTTGTGGCCGCCGCCCGCTACCGGGTCGTCGGACGTGACGTCATGATATTCACCATAGGACAGGCCCAAGGAAACATCATCGGTCAGAAAATAGCTGGCGCCAGCGCCATAGAGCTCGCCTTCGTCTTCGAAGCCGCGGGAGCTGTCGGAGAAGTAATGCTTGCCGAATGCTTCCACCTCTACAGCGCCCTGGCCCTGGGCGAGCGCGCTAATAGAAGTAGCAGCAACCATAGAGCCAATTACAACGCCCAAGGTGTTTTTAAGTTTCATCCGTAAATCCCCATCTGGTGGTGAGTATCAGAACAATCTAAGGAAACCGGCTGTCTCTAAGCCCAAGCTGTTCGCTATCACTAAGACAGTTTGTTGCCATTAAGTTTCAGCAATTCCCGAAAATTTTTCGCGAAGTTTATCCAGTGCACGCTTGTATCGCATCTTCGTTGCGCTTAAACCCATATGCATGATGTCGGCTATTTCCTGAAATTCCAGTTCCGCAACAAACCGCAGCACGAGAATTTCCCGGTCAATCTGATTCACATGGACCAGCCACTTGTCTAGCCCCGCCTTTTCCTCGGTGTTAGGCGCGTTTTCCTCGATCGCCTCCTCAACAGGGTCGAGGCTCAGCGCATCAAGTAACCGGCGCTTACGGCGCTCTTTTCGATACTGCGTAATACATTCGTTGTACGTAATACTGTATAGCCATGTTTTGAACTTCGACTTCCCTTCAAAGTTCTTCAAGCCGTACAACACCTTCAGCATCACTTCTTGACAAACGTCATCTGCGTCTCGGTCGTTTCCCAAATAACGCGCGCAGACATTAAATAGCGTGCGTTGATAGCGGCGCATCAGCTCTTCATAAGCACGTGTTATATGGAACAGCTCGGCATGGGCGCGCCGCACCAGCTCTTCGTCCGAAAGCTGGCGGGGGTCATAGCTCATGGTGGGCGGATGGGCTGTAGTCAAGACGCTTCGAACCGGCAAAAGTCGTGGCCGCCGTTCACGGTAGCCCGCGAAAAGGGGCGGCGCACTTTAACAGATTACCGGGCCTAACGGCTGCCCACGCGCTGTTCCAGCAGCACCCTATTTGCAATCGAGACCAGCTCACCGTCATCCGTGAGCAGTAAGGTCTTGGCGGTACCGATCTCTTCAATAGCGCCTTCCAGCTGCAACCCCTCAAGCCGCACCCGTTGACCGACCTCGTAAAGCTCGCGCACATAAATTCCGGCCAGAATCTGGCTGACCAGTTCACGACTACCAAGCCCCAAGGCCAACGCAACTGCCAAACCGACGGAGATCAAAGCAATCGCGATTACGTAGTTGAGAAGCTCGGTCTTGACCTCCAGCTGCCCGATTGCAACCGAGATGATGATGATGATCACCAAGCCCTGAGCGATCCGGCCCAGTCCGCTGGCGTACTCGAGCCCAACACCCTCGGCAGCACCTCGAACCAGGCCATTGACCAACTGGGCCAATAAAATGCCGACGAGCAGTATCAGTCCGGCACCAAATACCTTGGGCACATAAAGCGCGAGCATATCGAGCGTCGCCGATACTCGGGCGAGACCCAGGGATTCGGCAGCCGACACAAGAAAAACCAGCAGAACGAACCAATAGACGATCCTGCCGATCAGGACCGATATCGGGACGCGAATCCCGGCACGCCCGAGCAACTTGGTCACACCAGTACCCGCGACCAGTCGATCCAGGCCTACTTTCGCCAGAACTTTAGACAGCAAGGTGTCCAGCAGCTTGGCGACTACAAATCCGACGGCCACTACCAGCAGCGCACCAAACAAACGAGGAATGAATGCCGCGACGGGTGCCCAAAGCGCACTCAGCGCACCCAGTAAGCTCTGGCCCCAGGGATCTAATTCCATGATCAATCAGCCTTATCGAAAGAAGAATGGAGAGAGGAACGACGACGTGTAACAGCCGTTGTGTGCGGCGCCCCGCTGCTGACGGCGATCAGCACAGTCTGCAGCCAATGCCCCATCAGTCCGAACAAGTCGCCTGCACCAACCTGACGGTTCGCCGTCTTCAGTACGCGGTCCAGGCAGGCATCGTCATCGCGCGCCGATTGCGCGTTCAGCATGTCCCGCAGGGATTCTTCAAAGGGATCGCGCATGTTTACCTCGCTAACAATCTGATCTAGACGGCTTAACCGTGTGGGTAGTCACATTCACACCCATTTCAGCCTGCGAAAGATCCACCATTGGAAACCGGCCACCGCCATAATCACCGCGGTCGCCACCGCAAATCCGTACGGGTTTTCAGAGCCGGGGATGCCACCCACGTTGATGCCTAGCAGCCCGGTGAGAAAACTCATTGGCAGGAAAAAACCGGTAATGATGCCGAGCAGGTACATGGTCCTATTCATCCGTTCGCGCATTCGCCTTTCTTCTGCTTCAAGCACCAAATTGACTCTCTCGCGTACCAAATCCAGCTCTTCGAGGTAGCGAATCAACCGGTTGTTCAGCTCGTTCCAGTAATCCGTATCGTCATCGACGAACCAGGGCAAACGATTGCGTGTCAGCTGGGCATAGATATCGCGCTGCGGCAGCAGGAAGCGACGAAGACTTGCGGCCTGGCGCCGTAGGTACAACATCTTGTCCTGAAGCGGTGTGTACCGTTCGTCCGTCTCAATTCGCTCCTCTTCCTCGTCCAGCTTTTCCGTCAGCACGGCGACCAGGTCGTCAACGCGATCGGTGAGTGCATCAGCCAAGCCGAGCAATATCTCGGAAGAGGTTTTCGGCCCAACGCCCGCTTTCAGCTGTTGAAGCACCACTTCGGTGGAGCGCAGCGGACGCAGGCGCAGCGAGATGACCCTCCGAGCATCCGCAAACACCCGTAGTGAGACCATATCCTCAGGCTCAGCGTCGGGGTTGAGATTGACGCCTCGCAGGAATAGCAAAAGCTCATTCTCAGGCAGCGCGAGCAAACGCGGCCGGGTATTTTCCTCCAGCAATACGTCGCAGACGAACTCGCTCAATCCGCTTTGCTTGCGCAGCCAGGCCTGCGCCTGCGCCTGGCTGCGGTCCCAGTGAAGCCACAGGCTCTCGGGCTCGGTCAGTTGTAGCGAGGGGATGTCTGCATAGGCGATCTGGCGTGCCCCTCCCTGCCCGTCCAGGACCAATGCATGCAATAGGCCTGCATGGCCAATCTCATCAGACACAGTCATATCACCTTCAATCGCAAAAAGCCCGGCATAGCCGGGCTTGGGTAACCGAACGCCTGCAATTAGCCAGGCATCTTCAGCATTTCAGGCGAAACGACAATGCCGTTGTTGTCGGCATACACATACTCACCTGGACGGAATGTAACCCCGCAGAAGGTTACCGGAACGTTGAGGTCGCCAATGCCACGCTTGTCTGTCTTCATTGGATGAGTGGCCAGTGCCTGTACGCCGAGCTCGGTCTGGGCAATCACGTCGACATCGCGGATGCAGCCGTAGATGACCAGCCCTTCCCAGCCGTTACGGGCCGCCTTTTCTGCAAGCATGTCGCCCAGCAATGCGCGTCGTAACGAGCCACCGCCGTCCACCACCAGCACCTTGCCGGTGCCGTCGACATCCACTTGCTCCTTGACCAGCGAATTATCCTCGAAGCACTTGATGGTCACGATCTGCCCACCAAAGGAGTCGCGGCCCCCAAAATTGCTGAAGATCGGCTCCACTACCTGCACCAGCTCCGGGTAGGCGTCGCACAGATCGGGAGTGACATATTGCATGGTAAATCTCCTCCAAGTGGGATCTCTGACGCAGGCACCAGCATTCACCATACTGGCGCCGCGAAAATGTGAACGACACGCTGAACCTGCCAATACCGCATTGGAATCGGCACCACGGATGGTCGATACGCATCCAACGGGCCCCGCCAGCCGCATCCACGCAAAAAAGGGCGCAGGCGCCCTTTTTTTTGCCACCGCGATTATTTGATCTCGGCGTCAGCCAGGAAGAACCACGTATCCAATACGGAGTCGGGGTTCAGCGACACGCTCTCGATACCCTGTTCCATCAACCATTTGGCCAGATCCGGATGATCCGACGGACCCTGACCGCAAATGCCAATGTATTTGCCCGCCTTGTTGCACGCTTCGATCGCGTTCGCCAGCAGCTTCTTCACCGCCGGGTTACGCTCATCGAACAGGTGCGCGATGATGCCAGAGTCGCGGTCCAGACCCAACGTCAGCTGGGTCATGTCGTTGGAGCCGATGGAGAAGCCGTCGAAGAACTCAAGGAACTCATCGGCCAGCAATGCGTTGGATGGCAGCTCGCACATCATGATGATACGCAGGCCGTTTTCGCCACGCTTGAGGCCGAACTGGCCGAGAATGTCGATGACCTGTGAAGCTTCGCCCAGCGTCCGTACAAACGGCACCATCAATTCGACGTTGGTCAGCCCCATCTCATCGCGAACCTTGCGCATCGCCCGACACTCGAGTTCGAAACAATCGCGGAAGGATTCGCTGATGTAGCGCGAAGCACCGCGGAAGCCGAGCATCGGGTTCTCTTCTTCCGGCTCGTAAAGCTTGCCTCCGATCAGGTTGGCGTATTCGTTGGACTTGAAATCGGACAAACGCACAATGACCTTCTTCGGCCAGAATGCGGCAGCCAGCGTACTCACGCCCTCGACGAGTTTCTCAACGTAGAAGTCGACCGGATCGCCATAGCCCGCGATACGCTTTTCGACGCTGGACTTGATATCTGCCGGCAGACCTTCGAAATTCAACAGTGCTTTTGGATGAACGCCGATCATACGATTGATGATGAATTCAAGTCGCGCCAAACCGACACCGGCGTTCGGCAGCTGAGCGAAGTCGAATGCACGGTCCGGGTTGCCGACGTTCATCATGATCTTGAACGGCAGATCAGGCATGGCATCGATGGAATTCTGACGAATATCGAAGCCCAGCTCACCTTCGAAAATGAGGCCGGTGTCGCCCTCAGCGCAAGTGACGGTGACGCGCTGGCCATCCTGCAGCAGCTCGGTTGCATTACCGCAACCAACAACCGCCGGAATACCCAGCTCACGAGCAATAATGGCCGCGTGGCAGGTGCGGCCGCCGCGGTTGGTAACGATGGCACTGGCGCGCTTCATTACCGGTTCCCAGTCAGGGTCGGTCATGTCCGACACCAGTACGTCGCCGGGCTGCACTTTGTCCATCTCGGAAACGTCGCGAATGATCTTCACCGGGCCGGCGCCGATGCGCTGGCCGATAGCGCGGCCTTCGACCAGGACAGTACCCTTTTCCTTGAGCAGGTAGCGTTCCATGACGTTGGCGCTGCTGCGGCTCTTTACGGTTTCCGGACGCGCCTGAACGATATACAGCTGATTGTCATCGCCATCTTTGGCCCACTCGATGTCCATCGGGCGACCGTAATGCTTCTCGATGGTCATGGCCTGCCGGGCAAGGTTGGCGACTTCGGCGTCGCTCAGACAGAAACGCATGCGCTCGGCCTGATCGACTTCCACGGTTTTGACCGATTTGCCGGCGCTGGCTTCTTCGCCATAGACCATCTTGATCGCCTTGCTGCCCAGGTTCCGGCGCAGGATGGCGGGACGACCGGCTTCCAGGGTGTGCTTGTGAACATAGAACTCGTCTGGGTTCACCGCGCCCTGCACAACGGTCTCGCCCAAGCCATAGGCGCCGGTGATGAATACCACGTCGCGGAAGCCGGACTCGGTGTCCAGGGTGAACATCACACCGGCGGTGCCGGTCTCGGAGCGGACCATACGCTGAACGCCCGCGGAGAGTGCGACCAGCTTGTGATCGAAGCCCTGGTGCACGCGATAGGCGATTGCACGATCGTTGAAGAGCGAGGCGAACACTTCCTTGGTAGCGCGGATCACGTTGTCTACGCCACGAATATTGAGGAAGGTTTCTTGCTGACCGGCGAATGAAGCATCCGGCAGGTCTTCAGCGGTGGCGGAGGAGCGAACCGCGACCGCCATGTTGTCATTACCGCCGGCCATTTCTGCAAAGGCGGTACGGATATCCGCATCCAGTTGCGGCGGAAATTCAGCTTCCATCACCCAACCGCGAATCTGCGAGCCCGCCTTGGCAAGAGCATTCACGTCATCGACATCCAATGCATCGAGAAGCGCATGGATTTGCTCGTTGAGACCGCTGAGCTCCATGAAATCACGATAGGCCTGGGCCGTGGTGGCGAAACCTCCAGGTACCGAAACACCCGCACCTGCGAGGTTGCTGATCATCTCGCCAAGGGAGGCGTTCTTGCCCCCTACACGCTCAACATCATGATTGCCGAGCTTATCGAGGGAAACTACGTACTCTACCAAGGTGATCTCTCCACGTTGTGTTGGAAACTCGGTTCGTGCCCATCCGCGGCACGGTGGTCTGGCCCTGCAAAATAAGTAACAATGCCGCCAATCGAGGCTCGGCGAAGGGGCCTACTATAGCTGAGAACCGTTCTTGACTTAAGGTCCCAGGCGCAATGAAACGAACTGCATTTTTTATATCCGACGGTACCGGGATTACGGCCGAAACACTCGGCCAAAGCCTGTTGGCACAGTTCGAAACCATCAACTTCACCAAGCTCACCCGGCCGTATATCGACACGGCCGAAAAAGCGCGGGCAATGGTACAGCAAATCAATAAAGCGGCGGAAAGCGACGGCGCGCGCCCGATCATATTCGATACGCTGGTGAACCAGGAAATCCGCGATATCCTGGCTGAGTCCAACGGTTTCATGATCGACATCTTTTCATCCTTCCTTGCTCCGCTGGAACATGAGCTGATGTCACGTTCCTCCTATTCGGTCGGCAAATCCCATTCGATCGGCCATAACGCCAACTACATGGAGCGAATCGACGCCGTCAATTTCGCCCTGGACAACGATGACGGTGCCCGTACGCACTACTACGACAAGGCGGATCTGATTTTGGTCGGCGTCTCCAGGTGCGGCAAAACGCCCACCTGCCTCTACATGGCCATGCAGTACGGCATCCGGGCAGCCAATTACCCGCTGACCGAAGACGACATGGAACGCTTGCAACTACCTACCGCTCTCAAAACCCACCGGGACAAGCTTTTTGGCCTGACCATCGACCCAGACCGATTGACCGCGATTCGCAACGAGCGCAAACCGAACAGCCGCTACGCCAGCTTCGCTCAGTGCGAGTTCGAAGTTCGCGAAGTGGAAAACCTCTTCCGCCGCGAGAACATCAATTACATCAACTCCACGCATTTCTCGGTGGAGGAAATATCCGCCAAGATCCTTGTCGAGAAAGGCGTCGAGCGCCGGCTCAAATAGGTGCCGTTCTGCTAGACAACAAAAAGTCCGCTTAGTGCGGACTTTCTGCATTAAACCCCTCGGTCTTCGGGCTGCCGGTCAACGTGCCGCCGACCGCATACCCTAGGCCATGCCCAGTTTCGACGTTCGCAATCAGAGCCCATCGCCGGGCACACGCACCCATCCTTCCATCAATATCCGCGCGCTGCGGCTCATGCTGGCTTTGACCACCGTCCATTCGCCGTTCAACTGGCGCGCTTCGGCACCTACTTTTAACGTGCCGGACGGGTGCCCAAACACAACCTCCGAGCGATCCCCGCCTCCGGTCGCCAGATTGACCAACGTGCCCGGAATCGAGGCGGCCGTACCGATGGCGACCGCCGCGGTACCCATCATCGCGTGGTGCAGCTTGCCCATCGACAGGGCACGCACCAGCAGATCGATATCTGAAACGCGAACGGCTTTGCCGCTGGATGAGATGTAGTCTCGCGGCTTGGCAACAAAGGCGACCTTGGGCGTGTGTTGCCGCTTCACGGCGTCGTCGATCGTCTTGATCAGGCCCATGCGCAACGCGCCGTGGGCACGAATCCGCTCGAACATCGCCAGCGTCTTCGGGTCCCCATTGATCGCATCCTGCAGTTCACTACCGGTGAGCCCTATTTCATCAGCATTGATGAAGATCGTCGGGATACCCGCATTGATCATGGTCGCTTTCAGGACGCCGACGCCTGGCACCTCGAGTGAGTCGGTCAGATTGCCCGTGGGGAACATCGAACCGCCGCCCTCACCTTCCCCCTCGTCGGCGGGATCGAGGAACTCAAGCATGATTTCCGCAGCCGGAAACGTCACGCCATCCAGCTCGAAGTCGCCGGTTTCCTGTACTTCACCGTTGCTGACCGGCACATGCGCAATGATCGTCTTGCCGATATTGGCCTGCCAGATACGCACGCTGCAGACGCCGTCCCGCGGGACCCGTTCCGGGTCGACCAACCTGGCATGCAGCGCAAACGCGCCTGCAGCCGTGGATAAGTTACCGCAGTTGCCGCTCCAGTCGACGAAGGCGCTGTCGATCGAAACCTGGCCATACAGGTATTCGACGTCATGTTCAGGGCGGTCGCTCTTGGACAGGATGACGCATTTACTGGTACTAGACGTCGCGCCGCCCATACCGTCGGTGTGCTTGCCATAAGGGTCGGGACTGCCGATGACACGCATGAACAGTTTGTCCCGCGCCTCGCCCGGGACCTGCGCCGCAGGCGGCAGATCCTCAAGGCGGAAAAACACGCCCTTGCTGGTGCCGCCGCGCATATAGGTGGCCGGAATTTTCAGTTGCGGTGCGTGAACCATGGAAATCTGCCTCATTAAATACATGACCCGCTGGGCGGAAACGGATTCGACTCTCAAGGCGCGACGCTGCTGCCTTTTGCGCAGCAGCGAAGCCTGGCGACGCGCTCAGGATTGGTTGAGAAAGTCCTTCGCGAAGCGCTGCAACACCCCGCCGGCGTCATAGATCGATACCTCTTCCGCCGTATCGAGGCGACAGGTGACCGGCACCTCGACACGTTCGCCACTCTTGCGGGTTATCACCACGGTCAGCGTGGCATGCGGCGTACGGTCACCGATCACGTCATAGGATTCGCTACCATCGATCCCCAGCGTCAAGCGTGTGGTGCCCGGCTTGAATTCGAGAGGCAGCACACCCATGCCTACCAAATTGGTACGGTGGATCCGCTCGAAGCCCTCGGCCACGATCGCCTCTACGCCTGCCAACCGAACGCCTTTCGCGGCCCAATCGCGGGATGAACCCTGCCCGTAATCGGCGCCAGCAATAATGATCAACGGCTGCTTGCGGGTCATGTAGGTTTCGATGGCTTCCCACATCCGCATCACCTTGCCTTCCGGCTCGACGCGGGTCAGCGATCCTTTCTTTATCTGCCCATCGACCACCGCCATCTCATTGATCAATTGCGGATTGGCGAAGGTGGCGCGCTGAGCGGTCAGGTGATCGCCGCGGTGCGTGGCGTAAGAATTGAAGTCCTCTTCTGGCAGGCCCATCTTGGCGAGGTATTCGCCGGCAGCGCTGTCGAGCAGGATCGCGTTGGATGGCGACAGGTGATCAGTGGTGATGTTGTCCGGCAGCACCGCCAGTGGGCGCATGCCCTTGAGCGCGCGCTCACCTGCGAGAGCGCCTTCCCAGTAAGGCGGACGACGGATGTAGGTCGACATCGGACGCCAGTCATACAGCGGGCTTTCCGCCTCTACCACCGTCCCCAGATCGAACATCGGAATGTAGATCTGCTTGAACTGCTCCGGCTTGACCGACGCGGCGACAATGCGGTCGATCTCTTCGTCACTCGGCCAAAGATCCTTGAGCGTGACTGGACTGCCCGCCTGATCATGGCCGAGCACATCCTTCTCGATATCGAAACGCACGGTGCCGGCGATGGCATAGGCGACCACTAGCGGTGGTGATGCCAGGAACGCCTGCTTGGCATATGGGTGAATGCGTCCATCGAAGTTGCGGTTACCCGAGAGCACGGCAGTGGCATACAGGTCACGGTCGATGATTTCCTGCTGGATCGTTGGATCCAGCGCACCGGACATGCCGTTGCAGGTGGTGCAGGCGTAGGCGACGATGCCAAAGCCGAGCTTTTCCAGTTCGGTTAGAAGACCGGCGTCCTCCAGATAAAGCTTCGCGACTTTCGAACCTGGCGCGAACGAAGTCTTCACCCATGGCTTACGCACCAGTCCCAATTCGTTGGCTTTCTTCGCCAACAGGCCGGCTGCCACGACGTTGCGCGGATTGGAGGTATTGGTACAGCTGGTGATAGCGGCAATGATCACCGCGCCATCGGGCATCAGCCCTTGCTCTTCCTCGGCCAATGCCTTGTCCAGGTCAGTGGCGATACCGCGCTCGTGCAACGCCGAAGTCGGTAGGCGGCGATGCGGGTTGGACGGACCGGCCATGGTGCGCTCGACGCTCGACAGATCGAACTCCAGGACCCGCTCATATTCCGCATCGACCAGCGCATCAGCCCACAGCCCGGTAGTCTTTGCGTAGTTTTCCACCAGTGCCACCTGTTCCGGTTCACGACCGGTCAATATCAGATAGTCGATGGTTTGCTGGTCGATATAGAACATCGAAGCCGTGGCGCCGTACTCGGGGCACATGTTGGAGATCGTCGCGCGGTCGCCGATGGTCAGGCTGGCGGCGCCGTCACCGAAGAACTCTACGTAAGCACCGACCACGCGTTCCTTGCGCAGGAACTCGGTCAATGCCAGGACAATATCAGTTGCTGTGATACCGGGCTGACGCTTGCCGGTCAGCCGAACGCCGGTGATATCCGGCAGTCGCATCATCGATGCGCGGCCGAGCATCACCGTTTCGGCTTCCAGTCCGCCGACGCCAACGGCGATTACACCGAGCGCGTCGACGTGCGGGGTGTGGCTGTCGGTTCCGACGCAGGTGTCCGGAAAGGCGATGCCGCCACGGGCCTGGATCACTGGCGACATCTTCTCCAGGTTGATCTGGTGCATGATCCCGTTGCCAGCCGGGATCACATCGACATTCTTGAATGCCGTCTTGGTCCACTCGATGAAATGAAAGCGATCCTCGTTGCGACGCTCTTCGACGGCACGGTTCTTCTCAAATGCGTCCGGATCGAAGCCGGCATATTCGACGGCAAGCGAGTGGTCGACGATCAACTGGGTCGGCACCACAGGATTGACCTTGGCCGGATCACCGCCCTGCTCGGCAATCGCATCGCGCAGCCCGGCCAGATCCACCAGCGCGGTCTGACCTAGGATGTCATGACAGACCACGCGCGCCGGATACCAGGGGAAATCCAGATCGCGGCGCCGCTCTATGATCTGTCTCAGCGAATCGATCAAGATGGCCGGATCGCAACGCCGCACCAGCTGTTCGGCCAGCACGCGCGAGGTATAGGGGAGTTTGTCGTAGGCCCCGGTCTGGATAGCTTCGACCGCGGCGCGTGTATCGAAGTAGTCCAGCAACGTGCCGGGCAGTGGTTTGCGGTGTTCTGTATTCATGCCTAAGACTCAATCCAGTGGGATGTTCGCAAGAGCGGGACGGCGAGACCGCCGGCGCGGTCTCGCCGTTCTCGATCAGGCTCAGCGCTCAGCGATCGGGACGACCTGGCGCTGTTCCGGACCAACATACTCGGCGCTTGGCCGGATGATGCGATTGTTGGCCCGTTGTTCGATGACATGGGACGCCCAGCCGGTGACCCGCGAGCAGACAAAGATCGGCGTGAACAACTTGGTCGGGATCCCCATGAAGTGATACGCGGAGGCATGGTAGAAGTCGGCATTGGGGAACAGCTTCTTCTGCGCCCACATGGTCTCGTCGACGGCAACCGATACCGGAAACAGGACGGTATCGCCTACTTCTTCGGCCAGTTTCTTCGCCCAGACCTTGATGACTTCGTTGCGCGGATCGGATTCCTTATAGATTGCATGGCCGAAACCCATGATCTTGTCCTTGCGCTCGAGCATGCCGAGGATGCCCTGCATCGCTTCTTCTGGCGACGTCCATTGCTGGATCATGTCCATGGCCGCCTCGTTGGCACCGCCATGCAACGGACCGCGCAGCGAGCCGATGGCGCCGGTGACGCAGGAGTACATGTCCGACAAGGTCGAGGCGCAGACGCGCGCGGTGAAAGTCGAAGCGTTGAACTCATGCTCCGCGTAGAGAATCAGGGAGACGTTCATCACCTTGACGTGAAGCTCGCTCGGCTTCTTGCCGTGCAGCAGCGTCAGGAAATGCCCGCCTAGGGTAGCCTCGTCGCTGGTACATTCGATCCGCTGCTGCTCATGCGTGAAGCGATACCAGTAGCACATTATCGCTGGAAATGCCGCCATCAGACGTTCGGCGACATCGCGCTGCTGCTCGAATGAATGTTCCGGCTCCAGCGTACCCAGCACAGAAGCGCCGGTACGCATCACGTCCATCGGATGCGCATCGGCCGGGATCCGCTCCAGCACCTCTTTAAGCGCAGCTGGAAGATCACGCATGCCCTGCAGGCGTGTCTTGTAATCGGCAAGCTGCCGAACCGTCGGCAGCTCACCATAGAACAGCAGGTAGGCGACTTCCTCGAATTCAGCCTGTGCCGCCAGATCCCGTACGTCGTATCCGCGGTAGGTCAGGCCCGCGCCGGTCTTACCGACCGTGCACAAAGCAGTCTGCCCAGCAACCTGGCCACGCAGGCCTGCGCCACTCAATACTTTTGCCTCAGCCATTGCTTTCTCCTTAATTGAATTTGTTCTGGATACTGCAAATTGCTCACTCGCTGGGCGCTTGGATTGCCCGCTCAGGCCTCAGCCTTTTTTCTGGGCAAACAGCGCGTCGAGGCTTTGCTCGAAGGCGTGATAGTTGATGCGCTCGTACAGCTCCATGCGGGTCTGCATGGTGTCGATGACATTCTTCTGCGTTCCGTCGCGGCGAATGGCGGTGTAGACATTCTCTGCCGCCCGGTTCATGGCGCGGAAGGCAGACAATGGGTACAGCACCAAGGAGACGTCGGAACTGGCCAGCTCCTCGGTTGTGAACAACGGTGTCGAGCCGAATTCGGTAATGTTGGCCAGAACCGGCGCACCGACCTTTTCGGCGAACAGCTTGTACATCGACAGCTCGGTGATCGCTTCCGGGAAAACCATATCCGCTCCGGCCTCAATGCAGGCCTGGGCGCGCTCCAGCGCAGATTCGAGCCCCTCGACCGCCAGCGCATCGGTACGCGCCATGATCACGAAGCTGTCGTCGGTACGCGCGTCGACGGCTGCCTTGATCCGATCAACCATTTCCTGCTGCGAGACGATTTCCTTGTTGGGCCGATGACCACAACGCTTGGCGCCGACCTGATCCTCGATATGAATCGCTGCGGCGCCGAACTTGATCATCGACTTAACGGTGCGCGCCACATTGAAGGCCGATGAGCCGAAGCCGGTATCGACATCAACCAACAGCGGCAGATCGCAAACATCGGTAATCCGGCGTACATCGGTCAGTACGTCATCCAGCCCGCTGATGCCGAGATCCGGCAGGCCAAGCGATCCGGCTGCGACGCCACCACCCGACAGGTAGATCGCCTTGAAACCGGCACGCTTGGCAAGCAGCGCATGATTGGCGTTGATCGCGCCAACTACCTGCAGCGGGTGTTCACTGGCCACCGCGTCACGAAAGCGCTGGCCGGGGGTAGGAAGTGTCATGCCTCACCTCTTGTTTGTGGTGTCTGTTGTTGATCGGGCTGATAGTGGCGCTCGATGTTGCGCTTGGACGCGCCGATATGCCGGCGCATCAACAACTCCGCCAGCTCGCCATCGCGATCGGCAATGGCATCGAGAATTCGATGATGTTCAGCGAACGCCTGATGCGGGCGGTTCGGGGTGGCGGAAAATTGGATGCGGTACATCCGAACCAACTGATACAGCTCGCCACAAAGCATCTGAGTCAGCGTGCGATTGCCGCTGCCCTGGATGATTCGGTAGTGGAAGTCGAAGTCGCCCTCCTGCTGGTAATAGCCGACTCCGGCCCTGAACGCCTCGTCTCGCTCATGAGTCTCCAGCACGCGACGTAACTCATCGATTTCGGTCTCGCTCATGCGCTGTGCGGCCAATCGGCAGGCCATGCCTTCGAGCGATTCGCGAATCTCATAGAGTTCGATCAACTCCGAATGGCTGAGCGAAACAACACGAGCCCCCACGTGCGGCACGCGAACCAGCAGCTTCTGCCCTTCCAGGCGGTGTATCGCCTCGCGCAACGGTCCCCGGCTTATGCCGTATGTGCGCGCAAGCTCGGGCTCCGAAATCTTACTGCCTGGGGCGATTTCACCTTTTACGATGGCCGCTTGGATCAGTCGAAAAACGTGCTCGGAAAGGGTTCCGCTGTCAACCTGATCAGGGCGAGCAACTTCTAGCGCATCGAGCATATTGTTGACACCTAGGCTGATATCAGGGCAAATCTATGCCTGAAACTGCGGACAGTCAAATGCTACGAAGGTAGATTGTCGACACCAAGCTGAAAACACCTCATCCCCATCGAAACGCCCTGAATAGGAACGCCAGGGGGTTTAGGGCTAGTCGCGCCAAATGCCCATGCTAGAATGCGTTGTTATATTCGCGCTGGCGTTCGCCTCGCCATGCCTCAACTCACGGGATTGTCGTTTCCGACTGCCCCTCTCCGACTCGACTAATTCTGGATTTATGAGCACCAAACCCCGTCTCCTGTTGCTCTGCCTTTTGGCCTCACCATTTCTTGTTCAGGCTGAAGAAAAAACTGTTTATGGCCTCAACGAACATGTAGCGCTGCCCGATTTCGGTCTCGAAGTGCCCGCGAAACTCGACACAGGCGCGCAGACCGCCTCGCTCAGTGCACGTGACATCGAGCGATTCAAACGCAACGGGAAAAGCTGGGTCCGCTTCTATCTCGCCATTGACGAGGCCCACGATCGCCCAATCGAGCTGCCTTTGCAGCGCATCAGCAAGATCAAGCGGCGCGCCGGTGACTTTGATCCAGAAGAGGAAAAAACCTACACCCCGCGCCCCGTCGTGGAGCTCTACTTGTGCATGGGCAAGGCTAAACGCAGCATTGAAGTGAACCTCACGGACCGAAGTGCATTCCAATACCCACTTTTAATTGGTTCCGATGCGCTTGCTCGCTTCGAAGCCCTGGTCGATCCAAGCCTTAAGTACGCTGCTGGCAAACCCGGCTGCATCATCGAATCCGAAGCTGACGAGTAATTCCATGCGCGCCCTTACCCTGCATCTGAAAGTTTTGATTTTTATACTCGTCACACTGGGCATCGCGATCACCGCGTACCAGATCTTCATTCTCGGCATCCCGATTACCGAGGACGAAACCGATGACTTATGGAATATCGATGCCAAGGTTGAATTCCAGGCCAATCCGCGCGACCCGGTGAAGCTGCAGATGTATGTGCCGCCGCTGAACCAGGAGTTCGTCAGCCTCAACGAAAGCTTCATTTCCAACAATTACGGCGTGAGCATCAACCGTGCCGACGGCAACCGTCGGGTCACCTGGTCGGCGCGGCGCGCCAGTGGCAATCAGACCCTCTATTACCGCCTGGTTCTGACCCGGCGTTATAGCGGTGAACAAACCAAGGCCAACGGCCCGATCTTCCGTGACAGCATTCCCGTCGAGGGCGCCGAGAAGATTGCCGCCGAAGCGCTGCTCTCGCCGATTCGCCAGCATTCGGCCGATGTCGAGACCTTCATCAGCGAAGCCATCAAGCGTGTCAACAATGAGAACGACGACAACGTCAAGCTGTTGCTCGGCGGTGACTCCGCGACGGCGAACAAGGCGCGCGTGATCGAGTTGCTGCTGTCGATCGCTCATGTACCGATGGAGCGTGTACACACCATACGGCTGTCGCCTGACATGGCTCAGTCGCCAGAACTCTGGCTACGCAGCTTCAATGGCGACAATTGGCTGTACTTCAATCCTGAGACCGGTGAGCAAGGTCTGCCGAAAGATCGTTTGGTCTGGTGGACAGGCGACGAGTCGCTCATCAATCTGGAGGGTGGCCGGAATCCGCAGGTGACCTTCACGCTCAACAGCAGCGAAATGAACGCCATCCGTCTGGCCAAGTTGACCGACGAAAATACCGACGCGGACTTCCTGGAATATTCGCTGTACGGCCTGCCGCTGCAAACTCAGCAGACCTACCAGATCATGATCATGATCCCGATCGGCGTGCTGGTGATCCTGATTCTGCGAAACCTCGGCGGCTTGCAGACGCTGGGTACGTTCACCCCGGTTCTGATCGCCCTTGCCTTCCGTGAGACGCAGCTCGGATTCGGGATCATCCTGTTTACCGTGATTACCGCACTGGGGCTCTCACTGCGTTCCTACCTGGAACACCTCAAATTGCAAATGCTTCCGAGACTTTCCGTAGTCCTGACCTTCGTCGTCGTACTGATTGCGGTGATCAGCCTGTTCAGCCACAAGCTAGGCCTGGAGCGTGGATTGTCGGTCGCGCTGTTCCCAATGGTGATCCTCACCATGACCATCGAGCGGCTATCCATCACATGGGAAGAACGCGGCGCGGGCCATGCCTTCAAGGTAGCCGTCGGGACGCTGGTCGCGGCGACCCTGGCGCATCTTTTGATGAACGTGCCGGAGCTGACCTACTTCATGTTCACCTTCCCGGCCGTGCTGCTGATCATGGTGGGCTTCATGCTGGCGATGGGTCGCTATCGCGGCTACCGCCTGACCGAGCTGTTCCGATTCAAAGCCTTTTTGAAGGATTGAGCCATGTTCGGTCTGATCAAAACGTGGAAGGCTCTCGAAGCCAAGGGCATCATGGGTATCAATCGCCGCAACGCGGACTATGTGCTCAAGTACAACAAGCGCAACCTTTACCCGATTGTCGATGACAAGATCATCACCAAGGAACGGGCAATCGAAGCTGGCATCGACGTCCCGAAGATGTACGGCATCATCGAGACCGAAAAAGACATCGACAAGCTCAAGGACATCGTCAAAGACCATGACGATTTTGTAGTCAAGCCGGCGCAAGGGGCTGGTGGCGACGGCATCCTGGTAATCGCTGATCGTTTCGAAGGCCGTTATCGGACGGTGTCGGGCAAGATCATGACGCACGACGAAATCGAGCATCAGATTTCCAACATCCTCACCGGCCTCTACTCACTCGGCGGCCATCGCGATCGTGCCCTGATCGAATACCGCGTCACGCCGGACCCCATCTTCAAGAGCATCAGCTACGAAGGTGTTCCGGATATTCGCATCATCGTCCTCATGGGCTACCCGGTGATGGCCATGCTGCGCCTGCCGACGCGGCAGTCCGGTGGCAAGGCCAACCTCCATCAGGGTGCGATCGGCGTCGGCGTAGACCTGGCGACAGGCATCACGCTGCGCGGCACCTGGCTGAACAACAAGATCAGCAAGCATCCTGACACCACCAACGCAGTGGACGGCGTGCAGCTGCCGAACTGGGATGGTTTCATGAAGCTCGCGGCGGGCTGCTACGAACTCTGCGGGCTGGGCTATATTGGTGTCGACATGGTGCTGGATCAGGACAAAGGGCCGCTGATCCTGGAGCTCAACGCACGTCCCGGCCTGAATATCCAGATTGCCAACGACTGCGGCCTGACCCTGCGTACGCATGCAGTGGAAGATCGGATCGAGGAATTCAAGCAAAAGGGTATCCAAGAAACGCCTGAGGAGCGGGTGCGGTTCGCACAGCAACTCTTCGGTCATATACCGCCCCACGCGTGACTCCAGGCCCGGCCAGCAGCCGGGCCGCTTCTGGATCGACACACTCGCATGCCGCTCTGCACCGTACATACCCTGCCCTATCGCCCTGATCCCGCCTTCTGGTTCGAGCGCATTCGCCATGCGCCCGGCGCGGTGTTGTTCGACTCCGGGCGCCCGATCGCCGAGCGCGGAAGGTACGACCTGCTGAGCGCGTGGCCGATAGAGATACTGGAACCGGGTACGGCGGAGACTGGCAGCGCCTTCTTCGCGCGCCTTCGTGACGCCCTGCAGGCACTCGGCGAGGCAGAGCCTCCAGCGGGACTGGAGCTGCCTTTCACTGGCGGCCTGCTGGGGTTTCTTGCCTACGATTTCGGAGCGCGGCTCGAACGGCTCCCGAAAACTGCGGTGGCGGATCTGCAATTGCCGTCCGCCCGGTTCGGCCTGTACGCCTGGGCATTCATCAACGACCACCACAGCCACACCGCCCAGCTGATTTTTCACCCAGGACTGGCCGATGCAGACCGGCTTCACCTGATCAGTCTGTTCGAGTCCGCGTGGCAGCCAGAGCACTCATCGTTCAGCCTTGATTCGCCATTCACCGCCGACTTGGAGCGCTCCGAGTACCAGCGAGCAGTCGAGCACATCCAGCAGTACATCCAGGCTGGAGATTGTTATCAGGTGAACTTCGCACAGCGCTTCCGGGCGCCGTGCACGGGCGACCCGTGGCAGGCATACCGGGCCCTGCGCGCCGCCTGCCCGACACCCTATTCAGGCTTCATGACTGTGGAGCAAGGCGCCATCGTTAGCCTCTCCCCCGAACGCTTCCTGCGCCTCACGAATGGGATCGTGGACACCCGCCCGATAAAGGGCACGCGTCCTCGTCGAAGTAACCCTGAAGCCGACCAGGCGGAGGCCCAAGCGCTGCTTAGCAGCGAAAAGGATCGCGCCGAAAACCTGATGATCGTCGACCTGCTGCGCAACGACCTCGGGCGCAGCTGCGAAATCGGCAGCGTGACGGTGCCAGAGCTGTTCTCGCTGGAAAGCTACCCGAACGTGCACCATCTGGTGAGCAGCGTCAGCGGCACCCTCGCCAGCGGCAAGGACGCCCTGGACTTACTGGCCGGCAGCTTCCCTGGAGGCTCGATAACCGGCGCGCCGAAAATTCGTGCCATGCAGGTTATCGATGAGCTGGAGCCCACCTGCCGCACGGTCTACTGCGGCTCGTTGCTCTATCTGGATGTACGAGGCGAGATGGACAGTTCCATCGCCATCCGCACGCTGCTGATTCAAAACGATCAGGCGACCTGCTGGGGCGGCGGCGGAATCGTGGCGGATTCTGACTGGCAAGCCGAGTATCAGGAGACCTTCGATAAAGTGAGGGTGCTGATGGAGACGCTGGAAGGACTATAGCCGGTGACCGCAGGCCCGCGGCTCGACGCGCCTCTGGGCTGAGGGCGATTGCTATCCTTCAGCGCCTCCGCACGGCCGTCAAGGTGGACCGGTGAAGCGCGAGTCCACCCGACGAATCCGAGGCTGAATCTTGGCCGGGTTAAAGCTCGAGCGTGCGATTGGACGCCTTGAGGAATTCCTGCTTGAGCGCCTCAAAGGTATGCACAGCCGGGAATTGCGGAAACTCCCGAATGACGTTATCCGGTGCATGGAAAAGGATGCCGGCATGCGCCTCGGCGAGCATGGTGGTGTCATTGTACGAATCGCCAGCGGCAATGACGCGGTAGTACAGGCTTTTCAGAGCGATCACCGATTGACGCTTGGGATCCTTCTGGCGCAGCTCATAGTTAACGACACGACCCGACTCGTCGGTGATCAGCCGATGGCAAAGCAGCGTCGGGAAACCCAACTGACGCATCAGCGGTTGCGAAAACTCGTAGAAGGTATCCGACAAGATCACAACCTGAAAACGTTCACGCAACCAATCGACGAACTCAGCTGCGCCGTCGAGCGGCTTCAGGGTAGCGATAACCGCCTGAATATCCGACAGCTTCAGGCCATGCTCGTCGAGGATGCGCAGGCGCTGCTTCATCAGTACATCGTAGTCAGGAATGTCCCGCGTGGTTGCCCGGAGCGATTCGATTCCGGTGGCCTCGGCAAAGGCGATCCAGATCTCCGGAACCAGCACACCTTCCAAGTCGAGACAGGCTATTTCCACGGGCCACTCCTCAAAGCAAAAAATTGAAGCGGCACTCTAACGGTAAGGCCCAAGTGGCGCAACGCGAGGCCTTATTCATTAAAGTTAGGCATAGCAGCGCCAAACGTTATTTAGAGTCATAAAGCCTATTTGTTAATATCCGCGGCCAGCAGAGCGCCAAGCGCCGACCAAGGAAGCCGCCTGATGAGTCAAACAATTGATGTAGCCGAGTTGGCATCTGCCTACGCCGGCAAATCCCCGCAAGACATTCTCAAGCTCGCCTTCGATCTGTTCGGAGATGACCTTTGGATCTCGTTCAGTGGCGCTGAAGATGTCGTGCTGGTGGACATGGCCTGGAAACTGAACAAGAACGTCAAGGTGTTCAGCCTCGACACCGGTCGCCTGCACAGCGAGACCTATCGCTTCATTGAACAGGTTCGCGAGCATTACGGTATAGCCATCGACATCATGACGCCGGACCCTGCCCTCCTGCAGCCGATGGTCAACGAGAAAGGCCTGTTCAGTTTCTACCGCGACGGTCATGGCGAGTGCTGCGGCATCCGTAAGATCGAACCGCTTCGACGCAAGCTTACCGGCGTCCGAGCCTGGGCCACCGGCCAGCGCCGTGATCAGAGCCCCGGCACGCGCAGCCAGGTATCGGTGCTCGAAATCGACACCGCCTTTTCGACGCCAGAGCATACCTTGTACAAATTCAACCCGTTGGCACAGATGACCAGCGAGGAAGTCTGGGCCTATATCCGCATGCTGGAAGTGCCGTACAACAGTTTGCATGAGCGCGGGTTCATCAGCATCGGCTGCGAGCCATGCACGCGTCCGGTGCTGCCGAACCAGCATGAGCGCGAGGGCCGCTGGTGGTGGGAGGAGTCAACACAGAAGGAATGCGGCCTGCACGCCGGCAATCTGATTGCCAGCGGCTGACGGCGTCTTCACGCATTTAAATGTTTGCGCTATGAGCTGGGGCTTACCGAGTCAGCTCATAGCGGGATCAACCGAGCCCCAGCTTCGTCTCAGCGGACGGGGCTCCGATTCGCATTGGTCGCGATTGTCCCGCTATTAGAAGGTTGGCAGGTCGACATCGTCGAACAACTCATCCAGCTCGACCTTGTTCCGGCATTGAACAGCTTTTTCCAGCATTTCCCGATCGAGATGCGGGGCAAAGGTTTCGATGAAATCGCACATGAAGCCGCGCAGGAAAGTGCCGCGGCGGAACCCGATCTTGGTCACGCTAGGCTCGAACAGCTCGCTGGCGTCGAGCACAACCAGATCCGGGTCGAGCTTGGCGTCGACCGCCATCCGCGCGACGATTCCGACCCCCAATCCCAGGCGCACATAGGTCTTGATGACGTCGGCGTCTGCCGCCGTAAACACCACCTTCGGCGACAAGCCTCTGTGACTGAAAGCTTCGTCCAGCTTGGAACGCCCGGTAAAGCCGAACACATAGGTCACGATCGGATGTTCCGCCAAGGTTTCCAGGGTGAGCTTTTCCGCTTTCGCCAGCGGATGCCCTTGCGGTACCACCACGCAACGGTTCCAGCGATAGCACGGCATCATGACCAGATCACCGAACAGCTCCAGCCCCTCGGTGGCGATGGCGAAATCCACAGTGCCGTCGGCAGCCATCTCGGCGATCTGCATGGGCGTGCCCTGGTGCATGTGCAGGGAAACGTCCGGGTACTGCTTGATGAACGCGCTAATCACCTGCGGCAAGGCATAGCGGGCCTGGGTATGAGTGGTCGCGATGCTCAAGGTGCCACGTTTCTCGTTGGAGAACTCTTGGGCGATCTGTTTGATGCTTTCACATTTGCGAAGAATTTCGCCAGCGGTAGTGATGATTCGTTCGCCAGCGGGAGTGACTCGGGTCAGATGTTTGCCGCTGCGAGCGAAGACTTCTACACCGAGCTCGTCCTCGAGTAAGCGGATCTGTTTGCTGATGCCGGGTTGGGACGTGAACAGGCTCTGCGCGGTTGCCGAGACATTGAGGTCATGATGCGCTACCTCCCAGATGTAACGCAGTTGCTGAAGCTTCATAGAGATCCCTCAAAGGCCAATGACGCCTGAACGCCACCACTTTTATAACTTTGTGCACCAGAACATCGGAATTCTAGGTCATTTCCGTATGTGCCGCCTCCCAGCGATCCCGGCCGGGTTCGCTGCGTTGCATTATGCGAACTAGGACAGCGAGCTTATCCAGGGACACGTCGCCGAGTCTGCCAGACTGATCGCATCCTGGACCTCAAGCAGGGAATCTCGCGGCCTCGTTTGAGCTTAGCAGCCCTAAAAGAAACCTCTACCGCCCCGAACGCCCGCCCGGCGGCTGGTTGAACTGGTCCAAGATGATCGACCTAGCGGTCCGCGCGAGCAGCAATGAAACGCAGAGCCTGTAGGAGCGCCTCCGTCTTGGGCATCGCAAAACCGACCTGTGCCGCTGCGGCCAACGGAGCGACATAGATCGCCTCGAGCTCCATCGGACGGCCATGCGCGTGGTCGTGGTACATGCTCGGCAGATAGTTGGGCATGTGGTCGGTGGCGGTCATCATCCGGTCCACGAGCACCGCAGGCAGCGGATGACCACAAGCGGTCGCCGCTCCACAGGCTTCCAGCATGATCGACCGGACCAGTGCTCGACTGTCGGGGTCGGCCATCAATGGCGCTGTGCCGGCATCCAGCAGGACCGAAAGACCGTTGTATGGCATGTTCCACACCAATTTTTGCCAGCGCGCCTGAGCAAGATTGGCGGCCGCATTGGATTCGACACCCGCCGCGCGGAACATCGCCACGCCCTCCTCGATCAGGGCCTGCTGTTGCTCTGGCGTTGCCGCCGAACCCGAGTGGTAACCTAGATTGACCCCGCCAAGCGCCTGATGCTCGACGACTCCCAGTGCCGAGCGATGAGCACAGATAAAACAGAGGCCGCCAAGCAGATGAATATTGTTCGGCAGCAACACGCGCAGGTCATCTTCGATTCCCAGACCATTCTGTAACACCACGACCTTGGCATCGTCTCCTGCAGCTTCCACGATCAGCGGGGCCAGCTCCGGGTTGCTGGTGCTTTTCGCCCCTACCAGTAGCCAGTCGCATTTGGGCATATCCGCGGCGTGCCGATAGGCCTGCACTGCATCCAGGTGCAACGAGCCGTGCACCGCGCTGTTCACGTGCAGCCCGTTCAGCTTGACCGCCTCATATTCGCTACGCAGCAGGAAGTGCACGTCGTAACCGGCCCGGGCGAGCATCAGTCCGTAGAAGCCACCGATGGCACCAGTGCCAATGATTCCAATTCGAGGATGGGGTGCGGTCATGCAGAACTCCAGCTACAGAACAGTAGGACGCCACCGATGGCGCGCTTGAATTACCACCTTATCAGCGTCCCAAGGCAGCGCCCAGTCGCCACGATCGATTGCACAGCGGGCGCGAGACGGTATCGGAGGCAGCGATGCCATGGTCCAGCTTCAAGATCATTGTCGAGGCCACACAATACGCGATAAGGTTCCGCCTCCCCGCTGCGCATTAAAGCCCTGCTCCGCCGCACCGGGATGGCTGGCGGACGGCATCCGTGACCCTGACGAGAACACGATGGCTGATTTACCGATCGATGACCTTAACGTTTCCTCCAACGAGACTCTTATTACGCCGGAGCAGCTCAAGCGCGACATACCGCTGACCGCCTCCGCACAGAAGACCGTCTCCGATGGACGCCAGGTGGTACGCGACATCCTCGACGGCAAGGATCACCGGCTGTTCGTGGTGATCGGCCCTTGCTCGATTCATGATCTCAAAGCTGCACATGAATACGCTGAGCGCCTCAAGGTACTGGCCGACAAGGTGTCCGACAGTCTGTTTTTGGTCATGCGGGTGTACTTCGAGAAGCCACGGACCACGGTCGGCTGGAAGGGGCTGATCAATGATCCGTATATGGACGACTCGTTCAAGATCCAGGATGGCCTGCACATCGGCCGTCAATTGCTGCTCGACCTTGCCGAAATGGGCCTGCCCACCGCTACCGAAGCGCTGGACCCGATCTCCCCGCAATACTTGCAGGACCTGATCAGTTGGTCGGCCATCGGTGCGCGCACCACTGAGTCCCAGACACACCGCGAGATGGCCTCAGGCCTGTCCTCGGCGGTGGGTTTCAAGAATGGGACCGATGGCAGCCTGACCGTTGCGATCAATGCACTACAATCGGTATCCAGCCCGCACCGCTTCCTTGGCATCAATCAGTCCGGTGGTGTCTCCATCGTCACGACCAAAGGCAACGCCTACGGACATGTCGTGCTGCGCGGCGGCAATGGCAAGCCCAACTATGACTCGGTCAGTGTGGCAGTGTGCGAACAGGAGCTGAACAAGGCCGGTATCACCCCTAACATCATGGTCGATTGCAGCCACGCGAACTCCAACAAAGATCCGGCATTACAGCCGCTGGTCATGGATAACGTGGCCAATCAGATCCTCGAGGGCAACAATTCGATCGTCGGACTGATGGTAGAAAGTCACCTGGGCTGGGGCAGTCAGCCAATTCCCAAGGACCTCGCGGACCTGAAGTACGGTGTATCCATTACCGATGCCTGCATCGATTGGGAAGCCACTGAAAAAGCTATCCTCGGCATGCATACGAAGCTGAAAGACATATTGCCCAAGCGCGCTCGCGGCTGACGGGGGCAGTAGTAGGAAAACGCCGCTTGCCGGCGTTTTTCTTTTATTCGCTGTCGATACTGCTCGTCGAACTGCCCCGCCGTTCCATGTACCACTCCACATACGAACAGGACGGAATCACTGTATAGCCCTCGCTTGCCGCGTAATCCAGCGCGTGCTGAGCCAACACAGCGGCGACGCCGCGCCCACGAAGCACATCAGGCACGAAGGTCCGATAGATATCCAGCGTCTGTTTACCCAAATCGACATATGCAAGATAGGCGCGATAGCCGTCCACGGTGGTCTCGAACTGGCGGCCCGTTCGATCATGGTAGATGGTTAGCTTCTCGGTCATCTCGCCTCCTCTGCAGGCTTGCCTGCCCTATCGACTTGGAGCTGTGTGCGAGGCCGCACATTCCCCATTCTTGTTGTTACTGGACGATGCATGCTACCGCCATGTAAGACTTGGCTTCAATTGATTAGTTGGTAGCGCTTCGAAGCAGAGCTGAGCGATATAGCGTTCACTCGCCGAATCGCACGCGAAGTGCAACTTTTCAACCCTCCGACCGGTCCATGTATCGAGTGCAGCGGCTGGTTCTGATTGTTTTTTAATCGTCGGGCCGGTGGATGCCGTGAAAAAGAATGAGCTTGCAGAAAATATGTGGTAACCGCTGCTTGCCTCAGTTTACTTAGCGCAACTTATCGGTAGTATGTGCGCGCCAACTTTCCATAACGGAAGTTGCCATGGATTTCATCCTTAAGGGGAACACGATGAACAACGTTCTGAAATTTTCTGCTCTGGCTTTCGCCGCAGTTCTGGCTACTGGTTGCAGCAACAGCATGACCAAGGAAAGCGAAGCCCGTCTGACCGCGACCGAAGACGCCGCTGCCCGTGCTCAGGCTCGTGCCGACGAAGCGTACAGCAAGGCCGACGAGGCCATGCAGGCTGCTCAGAAGGCTCAGCAGACTGCTGACGAGGCCAACGAGCGTGCACTGCGTATGCTGGAACGCGCCAGCCGCAAGTAAGCTTCAGGCGATAAAAAAGCCGACCTGCAAACAGGTCGGCTTTTTTGTGGGTGCCAGATAATCAACTCAATCCATCAAGACTTCAAAAGATCGACTCTTCGTGGTTGGCCAAAGCTTGCCCCTGTTCCGCGATCTGGATCGGCAGGCCGTCTTCGCCAGCGATGATCTCGCGAACCATTTCCCAATCCAACTGCAGCACACCGGCCGCTTCGTCACGCTTGAGCAGCGTATTGACCACCACTGCATGCTTATCCATAAGCGTCATATGCTTATCCTCATCCTGCAGCGGCGTATGCGCCTCCAGGTAGATCTTGCCCTCGCTTACACCGAACTTGTAAGGCTCGTCGATAATCCGCACCGATGTTCCCACCTTGACCAACTCGGCCAGCTCCAGAACGTTATGGTTCAACATTCGAAAACAACCGTGGCTCACACGCATGCCAATGCCGAATTTTTTGTTCGAGCCGTGGATAAGATAACCCGGCAGCGCCAGGCTCAGCTTGTACGGCCCCAGCGGATTATCCGGTCCTGCCGGCACGACCTTCGGCAGAGGATCGCCTTCGGCGGCGTGCTCATCCCTAATCGATTGCGGAGGATACCAAGCCG